>JAGWMX010000066.1 GCA_028871525.1 Gammaproteobacteria bacterium
CGGTGTTCGACGTTCCGTCTGAAGAACCCCTTGAGCCTATCGCCGTGAACCGGGAGCCATCCCCGCGCAGGGAGTGCAGGTCCGCAGCACAGCGGAAAGCCCGAATACGCGGTTCGGCGCCCACTTGAGACCTTGTCTCAAGGTCGAAGACGGGTGACGGCACCGGTGGGAGACACCCTTTCCGATTCTGCGCAGCGCAAACGCGCGCTGCGTCTGTCTCTGTTGCGCCGGCGTGCCGCGATCGTCCCGGCGCGGCGTGCCGCCGCCGCACGCCGCGCGGCGGCGGCGCTGCTGCGCAGCCGCGAACTGCGGCGGGCGCGGCGCATCGCCGTCTATCTGGCGCAGGGCGCCGAACTGGACCCCGCGCCGCTGCTGCGGACGCTGCGCCGGCGCGGCAAGCGCCTGTACCTGCCGGTGGTGGTGGACGCACGGCGGATGATCTTCGTGCGCATCGGCGCCGGTTTCCGCAGCGCACGCTGCCGGCTCGGGTTCCGTCAGCCGCTAAAGCGCCGGCCGCGGGCGCGGCCGCGCGGCCTGCACCTGCTGCTGCTGCCGCTGGTCGGCTTTGCCGCCGACGGCACCCGGCTCGGCCGCGGCGGCGGCTACTACGACCGCGCGCTGGCCGGAACCGGCCGCCGGCCGCTGCGCATCGGCTATGCCTACGCCTGTCAGCGCGTCGCCAGCCTGCCGCGGGAATGCTGGGACCGGCCGCTGCACGCGGTGGCCACGGAACGCGGCCTGCTGCGCATCCGCCGTCCGCCCGCAACCGGAGGCGGGACATGAGCGCCGGCGCGCGCAGCTACTGGCTGCTGAAATCCGAGCCGCAGGCGTTCTCGATCGACGATCTGGCGCGCCGCCCGGCCCAGACCGAAGCCTGGGACGGCGTGCGCAACTACCAGGCGCGCAACTTCCTGCGCGATGAGATGCGCCCCAAGGACCAGGCGTTTTTCTACCACTCCAGTTGCGCGCAGCCGGCCATCGTCGGCATCGTCGAAATCCTCGCTCCGGCCCGGCCGGACCCGACCCAGTTCGACCCGAGCGATCCGCACTACGACCCGCGCGCCCACCGGCAAACCCCGCGCTGGTGGCTGGTGGACGTGCGCCTCGTGCGCCGGCTGCGGCGGCCGATCGAGCTGGCCGAACTGCGCCGCCACGCCGACCGGCTGGCCGGCCTGGCGCTGCTGGCGCGCGGCAGCCGGCTGTCGGTGATGCCGGTGACGCCGCAGCACTGGCACTTCATCCTGGCGCTGCGGCCGCCGCCGGGCTGAAACCGCGCCGCGCCAGCCCGCGGCGGGCTGCCCAAAAATGTCAGTTTGCGGCCATTCAGGGGCAGCGCCGGCCCGTTCCCGCCATCGACCTGTAGAAATAACATACTGATCCATCTCGCATAATCCGAATCGGCACCAGACTTGCTCTAAAGCAGACGATTCCAGGGGAGATGCGTCATGGCATTGCGGCTGCAGGCATTGCGGGTTCAACGGGGGTTTACGCTGATCGAGCTGATGATCGTCATCGCCATCATCGGTATTCTGGCGGCGCTGGCGATTCCGGCCTACCAGGACTACGTGATCCGCGCGCAGGTGGCCGAAGGCCTGAGCCTGGCCACCGGCGCCAAGGCGGCGGTGTGGGATTTCTTCTCCGGTCACGGCACGCCGCCGGCCAACAACGCTTCGGTCGGGCTGCCGAGCCCCGCCAGCATCCGCGGCAACTATGTGACCTCGGTGGCGGTGGCCAACGGCGTCATCACCACCACCTACGGCAACCAGGCCAATGCGCAGATCAACGGCGGCACGCTGAGCCTGTCGCCGACCACCACCGCCGGCTCCATCATCTGGACCTGTCGCGGCGACGGCAGCAAGCTGCGGGCGCGCTATCTGCCGTCGGTGTGCCGCAATTGAACGGCCGCAGCCGCGGCGCGACGGCCGGGCGGGCCGGCGCCGCCGGCCGCACCCGGCTGACAATTTTTGTCGCTTTTCAACCGCAGATGACGTTTCGCCGTGCTTCGAGCGCAAAAGTTTTTTGCAACCGCATGAATAGAAAAGAGTTCCGGATTGGCACCCCGCTTGCGTCACCATTGGCGGGGGTGGATGTCCGCCTTTCATCATCAACCAACGCAGTTTCAGTTTGAGGAGTTTGAGATGAAGCAACAGCAAGGTTTTACCCTGATCGAACTGATGATCGTCATCGCCATCATCGGCATCCTGGCGGCCATTGCCATTCCGGCCTACCAGGACTACGTGATCCGCTCGCAGGTGTCCGAAGGCCTGAGCCTGGCCGACGGCGCCAAGACTGCGGTGGCGGAGTTCTTCACCAACCACGGCACTTGGCCGAGCAATAACGCGAGTGCAGGATTGGCTAAGAACACTTCGATTACCGGCAAATACGTGAGCCAACTAGATGTAAATGGGACTGGTACTGCCGGCCAGATCCAGGTGAAGTTCAGCAGTACATCGCCACAGCAGGCCAACGCTAAAATTGACGGGCTTTTCCTGGTGCTGTCGCCGATTTCCAATTCCACCACCAACGCCGGCAGCGTCGCCTGGACCTGTTCCAATGCGAACACCAACATTCCCGACAAATATCTGCCGTCGTCCTGCCGCAAGTAAGGCGTCCGGCTCGACCGCCGCAGGTTAACCGACGCAAGTCTTCACCAATACTTGGGGGGAGGGAGAGGGGCCGCCCGGAGCGGCCCTTCTTTTTTGACCGCCATTGATTCCCTGAACCATTGAACGCACCCCGTTTCACCCGGCGCTGGCTGCCGGCACTGGCGCTGCCGGTGCTGCTGTCTCTGATCTGGCTCGCGTACCGGCCCGGCCTTACCGGCGGCTTTCTGTTCGACGACTACGCCAACCTGCCGGCGCTCGGCGCCAGCGGCCCGATCGACAACGCGCCGGCGCTGTGGCGCTACCTAACCGCCGGTGGCGGCGACCCCACCGGCCGGCCGCTGACCGTCGCCAGCTTCCTGCTCGACGCGCAGAACTGGCCGGCCGATCCGCGGCTGTTCAAGCGCACCAACCTGCTGCTCCACCTGCTCAACGTCGTGCTGCTCGCCGCCCTGCTGCTGGCGCTGGGTCGGCGCGCAGGCCTCGCCGAAGCCCACGCCGAGCGCGCGGCGCTGCTCGGCGCCGCGTTCTGGGGCCTGCACTCGCTGCTGGTTTCGACCACGTTGTACGTCGTTCAGCGCGAGGCGATGCTGCCGGCGACTTTCATAATGACCGGCCTGCTGGTCTGGCTGGCCGGCCGCCAGCGGCTCGCGCAAGGGAAAATTGCCGGCGGCGTGTCTTTGGAGCTGCTCGGACTCGGCTTCGGCACGATGCTGGCGACGCTGTGCAAGGCCAACGGCGCGCTGCTGCCGGTCTACGCGCTGCTGATCGAATACCTGCTGCTGCGGCCGGCGGCGTTGCGTCACTGCGAGGGTCGCGCATCCGACCCGACCGGAAGTCGTTGCGAGGAGGGCGAAGTCCGACGAAGCAATCTCGATGTTCGGGCAAGGCCTGGGATCGAAACCGCAGGCATCTTCACGGGATTGCTTCGCCGCTTCGCGTCTCGCAATGACGGGAAGACGGTGCGGCGATCTGCCTCTTCCGGCCGCGCCGTCGATCGACGCATCCTGCTGGTTCTCGGCTGGCTGCCGGCGCTGGCCGTTTTGGGCTATCTGGCCTGGACCGCGGCGCGCCTGCTCGGCGGGCCGCCGCCGGTGGGACGGCAGTGGACCGAAGCTCAGCGGCTGTTGACCGAGCCGCGCGTGCTGTGGGATTACCTGCGCCTGCTGTGGCTGCCGCGTCCGTTCACACCGGGCCTGTTCAACGACCAGATTCACGCCTCCACCGGCTGGCTGACGCCGTGGACCACGCTGCCGGCGCTGCTGGGCCTGGCCGGGCTGCTGGCCGGCGCATGGGCACTGCGGCGGCGGGCGCCGCTGTGGAGCTTTGCGCTGCTGTTCTTCTTCGCCGGCCATCTGCTCGAATCGACGACCATCCCGCTGGAGCTGTATTTCGAGCACCGCAACTACCTGCCGGCGCTGCCGCTGTTCTGGCCGCTGGCAACGGCACTGACCGCGGGCGGACGCTCGGTCCGGCTGCGGACGCTGGCCACCGCGGCGATGCTGGCGCTGCTGTGCCTGTTCACCCACTCGCGTGCCCGGCTGTGGGGCAATGTCGCCGAGCAGGGCCTGCTGTGGGCGCGGCTGAACCCGGACTCGCCACGGGCGCAGTCCTACGCCGCACAGATCCTCAACGCACGCGGGCTGTCGGCGGCGGCGGTGCAACGCCTGCGGCCGGCCCTGCGCCGGGCGCCGGACCAGATCCAGATCGCCTTCAACCTGATCAACGCCGACTGCCGCCTCGACGGTGTGCCGCAAAGGGATCTCGAGGCCACCGCGCAGGCCCTGCGCACCGCCGTGCGCCTCGGCGAGCTGCCGTACCAGTGGCTGACCAGCGCGATCGCTCAGGCGCATCAAGGCGGCTGCCCAGGCCTGACGCCGGCGGCCATCGACCGCCTGCTGGATGCGGCACAGGCCAATCCGCGCATCGGCCAGGAACCGGGATGGCAGCAGGATCTGCTCGACCTGCGCGGTCGCGCGGCGCTGGCCGCCGGCGACGCCGCAGCGGCGCTGCGAAGTTTTCTGGCCGCCCTGTATGCGCACCCCGATCCGCAGGTCGCGCTGTCGCAGGCGGCGCTGCTGGCCGCGGCCGGTCATCCGCAGGCGGCGCTGGCCGAACTCGACGCCTACCGCGGCCTGACCGCGCAGCGGGTTTCGCCGGCCGCGGGCATGCCCTGGCTGCACCAGTGGGTGCTGGACCGGCAGCATTACTGGCCGCACGAATTCGCCCATCTGCGGGCGACGATCGAAGCCGACGTGCGCGCGGCAAATCGGGAACAATAACGGCATGCGAAAACCGCTCTGCTTATCTCCGCGCATCCTGTTTGCGGCGCTGCTGGTCGTGACCGCCGCGACGTACTGGCCTGGCCTGTACGGCGGCTTCATCTTCGACGACTACCCGAACATCGTCGACAACCCCGGCCTGCAGCCGAAGGACGCGAGTTTCCGCTCGCTGGCCGCCGCGGCGCTGTCGTCGCCGGCCAGCGAATTCAAACGCCCGCTGGCCTCGCTCAGCTTCGCGCTCAACTACCTTGCGGCCGGCGGCCTGGATCCGTTCTGGATGAAGCTCACCAACCTGGTGATTCATCTGCTCAACGGCGCGCTGTTCTACTGGCTCGCGGCGCTGCTGCTGGCCAGCCGCCGCGGCACCGGGCCGCCGACCGACGACGAGCGCGTACTGGCGGCGTTGATTACCGGCGGCTGGCTGCTGCTGCCGATCAACCTGACCGGCGTGATCTACGTGGTGCAGCGGATGGAGTCACTGGCCAACGTCTTCGTCGTGCTGGGGCTGCTCGGCTACGTCGCCGGCCGCCGCCGCAGCCTGCGCGGCGAGCGCGGCGGACTGCCGCTTGCGGCGTTTTCGCTGATCGCCGCCAGCGGCATCGGCTTTCTGGCCAAGGAAACGGCGGCGATGACGCCGCTGTACGCGGCGTTGATCGAGCTGTTCCTGCTCGGGTTCCGGCGCACCGACGGTCGCCGCGACGCCGGCGTGCTGACGCTGTTTTCGGCACTGCTGGTGCTGCCGCTGCTCGGCGGCCTGGCCTGGCAACTGCCGCAAGTGCTGAAGCCGAGCGCCTGGACCGCGCGCGGTTTCACGCTCGGCCAACGCCTGATGACCGAACCGCGGGTGGTGCTCGACTATCTGCGCTGGAGCCTGCTGCCGACGCCGCACGCGCTTTCGTTCTACCACGACGACTACCGCGCATCGACCGGGTGGCTCACGCCGTGGACGACGTTGCCGTCCGCGCTGGGCGTGCTGGCGCTGGTCGCGGCCATCGCCTGGCTGCGCAAGCGCGCGCCTCTGGTTGCGTTGGGGCTGGCGCTGTTCCTCGGCTGTCAGCTCCTAACGGCCACAATCCTGCCGCTGGAGCTGGTGTATGAACATCGCAACTACTTCGCCAGCTTCAGCCTGATGCTGGCGCTGGTGCCGGTGCTGGCGACCGCCGGCACGCCGCTGGCCTTCGCCCGCCGCCTGCTGCTGGCCGGCCTGATGATCGTATGGACTGCACAAACCGCGATCACCGCCTACGCCTGGGGCAGCCCGTTGCGACTGTCCGAGGAACTCGCCCGCCGTGCACCGGATTCTCCCCGTGCACAGTACGACCTCGGCCGCACCTATATCATCCTGTCGCACTACGATCCGCAGTCGAAGTTCACCCGCGCCGCCTATGCGCCGCTGGAGCGCGCGATGCGTCTTCCGGGCAGCTCGATCCTGCCAGAGCAGGCGCTAATCTTCATGAACTCGCGCATGAACCTGCCGCAAAAGCCAGCCTGGTGGCAGACGATGACCGACCACCTGCGCGACAACCCGGTCACCGTGCAGGACGAAAGCTCGCTGGAGGCGCTGGCCAAATGCGCCGACGACGGCGAGTGCAAGATCGCGCCGGCGCAGATGACGCAGGCCTTCCTCGCCGCACTGTCGCATTCCCCGCCGGACGTGCGCGTGCTGACCAGCTACGCCAACTACGCGCAGATCACCCTGCACGACCTGGCGCTGGCCGAGCGTCTGCTGGCCGACGCCGTGACCCACGCGCCGAACGTGCTCGGCTACCGCGTCAGCTACGCCGACGTGCTGATCCAGCGCCGGCACTTCGAGCAGGCGCGCGCGCAGCTCGATGCGCTGCGCCGGCACGACATCGCGGACATCTACGCCGCACAGATCCAGACGCTGCAGCAACGGCTGCCGGCCGCCTCCGCGCCTGCACCGGGGCGGACAGCCGGTTACTGATGCGCTTTTACGGCGCGCGCAAGCCGCGGCCGCGTCCCGGCCCCATCGCCCGCGCCACCGTTCGCACCAGCGCCGTACTCGGCCTGCGGCTGGCCGTACAGGCCGGCACCCTGCTGCTGGTCGCAAGGCTGCTGGGACCGCAGCAGTTCGGCGCCTTTGCCGGCGTCGCCGCGCTGGCGGTGATGCTGGGCACGCTGTCCACTTTCGGCACCCATCTGGTCCTGCTGGCGGAGGTTTCGCGCGACCCGGCGCGCAGCGCCTCGGTGCTGCCATTCGCGCTCAGCACCACGGGCTTCTGCGGCGGCGCGCTGCTGGCGCTGTACCTACTGATCGCACCGGCGCTGTCACACGAGGCCGGGATCTCCACCGACGTCCTGATCGCCCTCGGCACCACCGAATTGCTGCTGCAGCCGCTGCTCAGCCTGCCGGCGATGGAACATCAGGGGCGCGGCCGCATCGCCACCTCGCAGGCGATCCTGAGTCTGCCGCTGATCCTGCGCCTGCTGGCCGCGTGGACGATCTGGCTGCTGCGGCCGGCCGATCCGTTGCGTGCCTACGCCTGGTGCTATCTCGCCGCATCCGCGCTGGTCCTGATCGCCGCCACGGTTGATCGGCGCAGCACCTGGCCAGTCCCGGGCGACTGGCGCCTGCCGCACCTGGCCGAACTGCGCCGCGCCGCCGGCTACGCGGCGCTCAATCTCACCGCCAGCGGCCCCGCCGAACTCGACAAGACGCTGGCACTGAGACTACTGCCGCTGGCCGCAGCCGGTGTCTACGCAGCCGGCGCGCGCGTAATCGGTGCACTGACACTGCCAGTGACCGCGATGATGCTGTCGGCGCTACCGCGCCTGTTCCGCGAGGGGCAGAGCGATCGCGTGCGCAGCGCCCGCCTACTGCGCTGGATCTTCGCCGCGGCACTGGTCTACAGCGTCGCGCTGGCAGCGCTGCTGTGGTTTATCGCGCCGGCGTTCGTATGGCTGTTCGGACCGAAGTACCACGGCATCGAACATATGATCCACTGGCTGTGCCTGGCCGTGCCTGGTATGGCGCTGCGCATTACGGCGGGCAGCACATTGATGGCGCTCGGCAAACCGTGGGCGCGTGTCGGGTTCGAAATAGCCGGCTTGGTCGTACTGTTGATGGTGGCGCTGCCGTTAACCGCGCATTTCGGCGAGATCGGTATGCCCCTGGCTCTGGCGTGTTCGGAGTGGACTATGGCAATAGTCGGTAGCGTAACGGTGCGGCTTCCGAAGCGTTGCATCACATTCGGCGTCGACTCGCACCCCTGAACTTAACCACGGTTGGGAGTGATGGCGAAGCAACACCCTGTAGGCCGATCCGAACGCAGCTCGCAATGAGCGCGGCATATGACACAGGTAACCAGTCAGCCCGAACTGCGACATCGAGCACCCGGCGCAAAATACAGGCCACCACTTGAGCTACTCTACGCGCGTCAACAAGCGCAGCGCTTCACCGCTAATGCCACGTAAGGATATCCGCAACAAGCAAGACCTCGCCATCCACGGCGCTCCGCCGGCATTCGACCAACCGCTGCACGTCGGACGCCCCAATATCTTCGACCAACAAGCATTCCTGACGCACGTTGCCCGAATTCTCGACAGCAGATGGCTGACGAATGACGGGCCGACTGTGCAGGCGTTCGAGCATCGCCTCGCCTCGTATCTTGGCGTTAAGCATTGCGTGGCCATGTGCAACGGCACCATTGCGTTAGAGATCGCCATTCGCGCGCTGGGTCTTACGGGCGAAGTAATCGTTCCGTCTTGGACTTTTGTGGCCACCGCTCACGCCCTGCACTGGCAAGGGATCACGCCGGTGTTTGCTGACATTGATCCGGCGACCCACAACCTCGATCCCGACGCCGTACGTAGGATGCTGACGCCTCGTACAACGGGCATCATAGGTGTTCACTTGTGGGGTCGGGCCGCGCCCGTCGATGAGCTGCAAAACATTTCTGACCAGCACGGCGTGAAGCTGATGTTCGACGCCGCACATGCGTTTGGAAGCAGCTACAAAGGGCAGCCAGTTGGTCGCTTCGGCTGCTGTGAGACATTTAGCTTCCACGCGACAAAGGCATTTAATACGTTCGAAGGCGGCGCAGTAGCCACCAACGACGACAAACTTGCCGAGACCATGCGCCTCATGCGCAACTTTGGTTTCAAGGGTTACGACAAAGTCATCCACCCCGGCACTAACGGTAAAATGATCGAAGTATGTGCCGCAATGGGGTTAGCGAACCTGGACCACTTCGACACTGTCGTGGCCATCAACAAACGCCACCACAACGATTATCGTGACGCGCTCAAGGGAATACATGGTGTTAACCTGCTGCGATTCGACCCCAACGAGAACAACAGCTACCACTACGTCGTCATTGAAGTCGATAGAGGATTCCCGGTCTCCCGCGACGACATCGTCGCGGCGCTCCATGCAGAAAACATATTAGCCAGAAAGTATTTTTGGCCTGGTTGCCACAATATGCAGCCGTACCGTGCTCTTTTCCCTCACGCTGGGTTGCTACTCCCACATACACAGGCAGTGGCCGACCGTGTGATCGTCCTGCCGAATGGAAACTCACTCCCTGAGGGCGCGATCGACACCATCGCCGCAGTCATCGCACAGCTGGCCGACCGGTGACCAGTATAAGACCGCATGAATTTCACGATCGAGAGCCGGACTTGCGGCGACTTTGTATTTTTGGCGCAGGCGGGTCAGGTCGGGAAGTCGCGTGGTTGGCGGAGCAAGCGTACGGTGGAAACGTCAGCCGGTGTTTCGTTGTCGATGACCCTCGGTACTTGGAATCACCCACCGACGGAATACCGATCTCGCTGCTTTCAGAGCTAACACCCAGCAAACATACACGCTTCGTTGTCGCACTTGGCGACCCGAGGCAGCGCCGGCGAATCGTGGATATGATTGCTTCGGCCGGATATCGTTTCGCCACCCTGATCCATCCACGCGTTGAAATATCACCTTCGGTTCGCGTCGGTTTGGGCACAGTGATATGCGCCAACTCCGTCGTCACCTGCAATGTCGTAATCGGTTCCCATGTACAGGTGAACGTGAACTGCTCCATCAGCCATGACTCAACCCTTGGTGACTACTGCACCATCTCGCCAGGAGTGAATATAACCGGCAATGTCCACCTCGGACCCGGCGTGTTCGTGGGGACAAACGCTTGCTTCGTTAACGGAAGGCCCGACCACCCGCTTACCATAGGTGAGGGTGCGGTAATCGCCGCCGGCGCTTGCGTGATCGCGGACGTTCCGCCGCACGTGCTCGTCGCTGGCGTCCCAGCCCGCATTAAGACCAAAGAGCATTCCCATGACTGATCGTGAGCATGCGTCAGCCCCGTACAGCGTACTTCAACTATGAGGGCAGCGGCCAAACGTTTGATGTGGTCGGTGTACGCGCTAGCCCGGAGCTTCCTTGTTAAAGCACCCGGGTTTTGCTTGGTCTGTATGCGAACCGTCCCGGCATTTCTTCCTTACCGGCATGGCTCGCACGCTCTTTCTCCAATCCTCAGGGAGGTGGGGATTATCGGCTCGGACCTAGATCGATTCCGGTGTCCCGCCTGCGGTTCAACCGACCGGGAACGCCATCTGATCGCGTACCTCCGGGCACACCAGGCCAATTTGTTTAACGACAGAGGAATACTACATTTTGCACCGGAACAGCATATTCGAGATTTCGTAACACGACACCAACCGCGTGAGTATGTTCAGGCAGACCTATTCCCCAACAACCCTTCAATAGCGCGAATGGATCTGACCGCACTCCCGACCCAGACGAATTATTTTGATCTTGTCATAGCAAACCATGTGCTCGAACACGTCACCAACGATTCCCTAGCGCTGTCGGAAATATACAGGACATTGAAGCCGGGAGGTTATGCGATTCTGCAAACGCCTTTCTCGCCCCAGTTGTCCTCGACACTAGAGATCCCAGCCCTCCGGTCACCCGAAGCGAGACTGCAGCTGTATGGGCAGGAGGATCACGTCAGGCTTTATGGTACCGACATCTTCGCGAGGATCGAAGCAAGCGGCCTCTCCTCGTGCGTGCGCAAACACCAAGACGCCCTACCTGACCTTGACCCATTCCGCCACGGTGTGAACCCCGAAGAACCGCTTTTCCTATTCGTCAAACGCGCATGAGGTTGCGCTCTTTCGGCGACATATTGCCCCGTCTCAGGTCGTTCAGCGTCTGTACAACACACTGATATACATGAATCTTCCTGTCGCGTAGCGACGCCGAATAAATCGGAAGAACGAGAGCGGAATGCGCAGCGTCGCTAGCGCAAGAATGCGGAACGGAGAAACTGGGCTTTCTCTGTGTACTCGACGCACCCAATCTAGTACATTTGCAATACTTCGACGAAATAGGCAAGCCACGAACAATTTTTCGAGGAAGCGTGAGGCGCCCTTGCGGAATGCCGTCTGTGAAGCGCCTAAAGAATATGCTTCCAGCATCGCCTGCCAGTAATTGAGAGCGACTAGGCCGCTCATCGTACTGCGCATCGATCCCGCACTGTTCCACCGATACACCACTAGCGGTTGCTGCAGATATTGGAGGCTTCCGCATGCGGCCAACCGGACCAGGATACGGTAGTCCACGAAATCGTCTTCTATCTGGAGGATGCGATGCCGATACTTGGAGCGATACAGCAGGCTCCCGTGACACAGGAAATTCCCACCCGCCAAAAGGTAATCGAGATCGATCATTCTGCGCCGACTCGAAGTGAAAAACCCTAAAGGCCGGTCATCTAGGTCCACAACGAGCGCATTAGCAAGCACGCCAACGACGTCATCCGACCGCTCCAGGACGTCGTATTGCGCGTCTAGCTTTCCGGCAAACCAATAGTCATCACCATCAAGGTGCGCGATATAGCGTCCGCGCGCGGCGGAAATTAATGCTCGATAATTTCCGCTCGGCCCAAGTCGTCGGGGATGGAATACGGGGACGATGATCCCTGGATACGCGTCGACGTAACGTGACACTATCGTTCGCGTTTCGTCGCTGGAGCCGTCATCTCCCACAAGCACCTCCAATCGGCCCGGCGCCAATTGCGAGACAACACTTTCAAGACAGCGCGCAATGTACGCAGCGTGATTGAACGTTACGATACATACGCTCACATCAATGGATGGTCGTGCGGTCACGGCTCCCCTCGAGCGTTTTGGTTGAAAATTGCACACGCTCCCCGCCACATCTGCTGCAACTGTTCCCGGCGCCGATCTCCCAGCAAACCGTGCACGACGGCTGTCACGATGAGCTTTGCCACAGCCCACGTCTTCCATACAGCGGGCACATAAGGGCGCCGTATGAGAAGCACAGCGTTGCGAAAAAGGTAATAGTGCCGTTGCGGCGAGCGCACCGGCCACACCCGACAGCCGAATAGCCAGATGCGGCGGCTGGCCTCGCCCATCCGATGCCGGAACACGGCCTTCGGAATGCCGAACAACCGGTAGCCGCGCGCCTGGACGCGGAATGCCCATTCGGTATCGACGTGGTCGATGAATAAACCCTCTTCCAGGCCGCCGAGTTCGAGGAACAGATCGACGGGCACCAGCGTGCCGCTGCCGTTGAGGTTGGCGCAAGGCACCGGCTCTTTCGATCCGGCCGCGGGATAGACCCGCCTCCAGCGCCAGCGCGTGCATTGGTGGAAGCCGTGCGACAAGCCGGTGGCGACGTCGAGCAGGCTCGGCCCGACGCAGCCGACGCGCTCGCCGCGCCGCTCGAGTTGTTCGAAACCGGCCACCAGCGCCTCGATGCTGCCGGGCGTCGGCTCGCTGTCCTGATCGAGCAGCAACACGTAACGGGCGGCCGGGGCGGTCTCGCGAACGGCCCGCACACCGCGATTGGCGGCTGCAGCGAGCCCGAGATTTTGTGAGTTGCGCAGCAGGAGAGCGTTGGGTGTGCGCGCTACCAAAGATTGAATTTCTCGCTCTGTCTCTGCGCCGGAGGCATTGTCGACTACCAGCTTCGGGCTCTGCGGTGGCAACGCGGCAAGCTGGCCGTGCAACAAGGCGAGATCCGGGTTGAACGTTACCGTGACGGTGGCCAGCGCCGCCGCGTCGAACGCGCCCGATGCGGTCATGCGCACCGGCGCTCGATGCGACAGATCAACGTGGGGATCGCGCGGCGCAGCGTCGCCAGCACGCGATCCGGCAAGGTGCGGGCGACGCGTGCGCCGATCCCGTGAGCACCCTCGATTTCGAGCGTTGCACGCAGCGCCTCGACCTCGAGATGGCGCCAGCGAAACCCCGCCTCCGCGAGCAGGGATTCCAGCCGCGGCACCGTTAGCGGCTCGCAGTCGTAGCGTTGCCCGCGCTGCATCAGGCGCAGATACGGCGTGCGCAACGGCCGCGGCAACCAGCTCAAAAACGCGAGTCGATAGTGTGGTTCGACCAGCATCCAGCGGTTGGGCACCGCCAGGTAACCGACGCCGTCGGGCGCCATGATCCGGTGCAGCTCGCGCAGATGCGCCAGTTGCGCGGGGCGCTCGCCGACGTGCTCGATGACGTGGTTGCTGAGCACGACGTCGAAGCTGGCGTCGGCGCACGGCAGGCTGGTGTCGTGCACGAGATGGAAGTCGTATCCGTCTTTGATTAAGCGCTGATCGACGACATCCACCGCGGTGACGACGCAGCGTAGTTGGGGATGGGTGGCGAAGTAGTGCGCGATGCCCCCGGAACCGGTGCCGATTTCCAGCAAGCGGATGGGTTGCGGGCGCTGCCCGAGCTGCAACAGGCGCTCGATTTTCATCGCCTTCCATCGCCTTGAAGGCAGATCCAGCACCGCATGAGGCTGACGTTGCGCGCGGTTCATGCTCGCTCCAGCTCTGCGCAAAGCTTGTCGCGGAAGCGTGGCCATGCGAATCGCTCGGCGAATTCCCGGACGCGCGAACGCTCTGGCGGCTGGCGCAACAGTTCGATTACCGCCAATGCGAAGGCGCCGGGATCGCCGGCGCGCACCAGTCGACCGGAGGTGCCGTTTTCCACCGCATCCACGACGCCACCGACCGCATACGCCACGGTCGGCACACCGTGCGCTGCGGCTTCCACTGCGACCATACCGAAACCTTCCGGATCGCCGGGCATCTCGCGTACGGGGAACACGTGGACGTTCGCCGCGGCATACGCGGCATCGAGATCCCGTTCGGAAATCGTGCCGAGAAAGCGGATGTGATCGGCCACTCCCGCCGATTTCGCAACCGCGCGGATACTGTCCTGGGTTTGCGCCTTCGCGTACAGGGCGTGCACCGGCGCGTCGCCTACGATGATCAGGAGCACTTTCGGCCATACCGCAACGATCCGCGGCAGCGCATCGCCGACGAATTCACGCAGGCCCTTGCGCGCGCTGAGGCGGCCGACCGAAAGTAGCAGCGGACGGTCGGCAAGGCTGTGGCGCTCACGGAATTCGGTTCGCGGTTCGGCAGTCCGGGGCTGGTGGTGACGCGCGGGGATTTCCACCGCTGTCGGGCCGCCGCGCGAATCCGCACCCTCGCCCTGGCCCCGTTCGTCGAACAACGGAGGTGCATCGGGCAGATCGACACCGGGATGCACCACGCCGACGCGGGCGGGATCAACGCCGATATCCCGGCACAGCGCGGCCGTCGTGTTGCTGTTGGCGATCACTCGATCGGCGCGGCGGATTGCGGGCAGCCAACACGCTCGGTACACGGCATGCCGCACGGCCACATCGAGTCCGTGCACGTAAACGCAGGTTTTGGCGCCGCACACACGCGCGGCGCTGCGCGCGATCGGCGCCGCGAGTCCACTGCCCGCCAGCACGATTTCCGGCCCCCACCGTCGCGCTTCGAGGCGGGCAAGCTTGCGCGCGTGCAGCAGGAATTTCCAGAGCGGTTGCAGCGGCGCTTCGCGTACCGCCACTCCGGGCGGGGCCCACGCCGCCGCCCCGGCGGGGCCGACCACGCGTACTTCGGCGGCCTTCGACAGTTGTTCCGCCATGTGCCAATTGAGCCGCTCCATCCCGCCCACCAGCGGCGGCAGGTTACGGGTCACGATGAGAATGCGCATGCGCTGCATCAAGCGGCGTGCCGGTACGTCAACGAAGTGATCTCTCGGCAATCAGGCCGCGCAAGACACCGCGGCGATGCGATCCGCTCACGCTCGTGCGCGCACCGCGATGTGTCGAGAGAGCCGGCGAACTTACCACACGAGATCCACACCGAACTGGCGCAAGGCCGGATCGCGGCTGACCAGTGGCAATCCTTCGATTTCAGCCTGTGCGGCAAGGACGCGATCAAAAGGGTCGCGATGCAGTTGTCGATACTCGCCTGCGCGCAGGGCATGGAGATGGCTGATGCCCAGCACCCGCGCGTCGAGGCGACGCACCACCGCGTCAAAGTCCGCCACGACCGGCCTGGCATCGGGCAGGCGGCCGAGCCGGTACTTGATGGCGATTTCCCACGTCGACGCGGCACTCACCACCAGTTCCGTGGCGGGGTTTTCCAACAGTTTGCGCACCTTGGTCGACAGCAGGTCGGGTTGCATCACCGCCCACAGGAATACATGCGTATCCAGCAATACGCTCACTCGCCTTCCCAGGCGTCGAGTTCTTCCTCCGGCAAGGGCTGGAAAAATGCCGGGTCGAGCTTGCCCTTGATGAAACCGAGCGTGCGCTGGTGCGCCGGTTTCAGCGGCACCAGGCGCGCATAGGGCTTCCCGGCCTTGGCCAACACGATCTCCTCGCCGGCGTGCGCGCGTTCCAACAGCCGCGAGAGGTGGGTTTTGGCCTGGTGCACGTTGATCACTTCACCCATGCCGGTCAAGTTAGTCCATTAGGTGGACTAAGTCAAACATCAAGCATCGCGTCGGTACGTCAGCGCGGTGATCTGCTCGGATGCCGGGCCGATCAGAAACACGATCACCGCCGCGCTCCACAGCAGGGTACTGCCGTTGGTGAGGCGGCCGGCGTGCAGATAGGTGTACGCGTCGTTGGCGCAGCCGAGCAGGAAAAACAACGCGCTGGCCGGCAGAAACAGTTTGAGCGGGCAGTACAGGGTGGCGATCTTGAAGATGATCAACAAAAACAAAAACCGCACGCCGCCCCCGCAGGCCATCGAGCGCTGCAGCCAGATCAGCCTCGGCTTCGCTGGTATGTAGTAGCCACCGCAGGTCCGGTCGGGCGTTGGGTCGCAAATCCAGGTGGGGCCCAGGATCGGTGTCGGCGCTCGATTGGACGACGTTGAGAGGCCTTGAAGCTGTTTTCGCGCGATGTTAGCTTAGCC
>JAGWMX010000067.1 GCA_028871525.1 Gammaproteobacteria bacterium
GCCGGCGGGGCCGGTCCGGGGCGGTGAAATCCGGCGCGATTAACTCCTCGGCGTGAGCCAATTGCGGAATGCGTTCGCCGATCAGACGCTCGATGTCCGGCAGCGAATAGACGTAGGTTTCGCAGCACAATGAGATTGCGTCGCCGGATTCGCCGGCGCGCGCGGTACGGCCGATGCGATGGACATAGTCTTCGGCGTCCTGCGGCAGATCGAAGTTGATGACATGGCTGACGTCTGGGATGTGCAGCCCACGCGCGGCAACGTCGGTGGCCACCAGAATCGGCAGGTCGCCGTTCTTGAAGCGTTCGAGCAGACGCTCGCGTTTGTTTTGCGGCACGTCGCCGGACAATGTGGCGGCGCAGAAGCCATTCACCAGCAGCGCCGCCTCCACGATTTCGGCAGCGCGCTTGGTGTTGACGAACACCAGCGTGCGCGTCGGCGCCTGCTGGCGCAGCAAGCCGATCAGGAGCGGCAGCTTGTCTTCGTTGGCGACGTGGACCAGCCGTTGGCGTACGCGCTCGGCGGTGACCTGCTCCGGCGCCACCTCGATGCGCCGGGGGTTGTTCATGTGCTCGTAGGCCAGTTCCAGCACGCGGTGCGACAGCGTCGCCGAGAACAGATAGTTGCGCCGCGCGGTCGGCGGCGGCATGCGTCGCAGCAGGAAGCGGATATCGGCGATAAAACCGAGATCGAACATGCGGTCGGCCTCGTCGAGCACCAGCACTTCCAGATGCTTGAGCGTGAACACGTGCTGCTTGTAATAGTCGATCAGCCGCCCCGGCGTGCCGATCAGCAGATCGACGCCGGCGGTCAGCTGCTGGCGCTGACTTTCGTAGCCGGTGCCGCCGTAGGCTACCGCCATCGGCAGTCCGGTTTCGACGCCCAGAGCCTGCGCGTCGGCATGAATCTGCAGCGCCAGCTCGCGGGTTGGCGCCAATACCAGCGCGCGCGGAGCGCCGGCCGGTCCCTTGCGTGGCGAGGTCAGCAGGTGATGCATTGCGGCCAGCAGGAACGCCACAGTCTTGCCGGTGCCGGTCTGTGCCTGGCCGGCGAGATCCTGACCGGCCAGCGCCAGCGGCAGCGTGCGGGCCTGAATCGGGGTGCAGTGGGTAAAACCTAGCCGCGCCAGCGCCGTTTGTAGCTGCGGATGCAGCGGTAGGCGCGTCAATGGCACGTCGCTTAAATGGGTCGGCGGAGTGACATCGACGGCGAGACCTGATTCTGAGGCTTGCATTTGCTACCCGGATCGATTCAAATACGCTGAACTATACGGCGCCCGCCGCGGGCTGCCAAAAGCCTTCTCGCGCTACGCCGCGGATTCGTCTCAATTCAAGTCCTGCGACACAACCCCATGCGCCTGCGCCTTGAAACCGCGCGCGGGGCGCCCATCCAGAAACATTCCAGTCCGTTTACCGGAGATTTTTGATGAGTCAACACATCAGCGCCGTCACCGATGCCAGCTTCGAACAGGACGTGCTCAAGTCCGAGCTGCCCGTACTGGTGGATTTTTGGGCCGAATGGTGCGGCCCGTGCAAAATGATCGCCCCGGTGCTCGAACAGGTCGCCGAGGAGAAGGCCGGCGCGCTCAAGGTGGTCAAGCTCAACGTCGATGAAAACCCGGGGATTCCGCCGAAGTTCGGTATCCGCGGCATTCCGACGCTGATCCTGTTCAAGAACGGCAAGGCCGCCGCGACTCAGGTCGGCGCGGTTCATAAAGGCCAGCTCAATGCATTTCTGCAACCGCACCTGATCGATCAGTAAATGATGAAACACCGTCGACGCCCGCATTTCCACAACGGCCGCAATGGCGGCACTTCCGGCGATCCAAACCAACCGCCGCAACTGACGGCGGCCGAGGCCGCAGAATTGGCCGCGCGCGACGCCGAGGCGGCACTGGAAGAGGAGGAAGCAGTCGCCGAGGTCGGCGCGGACGGACGGCCGCCGGCGCCGCCAAAGATTCTCAATCTAAACGATCTCAAGCGCAGAAGCGCCGCGGAACTTCTGGAGATGGCGGCGGAGATGGGGCTCGAAAACATCGCCCGCGCGCGCAAACAGGATGTCGTTTTTCAGCTACTGCGCGCGGCGGCGCGGCGCGGCGAACATATTTACGGCGAGGGAGTGCTGGAAATCGTGTCCGACGGCTACGGCTTTTTGCGCGGCCCGGACAATTCCTACCTCGCCGGCCCCGATGACGTCTACATCTCGCCCAGCCAGATCCGCCGCTTCGCGCTGCGCACCGGGGACACCATCGCCGGACGCGTGCGTTCGCCGAAGGACAACGAACGCTACTTCGCGCTGCTGAAAGTTGATCTGATCAACTACGAACCGCCGGAGGTCAGCAAGCGCAAGGTCAGCTTCGAGAACCTGACACCGCTGTTCGCCGACGAGCGCTTGGTGATGGAGCGCGGCAACGGCACCACCGAGGACATCACCGCGCGCGTGATCGATATCGTGGCACCGTTCGGCAAGGGTCAGCGCGGCCTGATCGTCAGCCCGCCGAAGGCCGGCAAAACGATGCTGATGCAGAACATCGCGCAGTCGCTGGCGGCCAACTACCCGGACGTCTACCTGATCGTACTGCTGATCGACGAACGGCCGGAGGAGGTCACCGACATGCAGCGCAGCGTGCGCGGCGAAGTGATCAGCTCCACCTTCGACGAGCCGGCCACGCGTCACGTTCAGGTCGCCGAGATGGTGATCGAGAAAGCCAAGCGCCTGGTCGAACATAAGCGCGACGTGGTGATTCTGCTCGATTCCATCACCCGCCTGGCGCGCGCCTACAACACGGTGGCGCCATCGTCCGGCAAGGTGTTGACAGGTGGCGTCGACGCCAATGCCCTGCAAAAACCGAAACGCTTCTTCGGCGCCGCACGCAATATCGAAGAAGGCGGTTCGCTGACCATCATCGCCACCGCGCTGGTCGACACCGGATCGAAGATGGACGAGGTGATTTACGAGGAGTTCAAGGGCACCGGCAACATGGAGATACACCTCGAGCGCCGGATCGCCGAAAAGCGCGTGTTCCCGGCCATCAACATCAACCGTTCCGGCACCCGCAAAGAAGAGCTGATGATGGAGCCGGCCGAACTCAACAAGGTCTGGATCCTGCGCAAGCTTTTGCATTCGATGGACGACCTGGCGGCGATCGAATTGTTGATCGACCGCATGAAGCAGACCAAGACCAACTCCGAATTCTTCGACGCGATGAAGCGCAACTAACTAACTAGCCACCGCTGGAACGGTTGACTGTGGGCACCGGCGAAATTGTTGCGGGGGCGCAGTCCGGCTCGTGCAAAAAGCTGGAACCGGCCTGGACGGTGCCCAGGTTCTTGAGTGCGTCGGCGCCGAGAATCAGCGATTCGGTGTAACCATGACGCTCGCGCAATTGCAGTGGCAGTTGCAGTTGCCGATCGCCGATGCACAGCCGCAGCTGTACTGTCGGAACGTGCAGCAGGCCACCGTCGCGCTGAGGGAGGCGCAGATCCTTGATCACCGGCTGTTCCAGCGTCACCCGTGCCAAGGTGACGGCCTCCCCGGCAGCGACCGTGAAACGCACCCAGGTGCTGCCATCGGCACCCAGACGATATTTCATGTCTTCGACCATCAGCAGTGAGTCGGCGGTCGCCGGATTCAGGCGCGCCGTGAGCTCGATCGACGTTTTGCCGAGAATGCGCACGTGTTCGCGGCCGCCGAGCACGGTGGCGGCCGTCGCCAAACTGGCGAATGCGGCGAGCACGCCGCCGGCGATCAGGCGGCGATGCATGCCTGCTTGGCCAGGGCGCGGGCGCCGATGTCGCGGCGATAGACTGCACCGCTGAAATCGATCCGCCCGACCGCCGCATAGGCGACCTCGCGCGCTCGTGCCAAATCGGCGCCGAGTGCGGTCACGCATAGCACGCGCCCGCCGGAGGTCAGCACGCGCTCGCCATCGAGTCGGGTGCCGGCATGAAACACTTTGAGCGCGTCGTCCTCGGTCTGCGGCAAACCTTGGATCGGATCGCCAAGGCGCGGCGTGCCGGGATAGCCGGCGGCGGCCATCACCACGCCCAGCGCCGCCTGCGGTCGCCAGCGCAACGAAGCCTCGCGTAGCCGGCCGTGGCTGGCAGCCGCAAGCGCTGCGTACAGATCGGATTCCAGTCGCATCATCAGCGGCTGGGTTTCGGGATCGCCGAGGCGGGCGTTGAATTCGAGCACCCGCGGCTGACTTTCGGCATCGATCATCAGCCCAGCATACAGAAAACCGGTGAATGACCGGCCTTCCGCGGCCAGACCGGCCAACGTCGGCTCGATGATCTCGGTACGCACACGGGCTTCCGTCGCGTCGGTAATGACCGCAGCCGGAGAAATGGCGCCCATGCCTCCGGTGTTGGGCCCGGTATCGCCGTCGCCGACACGTTTGTGATCCTGACTGCCCGGCAGGCACAGGTAGTCGGTGCCGTTGGCAAGAACGATGAAACTGGCTTCCTCGCCGGCGAGAAAATCTTCGATCACCACGCGCCCGCCGCTGCCACCGAGCATCTGCCGCACCGCCTGCTGCGCCTGTATCGGAGTGGTGGCAACGACGACGCCTTTGCCGGCGGCCAGTCCGTCGGCCTTGACGACGATCGGCAGCGGACGAGTATCGAGGTAGGCCAGCGCCGCCGCAACGGCGTCGAACACCGCATAGCCGCCGGTCGGGATCCGGTGACGCACCAGGAAATCCTTGCAGAACGCCTTACTGGCCTCGATTGCGGCCGCCGCACGCGTCGGCCCGAATGCCGCCAGACCGGCGCTGTGAAAACGGTCGACGATGCCGGCAGCCAGCGGCTGCTCGGGGCCGACGACGGTCAGCGCCACGTCTTCGTCGCGCGCCAGCGCCAGCAGCGCGTCGAGGTCATCCGCCGCGACTGGCCGATTCTCACAACGCGCCTCACGGGCGGTGCCGGCGTTGCCCGGAGCCACCAACACCGTGGCCACCTGCGGCGAGGCAGCCAGCTTCCAGGCCAGTGCGTGCTCGCGGCCGCCACCGCCGATCACCAGAACCTTGGCTGTACGCATGGCGTGCTCGGTGCAGCGTCTCAGCGGCCGCGTGAATAGGAGAGGATCGACTGGTCGATTTCGTCGCGGGCGGCGGCGGCATCGCGCCAGCCGGTGATCTTGACCCACTTGCCCTGCTCCAGATCCTTGTAGTGCGCGTAGAAGTGGCGGATCTCGTCACGGATGCGCTCGGGGACGTGGGCCAGATCGCGCATCGCTTCGTAGTAGCGGTTGGAGACCTTGTCGGTCGGTACCGCGAGAATCTTGGCATCCTTGCCTTTTTCGTCTTCAGTGTCCAGCACCGCGACCGCACGGCAGTTGATCACGCAGCCGGCGACCACCGCGTGTGGGGTCAACACCAGCACGTCGACTGGATCGCCGTCGGCGTAAAGCGTTTTCGGCACGAAACCATAATTGGCCGGATAACTCATCGCCACATTCATAAAGCGGTCGACGGTCAAAAGCCTGGTCTGCTTGTCGATTTCGTACTTGACCGGTGGCCCGTAAGCCGGAATCTCGATGACGACGTTGAATTCTGCCGGCGCTTTGTCGCCGGGTCCCAGAACTTCGATGCCCATGACAGTTGGTGTTCCTTCGTTGACGCGGGTGTGGGTGAAGTCGGTGCCGACGACGCGCCGAAGCTGGCGCGCCTGCTATTTGCGGAGCTCGAAGCTGCGGCTGGTACGCTTGGGTACCGCTACGTTCTCGAGCCGGACATAGTCCGGCAGGCCGTTACGGTACGGCGGATAGTCCTCGCCGTCGATCAGCGGAGTGAGATAGCGGCGGCAGGCCGCGGTGATGTGATAGCCGTCTTCGGTGATGTATTCGCGCGGCATCTTCTTTTCGACGTTGGCCACCTTGGTCAACGGTGCTTCGCCGACCGTCCACCGGTACGGCGCTTCGCTCAACCGCTCGATCGTCACCATCACGCCGGACTTCCCGGCCAACGCCAGCTCCACCGCGGCGCGGCCGACGGCATAGCTTTGCTCCAGATCGGTGCGGCTGGCGATGTGCCGGGCCGCACGCATCAGATAGTCGGCGATTGCATAGTGGTACTTGAACTGCAGGCGTTCGGAGACCAAACGCGCCAGCAGCGGCGCCACACCGCCGAGTTGTGCGTGGCCGAAAGCGTCACGCGTACCGGCTTCCGCAAGGAACTGGCCGTCCTTGTTCTTGACACCTTCGCTGGCCACCACGGTGCACCAGCCGTGGCGGCGTACGCTGTCATCCACGCGCGCCAGGAACCGCTGTTCGTCGAAGGTGATCTCGGGGAACAGGATCACCTGCGGGCCGTCGCCCTCGCGCTCGGCGGCCAGACCGCCGGCTGCCGCGGTCCAGCCCGCGTGGCGGCCCATCACTTCGAGGATGAACACCTTGGTCGAGGTCTTGGCCATGCTGGCCAGGTCAAAGCTGGCTTCGCGGATCGACACCGCGGTGTACTTGGCCGCGCTGCCGAAACCCGGCGAACAATCGGTCAGCGGCAGATCGTTATCCATCGTCTTCGGAACGTGGATGGCCTGCAGCGGATAGCCGAGTTTTTCGCTGAGCTGGCTGACTTTCAGGCAGGTATCGGCTGAATCGCCGCCGCCGTTGTAGAAAAAATAGCCTATGTCGTGGGCCTTGAAGACTTCGATCAAACGCTCGAATTCGCCGGTTTGATCGGCGGACTGGCTTTTGTCGAACCCCTTGAGTTTGTGCCGGCAGGAGCCGAAGGCGCCGGCCGGCGTGTGCCTGAGCGCGGCGATCGCCGCGTCGGACTCCTGGCTGGTGTCGATCAGATCCTCGGTCAGCGCACCGATAATGCCGTTACGCCCGGCGTAAACCTTGCCGATACGCCCGGAATGTTGACGCGCGGTTTCGATGACGCCGGCGGCGGCGGCGTTGATGACGGCGGTGACGCCGCCGGACTGCGCGTAAAAGCAGTTCGAGGGAAGACTCACGTTGGACTCCGCGGGCACGAAACAGCGATTCGGCCTCTAGAATAATCAAAAACGCCCGCCAGCGGTCGCCGACTGCAAGCCGCGGGTCGCGCCGGCGTGCAGATGCGGCAGCGTTTGCCGCGTTGACGCCGTAAGCTCTGCCCGGTACCGTTCACGTCATGTGCTTTGCGCGGCAAAGCTGAGTTGTAATGTGCGCGGGCCGTTTCGGTTTTAGTTCCCTTCACTCAAGCATTCCGAGGCCGATCGATCATGAGAATCGTGCTGCTGGGCGCGCCCGGCTCGGGCAAAGGCACGCAGGGGCAGCGCCTGATGCAGCACCTGCGCATCCCGCAGATTTCCACCGGCGACCTGTTGCGCGAAGCGGTGGCACGGGAGACCGAGCTGGGCCGCCGCGCGCAAGCCGACATGCACGCCGGCCGGCTGGTGGCCGACGAGATCGTCATCGAAATGATCCATCAGCGTCTGGCGCAGCCGGATACCACCGCCGGTTTCATCCTCGACGGGTTCCCGCGCACCCGCCCTCAGGCCGCCGCACTGGACGTGCTGCTGGAAAAAATCCGGCAACCGCTGGACAAAGTCGTCAATCTCGACGTGCCGGACGCGGAAATTATCAGCCGGCTGCTGGCGCGTGGGCGTGTCGACGACACCGAGGCAACGATCCGCAAGCGTCTCGAGGTTTACGCACAGCAGACCCGCCCGCTGCTCGACTACTACCGCGCCGAAGGCAAGCTGGCGATCGTGCCCGGGGTTGGGTTGGTGAACGAGATTTTCGACCGCATCATCGCCGCCCTGTAACCGCCCCTGCGACCGACTACGCGCTCACGCCCAGTTCAGCGGCGAACTGCGCGCGCCAGCCTTTGCGCAGCCGAACCGGCGCGGCGGCGTCGCGTGCCAGCGCCTCCAGTTCGCTGCGCGTGGCCAGCAGCGAAGGCGGCAACTCCAACCGCTCAGCCAAATGCCGGCAAGCCAGCCGCAGCTGCTCGAAGCGCTGCTTCTGCTGTTCGTCAAGCGGGGCAGACGATGCGGGCGGGGTCCATTGCCGGCTCTCGCGCAGGACCGCCAGCAGCGCCGCGCCGTGGCGTTGCGCGGTGGCCGGCGGCAGCAAACCCTGTAGCTGCGCCATTTCCTCCGGGCGGCGTTCGGCTAGCGTCAGCAGTGCCGGATCGTCAAGAATCCAGCGCCGTGGACGGTTGCGGTTGACCGCTGTGCGTTCGCGCCACGCCGCGAGCGCACAGGCCGCGCGTGCAGCATCCGGCCGCAACCGGCCGAAGCCGCGCAGTCTCTGCCAGGCCAGCTCGGCGACCGGCCGGTACGCAGTGGGATCGGCCAAACGCGAACACTCTTCACGCAGCCAATCGAGTCGCCCGCGCTGCGCCAGCAGATCCAGCAACTGCGGATAGATCCGAGCCAGATAGCGCACGTCGTCGGCAGCGTAATCCAGCGCCGCCGCCGACAGCGGACGCACTGACCAATCGGTACGGGTCAGGCTTTTGTCCAGCCGTATGCCCAGCAGTCGTTCGACCAGCGCCGCGTAACTGAGTTGGTCGCCGTAGCCGAGTAGTGCGGCGGCGATCTGGGTATCGAACAGCGGCGGCGAGATGGTGTCGTGCAGCTGTACCCAGAGCTCGAGATCCTGGCCGGCGGCGTGGAATACCCGGTCGACGGGCAGTGCCTCGACTGCGGCCAGCAACGGGCGCACATCGAGCGCACAGGCATCGACGATCGCGACCTGGTCCGGCGTCGCCAACTGCACCAGACATAGTTGCGCGAAATAGGTGCGCTCGCGAACGAACTCGGTATCGAGCACCACCCAAGGCGCCGCACCAATTCCGGCAATCAGCGCGCTCAGCAATTCCGGGGTATCGACGAAACGCCAGTCAGCAGTCATCGGTGGCCGTGCCCCACGCACGTGGGCGCGCGTTCGGCGACCGCGAGGCGGCATGACGTCTGAGCAATTCCAGATAGCCCCGCTGCGGCGTCAAGCGCGTCCAGATCTCGACCTGAACAGCCTTGAGCACGGATGGCAATTGCAAGCCGCCGACATGGACGAGTCCGATGGTAGTCTCCAAACCCTTCTCGGGCGTCATCGTAAAATGTGCCGGTCGTTTCGTCCGCATCTTAAACGAGCCGCACATGTTCGGTACCCTGTTGACCACCACTGTTCGTCTGCTGCTGTTTCGCGCCGGACCGCAGGATTTCCCGTATTCCGGCGCGCCGCCGTTGATCTGGGGCTGCGTTGCGTTCGGAATATTGAGCAATGCCGTGGTGGCGCACCTGGTGGCGCCGTGGCCGGCGGCGCTGGCGCTGGGGGCGGTGGTGATCGCTGCATTATGGCTGTTCACGCGCGTCACTCTGCGCTTGCGCGGTTTCGACAACCGGGTACAACAGACTTTTAACGCTCTGGTCATGACCAGCTCGGTGCTGACGCTGGCGCTGTGGTTGCCGGCCACGAAGCTGATGCCGGTGATGCAGAAAATCCTCGAAAAGCTGTCGAAGAACCCTCATCTGCTCCAGCAACCCGAGGCTTTGCCGCAGATGGACGGAAATCTGGTGCTGGCGATGTACCTGCTGCTGATCTGGCAGTTCGCGGTTACCGCAAATATTTTCCGCCACGCCACCGATTCGCGTCCGCTCGGAGGGGTGATGATCGCCTTGCTGTGCGTGATCAGCGTGCTGCTGTTCCAGCTGCTGAGCGGGCCGCTGATTCAGCTGTTCGGCGGCTGAACCGCCGATGCGCCTGCATATTCTCGGCATTTGCGGCACTTTCATGGCCGGTTTGGCTGCGCTGGCGCGCGAGAGCGGGCACCAAGTTTCGGGTTCCGACGCCAACGCCTGGCCGCCGATGTCGACCCAGTTGGAAACGCTCGGCATCGAGGTGCATCTCGGCTACGAGCCGTCTCATCTGCAGCCGGCACCGGATCTGGTGATCGTCGGCAACGTGATCAGCCGCGGCAATCCAGCAATCGAATACGTGCTCGACCAAGGGCTGACCTACACCTCCGGCCCGCAGTGGTTGGCCGATCACGTGCTGGCCGGACGCCATGTGCTGGCGGTGGCCGGTACCCACGGCAAAACCACTGCCACCAGCCTGCTGGCTTTCCTGCTCGATCGCGCCGGGCTGGAGCCCGGTTTTTTGATCGGCGGCGTGGCCAAGGATTTCGAAGTCTCGGCACGGCTGGGTAGCGGGCGCTGCTTCGTCATTGAAGCCGACGAATACGACACGGCGTTCTTCGATAAGCGCAGCAAGTTCGTCCACTATCGGCCGCACACGCTGGCGCTCAATAATCTGGAGCTGGATCACACCGATATTTTCCCTGACCTAGCGGCGATCGAACGGCAATTCCACCATTTGATCCGCACCGTCCCTGGCCGCGGGCTGATCCTGATCAACGGCGGTGACGAAAATCTCGCCAGGGTCATGACGCAAGGATGCTGGAGCCGCGTGCAACGCTTCGACACCGGCCCCGGCGCGACGATTGCGGACTGGGGCGCGCTACCGACTGCCAGCGGCTTTGAACTGCTACAAGACGGCGAGCGCGCCGGCGCCTGCCGACTTGCCCTAGCCGGCAACCACAATCGCGCCAACGCGCTGGCGGCGCTGGCGGCCGCCGCCGACGTCGGTGTCGCACCCAGCGAGTCGCTGGCCTGGTTAGGGCAATTCCGCGGCGTCAAGCGCCGGCTGGAATGCCTGGGGACGGTACATGAGGTGTCGGTTTACGATGACTTCGCGCATCACCCGACGGCGATCAGAGCCACCCTGGATGCACTGCGTGGGCAGGTTGACGGTCGGCTGCTGGCGGTGCTGGAACCGCGTTCGAATACGATGCGGCTTGGCGCACACGCCCAGGAGCTGGCGCGTTCGCTGCGGCGCGCCGACCTCGCCTTCGTCTACGCACGGCCGGATCTGCGTTGGGATGCACGCGGCGCGCTGCACGAACTGGGCGATCGGCTGCGGCTGCACGCCGAGCTGGACACCCTGGTCGACGACGTCGCCGCACAGGCGCGCGCCGGCGATCGCGTGCTGGTGATGAGCAACGGCGATTTCGGCGGCATCCACGCCCGATTGCTGCAGGCGTTGGCCGCAAAGCCTCGATCCTGAAATACCGGGGCGCGCTGCTTAATCTGTGCGCGCAATGCCTCGAACGCATCGCCTGAGACCGGCATCGCCGCATTCCAGGCGGTGGTGTCGGCGGCCGTCGGCGACACCGGGGTCGCACGACCAACGCAAGTCGGATTCGATGCCACGGGGCATCGACGGTTGTCCGATAGCGATGCGGTACATCCGCGCTCACGCCTGCGTCCTGTCGTGCAGCGCTGCGAGGAAACCGGGCACCGCGGCACCGATCCGCGTCGCGGTGTGCGATGCGCATCAAACTGTCGACCGGTGCAGGCGAGCCCAGCGGTCGTTCATACGCAAGAGCTGGACAGCTATTGAACCGGCACGTAAACAGGTTCAACGCACACGCAGACGGCATTGCCGTTGAACCGTACAGGTTGCCGCAGACGTGCCGGTTCAATAACCCGATGAGGCCCCGTGCTATCGATGCGGCCGCACCGGCCACGCCCACCATCGCCTGGTTGCCGTCGGCACCACGGGTTAATACGGTTTGCATGCCGCATCAAAAGTGGGGCGTACGGGCTGCGCGGCCTGCGCCAGGATGGCAACGTCGCGCCAGCGGTGCAGCGATGCCGATCGCCCGCGCTTGAAGATGCAGATGCAATCAGGCCGCGACGGATGTCGATGCTATGCTGCCGCACGACCAATACGTCGGTAGCTCGATCACCGTGGATCATGCCAGCCGCCTGCCCGAACAGGCACAACTGGAGACCTGGGCGCAGCGCGCTCTACAGGCTGCCCGACGCCTGGGCGCCAGCGACGCCGAAGCGCAGATCTACGCCGGTCGCGCGCTGACTGTCTCGGTGCGCATGGGCGAGGTGGAATCGGTACAGTTCCAGCGCGATCGCGAGCTGAGCCTGAGTGTTTATTTCGGGCGATGCACCGGCGCGGCCACCACCAGCGACCTCAGCGATGCTGGCATTCGCCGCGCCGCAGAAGCCGCGTGTACGATCGCGCGCGCCAGCGGCGAAGACCCGTATAACGGTCTGCCCGATGCAGCGCTGCTGGCGCGCCAGTTCCCGGAGCTGGATCTGTGTCATCCCTGGTCGCTGCAGGCGACACAGGCATTGGAACTTGCGCGCGCCTGCGAGACTGCCGGCCTGGAAATGGACCGCCGCATCACCGGTTCGGAAGGCGCCAACCTGGACAGCCGTCATTCACGCAGCGTGCTGGTCAACAGCGCCGGATTTTGCGGCTGGCGCGAGAGCACCGAGCACTCGCTGGGCTGCAACCTGATTGCGGCCGCCGCAGATGGCATGCAGCAGGGCTACTGGTACACCAGCGCGCGCGCACCCGGCGATCTGGCGCCCCCGGAAGTGGTCGGGCGCACCGCCGCAGCGCGTGCGCTCGCGGCGCTCGGGGCACGCACGCTTTCCACCCGGCGGGTGCCGGTGGTATTCGCCGCCGAAGTGGCGCGCGGGCTGCTGGGCCACTTCTGTGCGGCAATTTCCAGCGACGCGCTCTATCGCCGCGCCAGTTTCCTGCTTGACAAACTCGGCGAAACAGTGTTCTCACCCGTGGTTCGCATCAGTCAACGGCCATTTCTGCGCCGCGCGCCCGCCAGCGCGGCTTTCGACCAGGAAGGCGTGGCTACCCGCGAGCGGGTGTTGGTGGAGGACGGGCGGCTCACCGGCTACCTGCTGAACAGCTACGCGGCGCGGCGCCTCGGGACTGTCACCACCGGCAATGCCGGCGGGATCTTCAATCTCGTAGTCGAGCCGACTGCCGGCGACCAGGCCGAGTTGCTGGCGGCGATGGGTCGCGGCCTGCTGGTCACCGAACTGATGGGCCAGGGCGTCAACCTGGTCACCGGTGACTATTCGCGCGGCGCCGCCGGATTCTGGGTCGAAGGCGGACACATCGCGCAGCCGGTGCAAGAAATTACCGTCGCCGGCAATCTGCTGCGGATGTTCGCCGGTATCGAGGCGATCGGCAACGACGTCGACACGCGCGGCGCGATTCGTTGCGGCAGCGTGCTGATTGACGCGCTGACGCTCTCCGGCGGCGGCAGTGCCGGCTAGATGATTCCCAGCGCCTGCGCATGGTGGCGCAGATGATCGGCGACAAAAGTCTGGATGAACCAATACGAATGATCGTAGCCTGAATGCCGACGCAGCCGGAGCTTCTGTCCCGAAAACTTGGCCGCCGCCTCCAGCGCCTCCGGTTTGAGCTGCGGCACCAGAAACTGATCGGCCTCGCCTTGATCAACCAGAATCTCACCGCGATAGGCTCGCTTCCGCATCAGCTGACTGGCATCCCACAGCTGCCACTGGCTACGGTCGGAACCCAGATAATTGCCGAAAGCTTTCTCGCCCCAGGGCACCGCACAGGGGTTGGAGATCGGCGCGAACGCCGACACCGAATGCCACTGGTCCGGTTCGCGCAACGCGTGCACCAGCGCGCCGTGGCCTCCCATCGAATGGCCGAAAATTCCGCGCCGATCACCGGCAGCCGGGAAATTCGCCTCGATGACTTTCGGCAGTTCCTTGCTCAGATAGCTGCCCATCCGGTAGTGACCGGACCAAGGCGATTGGGTGGCGTCGAGATAAAAACCAGCGGCGACGCCGAAATCCCAACTCTCGGAATCGCCCGGAAGGTTCAGGCCCCGGGGGCTGGTGTCGCAGGTCACCAGCATGAGCCCAAGTTCGGCGGCCAGCCGCTGCGCGCCGGCCTTGATCATAAAAGTCTCCTCGGTGCAGGTCAGTCCTGCCAGGTAATACAGTGCCGGGATTTTTTGACCCTGCAGCGCGGCAGGCGGCAGGTAAACGGCGAAATTCATCGGCGCACTGATCTCGGCGGACGCATGGCTGTAATAGCCGATGCGTCCGTCGAAACACCGGTGTTCCTCGCGGGTGTCAATCCCGGACATCAGTAGACCACCACGCTACGAATCGATTCACCGCGTTCCATCAGATGAAAACCCTCGTTGATCTGCTCGAGCTTCAGCCGATGGGTGATCAGATCGTCGATATTGATTTTCCCGTCCATGTACCAGTCGACGATCCTGGGTACGTCGGTGCGCCCGCGTGCGCCGCCAAATGCGGTGCCGATCCAGCGCCGTCCGGTGACCAGTTGGAACGGGCGGGTCGAGATCTCCTGTCCGGCACCGGCTACACCGATGACGCAGGACACGCCCCAACCTTTATGGCAGCACTCCAGCGCCTGGCGCATGACTTTGACGTTGCCGATGCACTCGAAGCTGTAGTCGGCGCCACCGTGGGTCAGTTCCACCAAGTGCCCGACCAGATCCCCCTTGACATCTTTCGGGTTGACGAAATGGGTCATGCCAAACTTTCGGCCCAACGCCTCGCGCGCAGGATTCAGATCCACACCGACGATCATGTTGGCGCCGGCCAGCTTGGCGCCCTGGATCACGTTGAGGCCGATGCCGCCCAGGCCGAATACGACCACGTTGGCACCCAGCTCGACTTTGGCAGTGAAGATTACGGCGCCGATTCCGGTGGTGACGCCGCAGCCGATGTAGCAGATGGTGTCGAACGGTGCGTCTTCGCGCACCTTGGCCACGGCGATTTCCGGCAGCACGGTGTAATTGGCGAACGTCGAACACCCCATGTAGTGCAGCACCGGCTTGCCCTTGTAGGAGAAACGGCTGCTGCCGTCAGGCATCAGACCCTTACCCTGAGTTGCGCGGATTTTCTGGCAAAGGTTGGTCTTGCCCGAGGTGCAGTATTCGCACTCGCGGCATTCCGGCGTGTACAGCGGGATCACATGATCGCCTTGCTTGACGCTCTTGACGCCCGGACCGACGTCGACCACCACGCCGGCACCCTCGTGACCGAGGATGCAGGGGAACAGGCCTTCGGGATCGGCGCCGGATAGCGTAAAGTGGTCAGTGTGGCACAGTCCGGTGGCTTTGATCTCCACCAGCACTTCTCCCTCTCTGGGTCCGTCGAGTTGTACGGTTTCGACGGACAGAGGTTTGCCAGCCTCGAAGGCAACTGCAGCGCGAACATCCATAGGACTTACTCCTGACTCGATTTGGAGCGGGTATTGGCCGGCTGATGGGGGAATGCCCCGCCGGCCGGCGGCGAGGTTTGTTGAAGCTACTTTAGCCCTGCCTCATGCTTCACGCCTCCCGAAATACACCTTTTTGTTTGGCGGCATGCGTGGCGAGCGCGTCCATCAGCGGCGGCGACAGGCAGTCATAAGGCTCCAAACCCAACTGCTTCAAGCGGCTGCGCACGTCACCCATCCGCGACGTCGGAAAGCCGGACTCGATGATGGAAGAGACGAATGCAGCGAACTCCGGTGCCGACCAGCCGCTGTCCGGCGATAGCTCGGTGTGAATGAAGTCCAACCCATAGAACGGATGATTCCGGTCTTCGATACGTCCAAACAGGTGCACGCCGCAGATCTTGCAGGCGTGGCGCTGAATCGCCGCCTTCGGATCGACGACCTGCAGCTTGTCGCCGTTTTCCACCACTCGGACCTTATCGCGCGGGACTACCGCAACCAAGGAGAACACGGCGCCCTTCGGCTTCCAGCACTTGGTACAGCCGCAGGCATGATTGTGCATCGACTGCGCCTTGACCTCGACCTTCACCGGCCGATCACTGCACTTGCACACCAGTACGCCGCCGGCGAAGTCCTTGGACCCCGGTTTGATGCCATTGTCCACTCGCGGATGAATCGAAATCGCGTTGCTCATTTTGATAGACCTCCGATCGTCAACATTTTGGAATTCAGGCCGAGGCGGCGCCCAGCGAGGCGCTCGCTTGCCGCACCTGCCAGTGGTAAAGCGGCCGCCGTGTCCCGGGCCTGTCGGGGAAAGGCGGTCGCAGCTGTGAGCGTCGTTGTGGTGCCGCCGCCTCCTTAGTACTCTGGCCCTTAAGTTCGGTGACGTATTTCACTCAGGCCGCCTTGTGGAAGGTTTTCTCGTGCGCGTGGATCTTGGCAAGCAGTGTTTTCAAGTCCTCGCGGCTGAACTTCCACTGGAACGGGCGGGCGGCGGCGCAATAAT
>JAGWMX010000068.1 GCA_028871525.1 Gammaproteobacteria bacterium
GGTCGGTGCTCGGAGGATTCTAGCGGCTGGCAGCCGGCGCCGTCTGTGGCGCGAGGTCGCGCAAGCTGGGGGCGCCGCGCCGTTTCCGCGTCGTGGAGCGGCGGCTTCGGTTAAAATACGCCCATTGCATCGCGGGGCCCGTTGTTGCGCCCCGTCTTTCCAGCCTATGAACCCTATCGCCGAACAAGCCGCGCTGCGCCGGACGTTTGCGATCATCTCGCACCCGGACGCGGGCAAGACCACGCTGACCGAGAAGCTGCTGCTGTTCGGCGGCGCGATCCAGCTCGCCGGCACGGTCAAGGGCCGCAAAGCGGCGCGACACGTCACGTCCGACTGGATGGCGCTGGAGCAACAGCGCGGCATCTCGGTGACGACCTCGGTGATGCAGTTCCCCTACAAGGGGCGCATCGTCAACCTGCTCGACACGCCGGGTCACGAGGACTTCTCCGAGGACACTTACCGCACGCTGACCGCGGTCGATTCGGCGCTGATGGTGATCGACGCCGCCAAGGGCGTGGAGCCGCGTACCATCAAGCTGATGGAGGTGTGCCGGCTGCGCGATACACCGATCATCACTTTCGTCAACAAACTCGACCGCGACGGCCGGCCGCCGCTGGAGCTGCTCGACGAAATCGAGCGCGTGCTGGGGCTGTCCTGCGCACCGGTCACCTGGCCGCTGGGCATGGGCCGCGACTTCCGCGGCGTCTATCATCGGCTGGAAGACCGCTTCCACCTGTACTCAGGCGACAAGCAGCGGGTGTCGACGATCGAGACCGTCGACGGTCTGCGCGCCGCCGGGCCGGCGGCGGAGCGCTTCGGGACGACGTATTCGACGCTGCTCGAGGAGATCGAACTGGTGGAGGCGGCGGGTACCGGTTTCGATCTGAACGCCTATCGTGCCGCGCGCCAGACGCCGGTGTTTTTCGGCAGCGCCATCAACAACTTCGGGGTGCGCGAACTGCTCGACGCCTTCGTCGAGTGGGCGCCGCCGCCGCAACCACGGGCCACGGAGAGCCGCAGCGTGGCGCCGGACGAACCGGGTTTTACGGGTTTCGTCTTCAAGATCCAGGCCAACATGGACCCGAAACACCGCGACCGCGTCGCGTTTCTGCGCGTGTGTTCGGGACGCTGGCATCACGGCCTGCAGCCCTACTCGGTGCGCCTTGGCGCGCCGCTGCGGATCAACCAGGCGCTGACGTTCATGGCGGCGGAGCGCGAAACGGTGAACGAAGCCTGGCCGGGCGATATCATCGGTCTGCACAATCACGGCACCATCGCCATCGGCGATTCGTTTACCGAGGGCGAAACGCTGCATTTCATCGGCGTGCCGAGCTTCGCGCCGGAACTGTTCCGCCGCGTCGTCCTGAAAGACCCGTTGAAATCCAAGCAGCTCAACAAGGGTCTGGACCAGCTCTGCGAAGAGGGTGCTACCCAGGTTTATCGTCCGTTGACCGGCAACGACGTGGTGCTTGGCGCGGTCGGCGCGCTGCAGTTTGATGTGGTCGCCTGGCGGCTTAAAGACGAATACGGCGTCGAGGCCACGTTCCAGCCGTCGCAGACTCGCGCCGCGCGCTGGGTATTCGGCACGCCGGCCGAACTGGGCGAGTTCCGCGCCGCCAACGGCCAACGCCTGGCGCTGGATCACTACGGTCATCTGGTGTATCTGGCCAGTTCGGCGGTCAACCTGCAGATGATGCAGGAGCGCTGGCCGCAATTGCGCTTCAACGCGACCCGCGAACAGCGTGTCGGCTAGACAGCCTCCGTTCAGCTTGGCGTGCTAGTCTGCCGTCACCTAACCGAGGGGGAGGGATTCGAGAATGACACGGATTTCGTTGACGATTTTTGCTGCGCTGGCGTTGGCGGCCTGCGGCCCGGCGCCGAACGATCAGAATCAGCCGTCATCGGCGCAATCGCAGGCGGCGGCGCAGTCTGCGCCGTCGCGGACGCACAGAGCCGAGCGGCGCACTGTGCGCCGCGAACCTCGCTACCAGGAAGAACCGGCGCCGCGGGCGGAGTCGCGGTCGGCGCCAGTGTGCGGCGATTGCGGCACGGTCACGGCCATCCAGCCGGTGGCCGTCAAGGGCCAGCCGAGCATGCTCGGTACGCTGGCCGGTGCCGCCGCCGGCGGTTTGCTCGGCAGTCAGTTCGGCAAGGGCACCGGCAAGGCGGCGATGACCGGTGTCGGCGTGCTCGGCGGCGCGCTGGCCGGCCGTGCGATTGAAGGCGAGGTCAGATCGACCACCATCTATCGCGTGACGGTGGCGATGGACGCCGGCGGGACGCGCACGATCGACCTGGCCGCGCCCGGCGGGCTGGCGGTGGGTGCGCAGGTGCGCATCAACGGCAATACCATCACGCCGCGGTAGGCGCAAAACCCGGCGGCAACCGAGCCGGGCCGGTTTCGGCCCGGCCCTCTCGCTGATCGCGCGCGTCGACGGCGTTCGGCGACACAGCGGTTAAGTCGCGGGGGTTGCGCCGGCGGACGGATTGATTCGCCAGTACTGGTATCGGGCCGGGATCACCGCGATGTCTTCGATGCAGAATTTGGGACGATTACGCTGATGCGTTCATGCTGTCGCTTCCGCGTTCGCGGCCGGGTCCAGGGTGTTTGTTTCCGCGCCGACGCACAACAACAGGCGCGACGGCTCGGCGTCGCAGGCTACATCCGCAACGCTGCGGACGGCAGCGTTGAAGGACTGGCCTGCGGCGAAACGGCCGCGCTGTCGGCGTTCCGGAACTGGCTGTCGCGGGGGCCGCAGGCGGCTGCCGTGGAAAGCCTGGAGTGGCAGCCGAACACCGAAGAGGCGGAAGCGGCGGCCGGCTTCGAAATCCGCCGCTAACGGCGGCTCAGAAAGCGTTCGGTGGCTTTGCGCGCGATGCCGAAATACAGCTCAGGAGACAGGCGCTTGATCAGCGCGCGGCGGCGATCCTCGGCCTGTGGCAGCACCAGGAAATGGCGCTCGCGCACGGCCTTCAGCACCGCAGCGGCGATATCCGCAGCCGACAAGCTGGCTGTTTCCATCAACCGCTCGACGATGTGTGTCATCTGCGGCGCGGCATTGCCAACGTCGCCCGGCGCGTCGCGCTGACTGGTCACAAGCAAATTGGTCTTGAAGAACGAAGGGCAGGCCACCGAAACGCCGACGCCGTGCGGCGCCAGTTCGAAACGAAGCGTCTCCGACAGCGAAATGACCGCCGCCTTGGCAGCGTTGTAGCTGGCCATCGCCGGCGGGTTGGCGATGCCGGCGAAGCTGGAGATGTTGACGATGTGGCCGCGCCCGGCCTCGACCATCAGCGGTGCCACCGCCCGGCACCCGCGCACGCAGCCGAGCAGGTTGATATCGAGCACCCAGCGCCATTGCTCGACCGGAGCGTCGATGACGGTGCCGGCCGTGGCCACGCCGGCGTTATTGATCAGCACGTCGACGCCGCCGTAGCGTCGGCGCAGATCTTCGGTCACACGTTGAAAATCGGCTTCTTGCGTCACGTCCAGCACCGCGGCGAAACCGCCCGCGGTCGGCAGCTCCGAGAGCGTGCGCTGCACCGCCGCGCCGTCGCGGTCGGTACAGGCAACACGATAACCCGAGGCGGCGAAAGCGTGCGCCAGCGCCCGGCCGAGGCCGCTGCCGGCCCCGGTGATCAACGCTACGGCAGCCCGGTTCATGGTTCAGAAAACCAGGGCGCGCTGGTGGAGAAAATCGAAGCGAAATTCGCGCGGCCCGGCTTTGGCGTCCTGGTAGTCGGACATCCGTGTCAGGCGCGCCGGCACGCGCATCAGCTTCTCCTGACAGGCGCGGCCCTCGGCGGACAGGCCGCTCAACCGGCCGATGCCCCAGAACTCGAGCAGTTCCTCGACGATCTTCTGATAGTGGCGTGGTCCGTAAAGTCCGGCGCGGCGCACCACCTCCGCCATGTGATCGTAGTCGGGAATGGTATGGCCGGGCATCGCCAGCGCCGGCATCACCTTGAGCAGCGCGTACAGCGCACGGTTCGGGTCGCGCTCGATGATCCCGGCGAACACGCTGCGGTAGAACGCGTGGTGACGCGACTCATCGCTGGAGATATGCGCCAGCACCTGCTGGATACGCGTTTCATGCGCGGCGCAGGCACGGCCCGTGTTGGCGTGAGCCATTTGCGTGGCCCGCTCCTGCAGGCTGGTATAGGCCAGCAGGCGATACGGATCCCGTCCCCAATCCGGATTGAAACCGGATTCGATATAGCGATACTGCATCCGCTCCAGCGCGCCCATGTCGAACAGCCCGGTGTCGCGCACGTAGTCACGCAGCGCACAGCCGTGGCGATCCTCTTCGGCCGTCCACAAATTATTCCACGTGTTCCATGGATTGTCGGTCCCCAGGTGCGTGGCAATCAGCCGATGGAAGTGCGGCAGGCCTTCCTCGGTCAACAGGTTTATCGCCAGACCCACGCGCACCGCGTCCGGTATCCCGCCGGCGGCTACCCGCAACTCGGCCAGCTGCGCAGGTTCGGCCTCGACTGCCGACAGATCGCTGGGAAACCACAGCCGGCGCCGCTGCAGATGCGCGTCGATCTGCCGCTGGACGACAGCTTCAAGATCGGCCAGTACCGCGTCCTGCTGGGGACGGCTGCTTTGCGTGTGCGACAACGCGCTAACCATGATGGTCTGGGAGACTCCTGCCGGCCGGTGACGATAGCGTGAACGCGCCGGCGGCGGGTGCCGACGAAAACCCGATATTATAAAAATATCAGGCCACCATGTTGCCGCAGGTCAGCTTTTGATCAGGGTCAAAAACTCCTGACGTGTACGCGGATCTTCGCGGAAACGGCCGAGCATCATCGAGGTGGTCATCGACGAATTCTGCTTCTCGACGCCGCGCATCATCGCGCACAGGTGTTTGGCCTCGATCACCACCGCCACGCCCTTGGGCTCGACCACCTGCTGGATACAGTCGCCGATCTGCTGCGTCAGCGTTTCCTGGATTTGCAGTCGGCGTGCATACATGTCGACGATACGCGGGATCTTCGACAGACCCAGCACCTTGTCGTTCGGCAGATAGGCGACGTGAGCGCGGCCGATGAACGGCAGCAGATGGTGCTCGCACAGCGAATACAGCTCGATGTCCTTGACGATCACCATTTCGTTATTGGTGGTCGAGAACACCGCGCCGTTGACGATATCGCCGATATCCTGATGGTAGCCGCGAGTCAGAAACGCCATCGCTTTGGCGGCGCGATGTGGCGTTTGCAGCAGGCCCTCGCGCTCGGGATTTTCGCCGACCGCCTCGAGGATGGCTCGATAATACTGTTCCACGGCAGTGCTCGGGAGAGGTTGCGATAGGCGCGCCGCTGCGCCGCGTGCGATTATCACACAGTGCCAGATTCCAACCGCGCCAGTGTCCTTGCCGCCACTGTTCCCGCCGCCGTGCGGCAGGTGCCGATCGACCTGATCCGCGCCGGCCGCAGCCAGGCGCGCAAGCGGTTCGACCGCGGACACCTGGAAGAACTTGCGGCCTCGATCCGCGAAGTCGGCGTGGTGCAGCCGGTCGTGCTGCGCAGCCTCGGGCGGGGTTACGAGCTTCTGGCCGGCGAACGCCGCTGGCGCGCCGCGCAACTCGCCGGTTTGCACCAGTTGCCGGCCGTGGTGCGCGACGACCTCGATGAGGGTCAGGCGCAGGTGCTGGGGCTGGTCGAAAACCTGCAGCGCGAATCGCTGTCGCCGATGGAGACCGCCGCCGGTCTGGCATTGCTGGCGCAGACGCTGAAACTCACGCACGAGCAGTTGGGCACGCGCATCGGCAAATCGCGGGTCTACGTCACCAACTATCTGCGGCTGTTAACGCTGGAGCCGGAAGTGGCGGCCGCAGTCGACGACGGCCGACTGAGCCTGGGGCATGCCAAGGCGCTGGCCGGTTTGCCTCCGGCGCGGCAGCACATGCTGGCGTTTCGCGCCGCCGCCGGCGGCTGGAGCGTGCGGCGTCTGGAAGCCTGTGCCCGCCGCAACACGGTCGGCCGCGCCGCAGCGATCGCCGGCAGCGACCTGCGCCGGCTCGAGCGCCGGCTGGCCGAGCATCTCGGCTATCCGGTACAACTGCTCGCCGACACCGGCGGCCGCGGTGAGCTGCGGCTGCGTTTCGCCAGCCTGGATGAGCTGGACGGCCTGCTGGCGCGGATCGGTTGGCATGACGAGTGAAGTGCCGCATGCTGTTCCAGCAGTACGGACGAACCGCTATGCTTGACCGCGTCCGTACCAACGCAGGTCCACCCCAGGGGAAGTTGATGCTCACGCCCGAAGTCCGCAGCGCGCGCCTGCGCGCGGTCGCGGTTGCGGCCGCCGCCGCGATCCTGTCCGGTTGCGCCAGTGCGCCGCCCAGCAGCAACGCCGGCCTGCAGGCGGTCTATTGCATCAATGCCCAGGGCGCACAAGCCCCGCCGCCGGATCGTGTGCCGGCCGCGTACTGCGTCAACCTGGAGCAGGCCGCAGCCGGGAAGGTGGCGGCCGCCGCTGGTGCTGCGGCGCGCGAAGCTGCGCCGAAGACGCCGCCGCACCCCGCTGTACCGGAACACGGACCGGTCGGGAAGCCCGCCGAGAGCACCCCGGCAACCGGCCAGACGCAAGAGCAGGCCAAGAGCCAAACTCCGGCGGCGACCGCCGGCAGCGCGCTGCCGCAGGCCTTCAGCTTCGACCTGGATCGCTACATGGGGCGCTGGTATGTCATCGCCAATATCCCCTCCTGGGTCGAGCGCGGCAACGTCGGCAGCTATGCGGAATACCGCAAGCACGGCGACGGCGATATCGACGACCTGTACTTCTATCACCCGCGCAATTTTGATGAACCACTGCAGGAAAAGCAGGGTCTGGCGCATGTCGTTGATGGCAGCGGCGGCACGCATTGGCGGGTGACGTTCTTCTGGCCGATCTACGTCGATTATCAGGTGCTCTACGTCGATCCCGATTATAACTATGCGCTGGTCGGAAATTCCGACAAATCGCTGGGGTGGGTGTTTGCACGCAAACCGGCCATTGACGCCGATACCTACAGCACGTTGCTGGCAAAGTTTGCGGCGCTGGGCTATGACACCAACAAGTTCAAGCGCGTGCCGCAGACGCCGGCCCAGATCGGCCAGCCCGGCACTTAAGTGAACCGGCCGTTTGAACCGCCGGCCGCGCTGGCGGCGTTGCCGGTACGCGAGCGGGTCAGCAGTCGCGCGCGCAAACTGCGCATCGAAATCAGACCGGGCGGCGAGATCTGGCTGATCATCCCGCAAGGCATCTCACGGGCGCGCGCCTACGCATTTCTGGCCGAACGCGCCGACTGGGCGCGCCGTCACGCCACGCGCCTGCAGACGCAAATAGCGGCACCGATGCCGCTGCGTTTCGACGGCACCGACCGCATACCACTGCGCGGCATCGACACACCGCTGCGCGTGCTGCTGGCGCCGGCGCTCGCCGTGCGCGTCGCAACCGACGACATCGCCCTGGCCGTTCCACCACAGCAGCTCGCCGACCGGACCGCACTGGAGCGTGCGCTCGGTCGGGCGCTGCGGGAAACCGCGCGTGCCGATACGGCGGCGGCGCTGTCGATCGAAGCGAGCCGGCTGGACATCGGCTACCACGGTCCGCGCATCGCCGACCAGCGATCGCGCTGGGGAAGCTGCTCGGCCGGCGGGTTGATCAGCCTGAACTGGCGGCTGGTGATGGCACCCGCCGAAGTGCTGCGCTATGTAGTGGTCCACGAACTGTGCCATCGTCGCCACCATGATCACTCGCCGCGTTTCTGGCGGCTTGTCGCACGGCAGATGCCCGGCTTCGAATCGCCGCGCCGCTGGCTGCGTCTTCACGGCACCGAGCTGAGCTGGATTCTGCCGCGGCCTGCGTAAGCGGACACCGGCCGCAGAAAAGCCGACCGGCGAATCGGCGCTGGCCGATGCGCCGTCAGCCGGCGCTGGCAGACGGCGCGCGCAGGCGGCCCAGCCGTTTCAGGTGGATCAGTAGCAGCGATACCGCGGCTGCGGTCACGCCCTCAACGCGCGCGGCCTGTGCCAGCGTCTCCGGCCGGTGTGCCGCGAGTTTTTGCCGCACCTCGTTAGACAGGCCGGCCACGGTCGCATAGTCGAGATCGGCGGGCAGTTCGGTCTCGGCCAGCCGTCGGGTACGCTCGATCTCGATATATTGGCGTTCGATGTAACCCGCATAGCGAGCTTGAATCTCGATTTGTTCGGTGACATCGGCGGCGAGCTCTGCGCCGAGCCCGAGACGGTACAGCAGCGTGTAGCCGGCCTGCGGTCGGCGCAGCAGCTCCCAGGCGCTGGCGCCGCCTGCGGCGGAAGATTCGCCGAAAGCGGCGACAAACGCCGGCTCCGCCAGCTTGACCCGCAGCCGCGTGAGCCGCCGGCGCTCGCCATCGATCGCGTCGCGCCGTCGACAGAACACTTGCCAGCGCCGGGCGTCGACCGTACCCAGTTCACGGCCGATCGACGTCAGGCGCAGGTCGGCGTTGTCTTCACGCAGCAACAGCCGATGTTCGGCGCGCGAGGTGAACATCCGATACGGCTCGCTGGCGCCGCGGGTGGTCAGGTCGTCGATCAGCACGCCGAGATATGCCTCGTGGCGCGCCGGCAGCCACGGCGGCTGGTCGCGGACCGCCTGCGCGGCGTTGATGCCTGCCACCAGGCCCTGCGCAGCGGCCTCCTCGTAGCCGGTGGTGCCATTGATCTGACCGGCGAAAAAAAGCCCCGGCAGCGTCAGGGTTTCGAGGCTGCGGCGCAGGTCGCGCGGGTCGAAGTAGTCGTACTCGATCGCGTAGCCCGGCCGCGTCAGATGCGCGCGCTCGAGCCCCTGGATCGTGCGCACGAACGCCTGTTGCACCTCGAACGGCAGGCTGGTGGAGATGCCGTTGGGATACAGCTCGCGGGTGTGCAGACCTTCCGGTTCGAGAAAGATCTGGTGACGAGTCTTGTCGGCGAAACGGTGGACCTTGTCCTCGACGCTGGGGCAGTAACGCGGGCCGGCGCCCTCGATGGCGCCGGTGAACATCGGACTGCGGTCGAACGCCGAGCGGATGACGTCATGGGTGCGCTCGTTGGTATGCGTGATCCAGCACGATACCTGCGGCGGATGCTGCTCGCGGCTGCCGAGGAACGAGAACACCGGCGTCGGCGCATCGCCCGGCTGTTCGGCCAGCGACGAAAAATCGACCGTGCGGCCGTCGATGCGCGGCGGCGTACCGGTCTTCAGACGCCCGATGCGCGGCATCAGTTCGCGCAGCCGCGCAGCCAGCGGCAGGCTCGGCGGATCGCCGGCGCGACCGCCGGCCTGGTTCTCCAGGCCGACGTGAATGCGTCCGGCCAGGAAGGTGCCGACCGTCAGCACCACCGCGCGCGCGGGGAACGAAAGGCCGGTGCGCGTGACGACGCCATGGACACGTTCGCCGCGCACCATCAGATCAGCCACTTCACCCTGGAACAACAAAAGGTTTTCCTGTGTTTCCAACGCCGCGCGAACCGTCCGCTTGTAGAGCTGACGATCGCACTGTGCGCGGGTGGCACGCACCGCAGGACCTTTGGTGGCGTTGAGAATCCTGAACTGGATTCCGGCGGCGTCCGCGGCTTGCGCCATCAGCCCGCCGAGCGCATCGATTTCCTTGACCAGATGCCCCTTGCCGATGCCACCGATCGCCGGGTTGCAGGACATCTGGCCGAGCGTCTCCAGGTTCTGCGTCACCAGTAACGTACGCCGACCCATGCGCGCGCTGGCCAGCGCCGCCTCGGTGCCGGCGTGCCCGCCGCCAACCACGATCACCTCGAAGTCGAAATTGCTCATCTTCTGTCCAGCGTCACTGCATAGATGCCTGCAAACCGCTTCCGTATGTCCCCGTTGCGTATCGTCGGCGAACTTGCGCCCGGTGTGAAGCGCGGGTTCAGGGCAGCGCGGCGAGATCGGGTTCGGCGAACTCCCGTCGTCCGCGTTCCAGCGCCTGCGGGCTGTAGTGTCGGTTGATCAGTTTCCCGGCGTCCCGGAAAAGCTCCGGATAACGCGCGCTGAAGCGGTCCCAGCTTTCGCCTGCGTGCATGCGCTGGTGAATCAGGTGCATGAAAGCCAGTGTCAGCGTGAGATGGAATTTCTCCTGTGCGCTGAGCCGGCGCACATAGGCTTGGAGTACCGCGGCGAAACGGTGCGCGGCCTCGGGCAGCGGTAGTACGTTCAGATAGTGCCAGGCAGCGCGGACATGGGCACGGTGATCGAATTGCCCGGCGTCCAGCTCGGCGGCCTCGAGCTGCGCCACCAGTACGGCGGTTTCCATCACAGCTTGATCTTCGCGGTCCAGATATCTTTGTACATCACGAAGTCGCCCATCAGGCTGTACCACGGGTGCTTGAACGTGGCCGGCTTGTTTTTCTCGAAGAAGAAATGGCCGACCCATGCGAAGCCGTAGCCGACAAGCGGCAGCAGCAGCAGGGCCATCGGCCGCGGTGCAAGCAGCGCGTAACCCAGCGTCAGCAGCACCAGCGTGGTACCGACAAAATGCAGCCGGCGGCAGATGCGGTTGGAGTGTTCGCCGAGATAATAGGGGTAGAAATCCCCGAAGGTGGCGAACCGGGGAAGCTCGTGTTCCATTGGTTTTCGCCCTTCGTCGATCCGACGCCGCAGTATAAACAACGGCAGCGACCGCGGCGGGTACGCGCCCGGACGGACCGTTCCGGCCGCGGCGTCGTTGCGCTAGTGCAGGCCCCGCTGCGCGCGCACCTTGTCGATCAGGAAGGAGGCCACCTTCAACATCCGCTCGAAGCTCTGCTTTTCGCTGATGCCTTTGATGCCGGAGCCGGCTTTCTCGCCATCGGTTACGTACTCGCCGCCGACGACCACGGTCGGCACGCTGAGGATGCCGTAATCCTGGGCAAGCTGATCGGCGCGGCGCATGTCGGCGTCGACAACGAAGCTGCTGGAGGCGTCGTCGAACTGCTGCGCAGTGATGCCGGCCACGCGCACGTACAGGCTGCGTATATCGCCCAGGTTGCCCATCGGCAGACCGTCGCGGTGGATGGCGTCGAACAGTGGCGTATGCGTCTTGCCGAGGACGCCGAGCACCTCGGCGATATAGAACGCGCGCTGATGTACCTGGCCGATCGGCCGTCCGAGCGTGTTGGGCACCCGCTCGAACACCACGTCTTTCGGCAGCTTGGCCGCCCAGGCGTCGATCAGCGGATCCAGCCGGTAGCAGTGTGGGCAGCCGTACCAGAAAAACTCCTGCACGCGGACCACGTTGCGATCATCGGGCGCCACTTTCTGTGGCACCGGAACGTATTGAACACCTTCCTTGAACTCCGCGCCGGAGATCGCCGCCGAACACGCATTGCCAACCAGACCGGCTGTGATCAACCCCAGCAGCAACAGCTTGCGCATGATCGATTCCCTCACTTCAGGCCGGACTTCAGGCCGCCAACGTAGGACGCCAGCGCCTGGATCTCCTGATCCGACAGTTTGCCGGCGACGTATTGCATCATCTGACCGTTGACACCGACGCCGCGTTCCCGGCTCTTGAAGTTGGTCAGCTGCGCGGCGATGTAGGCGCTGTTCTGGCCGCCGAGGCGCGGGATCTTGGCCGCGGCGTTGCCGGCACCGTCCGGCCCGTGGCAGGCGGCGCAGGCCGGCAGGCCGCGGCTGGGGTCGCCGGCGCGGAACAGCGGCTGTGCGATCTCGATCGAAGCCTTGCCGGCCACTCCCGGCACATACGGCAGACTCGAGAAGTAGGCTGCCAGGTTCTTCATGTCTTCCCTGGACAAGGCCCCGGCCTGGGGCTCCATCAGCGGGTTCTTGCGCTGGTGGCTCTTGAACTGCGTGAGCTGCTCGTAAATGTAGGCCGAACCTTGCCCGGCCAGCTTCGGCCAGGCCGGATTGACCGAGCCGCTGCCGTCGGGGCCGTGACAGGCAAAGCAGATCCCGGCTTTCTGCTGGCCGGCCTTGACGTCACCGTGAGTGAAGGGATCGGCGCCGCCGGTGTCGGCGACGGCTGCCAGCGGCAGGGTCATGGTGAGAACCAACAGCAGGCGCTTCATTGCAAAAACTCCCAGGCAGGCGTGAAAAGCCGACGGCTGGCCGCGATAGGATGAGAAATTCAAAAACCGCGGGGAGTTTACACCAAGCTCTCATGAGAACGCAGGCATGAAACCGCAGGGTGACGACCGCTTCAATACGCTGGCACAGGCGCGTTTTCTGCTTTCGGCGGCGCGCCTGGCCCAACTGCCCGATGATCCGGCGGCCGAAGTCGCTTTCGTCGGCCGCTCCAACGCCGGCAAATCCTCGGCGCTCAATGCGCTGTGCGCGCAGAAGTCGCTGGCACGGGTCAGCAAGACCCCGGGACGCACGCAGTTGATCAATCTGTTCGCGCTGCCCGGCGGCGAGCGGCTGGTGGATCTGCCGGGTTACGGCTACGCGGCGGTGCCGGAGCCGTTGCGGCGGAGTTGGCGGGCGCTGGCCGGCGGCTACGTCGAACGCCGGGCCACCCTGCGCGGGCTGGTGCTGCTGATGGACGTGCGCCATCCGTTGACGCCGCTGGACCGGCAGCTGCTGACCCTGGCCGGTACCGCCGGCCGGCCGGTGCTGGCGCTGCTGACCAAAGCCGACAAACTCGGCCGCGGCGCCCGTGCCGCGACGCTGCGCGCAGTCGGTGCCGAGCTTGATCCGGCGGCGGCGACGGTCGGGTTGTTCTCGGTCCCGGAAGGTCTCGGTCAGGCTGCGGCGCGCAACTGGATCGCCGCCCGGCTGGGTTTGGCTCAGACCGCCGCCGTCAGCCGGCCGGACTGATAGTCACGGATCGCCTGTTCGATCTGCTCGCGCGTGTTCATCACAAACGGACCGTACTGGACCACCGGCTCGCGCAGCATCCGCCCGGCCAACAGCAGCAAGCGCGCACCGTCGGTGCCGGCGGTCAGTTCGACCGCCTCGCCCGCGGGCTCGAGCAGCCCCGCCGTGCGCGGCGGCAAAAGTCCCGCCGCGGCTTCGGAGCCGATGGCCACCGAGCCTTCATAGAGATAGACACAGGCATTGTGGTGGACCGGCAGCGCCTGCCGGTGGCGGGCGCCCGCCGGCAGGCGCAAATCCAGGTACAGCGGATCGGTGCTCAGACGCGCGCCGGCGCCGTTGATCGGCCCTTCCGCGCGCTCGCCGCCGATGGCGACAGTGCCGGCGATCACCTTGACGTCACCGCCGCCGGGCAGGGCGCGCGTCGGAATCTGTTCCGGGGGGATGTCGCGGTAGTGCGCCGGTTTCATCTTCTCGGCCGCGGGCAGATTGATCCATAGCTGGAAGCCGCGCATGCGGCCCTGCTGCTGCCGCGGCATCTCGGAGTGGATCACGCCACGCCCGGCACTCATCCATTGCACGCCGCCCGGTCCGAGTTCGCCGACATTGCCGAGATGATCGCGATGCTGCATGCGGCCGTCGAGCATGTAGGTGACGGTCTCGAAGCCGCGGTGCGGATGCGGCGGGAAACCGGCGATGTAGTCCTCGGGCCGATCGGTGCCGAACTCGTCGAGCAGCAGGAACGGATCGAAGTAAAGTCCCGGGCGCGAGCCCAGGCTGCGCCGCAGGCGCACGCCGGCGCCGTCGGATGCTTCCACCGCCGGGATGACCTGCGCCAGCCGGCGTACAGCAGGGATCGTCGTGCTCATCTGCGCGCTCATAATTGGGTAGCCGCCCAATCTATCTATTGACCGCTGCGGGCGTCCAGGCTCAGCGGGCCGGCGCCGTGCACCGCCAGCAATGCAAACGCGCCGGTGATCGCGATGTCCTTGAGCAGCATGATCTGCTGGATCTGGTCGCCGATCTGATGATGGAAGAACACGCCGGCCAGAAAACTGAATCCGCCGAGCAGGAAAGCGGCAATCCGCGTCTGCCAGCCGAGCACGATGGTCAGGCTGCCGAGCAGTTCCAGCGCGACCACCAGCGGCAGCAGGGCACCCGGCAGGCCGGCGGAGGTCGTGTAGGCTCGTGTAGGCTTGCGTGCCGGCGTAGTTGCCGAGCTTGCCGAAACCGGCAGCGACGAACAGCGCCACCAGCAGGATACGGCCGGCGAGTTCTGCATACTTCTGCAAAGGGTTCATGTCGGCAGTGGGGGTCGCGTTCAGGCGGTCGGCAGACGGCTGATGGCATTACAGAAATCTCGAGTTGCTGCTCGGGCGTATCGGCGCTCGAGATCGCCGGCCGCAAGGCACGCAGGGACACGGCCGGGCACAGGTATCCGGTGTACGGACAAGTCGTCGCCGGGAAGCGGAAAGCGGAAAGCGCAGCCGGAAAGGCGCCCGGCGCTGGCCGCAATCAGTGAAATAGGGTAAAAAAAGAACCCGGCGGCTCGGGGGGAACCGCCGGGTAACGAGTTCCGGCTTGGGGGTGCCGGATGTCCGCCCAGGGAGAAAGGCGGAGAGCGGGAAAGGGAGTAACCGCTCGCAGAATTAGATGGGGCCGCTGCGACAAAGTTCAACACTCACTACCGGGCGCGCGTGGAATCGGCGGGATATTCATGTAGCGGATTAATTTCAAAAGCAATTAAGCGTATTGCATCGCGGCAGATCCGTGGCCGTGGCGTAATTTTTAATTTGTTTTACGTTCAGGACGTTAGCCGGAGGCGGGCAGTCTGGATGCGTTTTTGGCCCGGCTGACGTCCGAACCAGTCTCCCGCACTGGCCTTTGGAGCTGCCGATGCCGCTGCACCCGCAAGTCAAGGTTCTGCTGGAAATCCTGGATGCCACCGGCGCGCCGCCGTTGTCCTCGCAGACACCGGCCGACGCACGCGCGGCCTACCGGGAAATGGCGCGGATGAAACCGCCCGGCGGCGCGGTCATCGCCGGCGCCCGCGATCTCGACATCCCCGGTGCTGACGGCCGCATCCCGCTGCGCGTCTACACGCCGCGGGGCGCGCCGCCGTTTCCGCTGCTGGTGTTTTTCCACGGCGGCGGCTTCGTCATCGGTGATCTCGATACGCACGACGCCGGTTGCCGCGAACTGTGCGCCGGCGCCGGCTGCGTGGTGGTCGCCGTCGATTACCGGCTGGCGCCCGAGCACAAATTTCCCGCGGCAGTCGACGACTGCCTGGCCGCAACGCGCTGGGTCGGCGCGCACGCGGCCGAGCTGCGCGGCGATCCGTCGCGCATCGCCGTCGGTGGCGATAGCGCCGGTGGCAACCTGGCAACGGTGGTGGCGCTGCGCAGCCGCGACGAGGGTGGGCCGCGGCTGTGCGCACAGTTGCTGATTTATCCGGTCACGGACCACTACAGCCGCAGCACCGTCTCGATGCGCGAGAACGCCGACGGTTATCTGCTGACCCTGGACAGCATGGTCTGGTTCGCCGATCACTACCTGCGCGACGCCGCCGACATCGGTCATCCGCATGCCGTGCCGCTGCGCGCCGCCACGCTGCACGGCTTGCCGCCGGCCTGGGTGGGCACGGCCGAGTTCGACCCGCTGCGCGACGAGGGCGAGGCTTACGCCGCGCGGCTTGCGGCCGCGGGCGTGCCCACCACCGCCAGACGCTACGACGGCGCCATCCACGGTTTCTTGAGTTTTTTCGCGGTGCTCGATCTCGGCCGGCAGATCATGAACGACTGCTGTGACTGGCTGCGCGTCCGGTTTGCCAACACCAGCGTGCCCGGCACCGGAGATTAGGGTCTGTTGACAATTGTTCGGTCGCTGCGACGGCGGCCCTTTTCGCGCAGCCGCAAGGAACGACGAGCGCACATGGTGGTTCCATGTAAGCGAGGCGTGACGCCGCGGGGCGCGAAAAAGGCCCCGTCCCGAAGGGTTGCGGCC
>JAGWMX010000003.1 GCA_028871525.1 Gammaproteobacteria bacterium
TATGAGGTTTTATCGAATACAGCAGCTGTCGCTATCTTGCTCTCGATCCTCGCGACCAGCCCAGGCAACGGATCAACGGTGACATTGAGAGCGTATGAGCGAGATCCATAGCTTCTCGCTTTTCTTTCCTCTATCGCTCTGCGCGAACTGCCACCATCGTCCTGGGTCTCATCGCTGTGGAATTGAGTAACTTCAATTCCGATCCGCGTATCGCCTATTACTCCAATTACGTCTGGTCGATCGCCTGGCGTGAGTTGAATATCAGAGCATCCAATCGCTTCAAACAGAAGCTTAGTCAGACTCATTTCCATCTTTTGTTTTTGGTTCATGCGATAGGCGCGAATACTACAAATAAAGATATACATGCTGGCGGAAGCTGACACCGGCCGATCATACGTCGTACTGCCGGCTAAGGGCAATAGATCTCGTAAGGTCAGAAAAAAGTGATGGAAAAACGGAAAAAGGTGACAGATTTATTTATTTCCAACCCAACCTGCGTAAGCGCACGGCTTACCAGAGGACCCGTCGCCACTCGACCAAGACCCGGCCCACGACCGGGGAGAAGTAGGGGCCAGGTCTTTACATGCAAAGTCAAGTCGCCAACGTTCCCGTGCGCGCCGAGTACCAGCCTGCTGCAGCAGTTGATGCCAGCGCCAGCAGCGACAATGCCACGAGACTACGCAACTTCCTTTTGCTCATCCCTATTACTCCTTAAGTTTTTGTTTATGGGCCACCCGGTTTTTGCGACCGGATACATCACTGGCACGGCACACACCGCACGCGGCGTATTCCCACGGATATATTTTAACGTTTACTCCAGCCCTGATTTACCTATCAAGCTCCGGGTACCGGATCAGCCGTGCAACACGCGGGTCCGACAGACGCAGAGGCGGAGTCGACTTCTCCGGTTTTTCGAGTCGTTCCCGGCGGCCGCAAACCCGTTACAGGCTGGCCTGTCGGGCCAGGAAGGTCCGCAGCGGGCGGATCTGGCCGACCAGTCCGAGCCCCTCGCGTCTAAGGATCTTGAACAACGCGTTGTCGGTCCGGTACAGACGTACCAGAGCGTCGGTCAGGGCCATCATCCGCAGCGTATCGGCCTTGCGCATTCGCGAATAGCGTTCAAGTTGCCGCGCCGCATGCCAGCAGCGCCCAACCGTGCGTGCCTCGACCAACGTTTCGATCAACGCTGTCGCGTCGGCCAGGCCGAGGTTCAGCCCCTGCCCGGCTAGCGGATGCACCACGTGCGCCGCGTCGCCGACCAAGGCAATGCCGTCTGCGGCATACAGCGGCGCGTGGCGTAGTCTGAGCGGGAACGCCAGCCGCGGCCCGACTGCGACGATTTCGCCGAGCCGGGACTGGCTGGCTTCGGTCAGCCGCTGCGCGAACGCGCCATCGTCGAGCGTGAGCAACGACTTCGCCAGCGACGAGTCGGCCGACCAGACGATCGAGCAGCGGCCGTCGGCCAGCGGCAGCAGCGCCAACGGACCGCTCGGCAGGAAGCGTTGCCAGGCGGTGTGGCGGTGACTGCGCTGCGGCCGGACGTTGGCGACCAGGCCAAGCTGGTCGTAATCCCAGCCGACCGCAACCAGCCCGGACAAGCGCCGCAGGCTGGATTCCGCGCCGTCGGCGGCCACTGCCAGCCTCGCGCGCAGCTGCAGACCGCCGGCGCACTGCAACGTCAGACCCCGGGCTTGCCGCTGCATGCTGACCAGTTCGGCGCCCGCGCACAGCACTTGCGACGGCAGACGCCGCAGCAGTGTGCCCAACAGCGCACCGTGGCCGACGATCCAGCCCAGTTCGGCGCGGCCGACGTCGCCGGCATCGAATTCAAGTCCGTGCCGTGGATCGTTTTCCCAGACCGTCATGTGCGAGTACGGGCACGCGTCGCGCAGCGCATCGCCGGCGCCGAGACTGCGCAACCAGGCCACCGAGGCCGGCGACAGTGCATAGTAGCGGCGCTCCTCGGCGTCGCTCACGGTCGGCGCGGCGCGATCCAATACCCGCACCGTGAAACCCGCCTCGACCCCGGCCAACGCCAGCGCCAGACCGACCGGTCCGGCGCCGGCGACCGCCAGATCGCAGCCGCTGTTCACCGTCTGTCAGATCTCCGGCGCCGCAGCCAGCGGCAGGCCGAGGTAGCCGAGGTGCTGGCGCGCCACCCGTCCGCGCAACGGCGGCAGCAGGCCGATGCCGAGCAGGCTCCAGTGGCGCACCTGGGCCAGCCCCGGCAGGCGGTTGGAGAAAGCTCGCACCATCAGATCGGTCAATTCGGCGACGGCGCGCCGATCGGTGCGGCGACCGGCCGCGTAGTCCTGCAGCAGTTCGCCGGCGCCCGGATCGCCGGCACCGGCCACCCGCTGCGCCAGGGCGGCGACATCGCGCAGACCGAGGTTGAACCCCTGCGCGGCGACCGGGTGCAGGCTTTGCGCGGCGTTGCCCAACAGCACCACGCGCGGCGCTCGCGTCGCCTCCACCACGCTCTCGGCCAACACCCGGGCCAGCGGGTAGGTCCAGCGCCGGCCGAGCGCACGGAACCGGCCCAGGCGTTCGCCGAAAGCCTGTTGTGCGGCGTGCAGATAGTCGGATTCCGGCTGCCGCAGCCGCTGCTCGGCCAGCGCGGCCGGCTGCGTCCACACCAGAGAGGCCGCCGCGTCCAGCCGCCATGCTCCGCTCGCGGCTAAAGGTTTCGGAATCAGCGCGAGCGGGCCGTCCACGGTGAAGCGCTCGTAGGCCACGCCGCGGTGCGGCCGCGAAAGCTGCACCGCGCTGACGATGGCTTGCTGGCCGTAGTCGCGCGTTTCGGCGGCGATACCCAGCAGCGACCGCACGCTGGACGCCGCGCCGTCGGCGGCCGCCAGCAGGCGCGTGCGCAGGCGGCGCCGGCCGCAATCGGTTTCGACATCGATCGTGACCGCCGCGGCCGCCGGCTGCACGCCGACCACCCGCGCCGGCACTAGCGTCTCGCAGGTATTTTCCAACTCCCGCCACAGCTGCGCGCCGATCGCACGCAGCGGCACGTTGTAGCCGAGCGCCGGCAGCCCCAGCTCGGCGGCGGTGATCCGCAGCACGCCGAAACGACCGCGCTCGGACACATGCGTCGCCAGAATCGGTTCCGCCTGCGGCCGCAGCCGGTCCCAGAGGCCGAGCGCGGTGAAAATCCTCACCGAAGCATCGTTCAAGGCGATGCAGCGTTCGTCCCAGCCCGGCCTCGACACGGTGTCCGACCGCAGGTCGGTGGGTGCGGGAGAGGCCGGAGGGCTCGCGCAACAAGGTTCCGTCGAGGCTCCACGGCTGGCTGCCGCATCCACCGTTGCGGACGCCGCGTCGCGAGCCGGCCTCGACACGGTGTCCGACCGCAGGTCGGTGGGTGCGGGAGAGGCCGGAGGGCTCGCGCAACAAGGTTCCGTCGAGGCTCCACGGCTGGCTGCCGCATCCACCGTTGCAGTCACCGCGTCGCGAGCCGGCCTCGACACGGTGTCCGACCGCAGGTCGGCGGCTGCGAGAGAGGCCGGAGGGTTCGCGCAACAAGGTTCCGTCGAGGCTCCACGGCTGGCTGCCGCATCCACCGTTGCGGACGCCGTGTCGCGAGCCGGCGCCGGCGGCCGCGCCGCTTCGATCAGCGCTACGCGCAGCCGGCCGCCTTTGGCCAGCGCCACCGCCAGGCTGGCGCCGACCAGACCGCCGCCGACGATCACCACGTCATAGTCGTTCACCGCCGCTTCCTCAAGTGCCGCTCCCGGCTCCGCGCCCGCTGCAGCCAGCATGCTCGCCGGCTGCGACCGCCAATTCAGGCGGCGCGGCGGGCGTCACCGTCACGCCGCGCCTCGCGCATCAGCGCCTCGACCTCGGCGATCGCTTTCGGCACGCCGGCCGTCAGGACTTCGGGCCCGCCTTCGGTGACCAGCACGTCGTCCTCGATGCGCACGCCGATGCCATGGAAACACGGGTCCACACCCTGGCTGCCGGGAGCGACGTACAACCCCGGCTCCACCGTCATCACCATGCCGGGCGCGAACGGCCGGTGCTTGCCGGCCAGTCTGTAGCGGCCGACGTCGTGCACATCCATCCCCAGCCAGTGGCCGGTGCCGTGCATGTAGAAACGCTTGTGCGCCTCGGTCCTGATCAGCTCGTCGACGTCGCCGGACAGCAGCCCCAACGCCACCATGCCCTCGGTCAGCACCCGCGTAGCGACCTGGTGCGGCCGCCCGGAGTCGTTGCCGGGCTTGAGTTCCGCGATCGCCGCCAGCTGCGCCGCCAGCACCAGTTCGTAGATTTCGCGCTGCGGCCCGCTGTAGCGGCCGCCGACCGGGAAGGTGCGGGTAATGTCGGCGGTGTAGCCGCGGTATTCGCCGCCGGCGTCGATCAGCAGCAGCTGACCGTCGCGCAGCTCGGCGTCGTTTTCCACGTAGTGCAGGATGCAGGCGTTGTCGCCGGCGCCGACGATCGAACCGTAACCCGGCTGCATGCCGGCCAGCTCGAACTCGTGGTGGATCTCGGCGGCCACCTGGTACTCGTGGCGACTCGGCCGGGCGTAGCGCATCGCCCGCAGGTGGGCGCGCGCCGACACCGCGCAGGCGTGGCGGATCTGCCCGAGTTCGTGCGCAGACTTGATCAGCCGCTGCTCGTGGAGCGTGGCTTCCAGCGCGACGAACGCCGCCGGCGCCGCCGGACCGCGGCGCGACAGCTCACGGATCTGCCGCACGCAGGCGGTGATCTCGGCGTCACGCACCGGGTATTCGCCGAGCGTGTAATCGATCCGTTCACGGCCCGCCAGCAACTGCGGCAGCTGTTCGGCGAACTGGTCGATGGTGAACGCCTGTTCGGCGCCATAGTCACGCACCGCGCCCTCCGGGCCGGCGCGGCGGCCGTCCCAGATCTCGCGCTCGGGGTTGCGCGGCCGCACGAACAGCAGGTACGTGCCTTGCTTGCGACCGGGCGCCAGCACCGCGATCGCGTCCGGCTCCGGAAAGCCGGTCAGGTACCAGAAATCCGAATCCTGGCGGAAGCGGTGGTGTACGTCGCGATTGCGAACGGTCTCCCGCGCGGCGGGCACGATGACGATATCGCCGTCACCGACCGTCTGCATCAGACGGGTGCGGCGGGCGGCGTACTCGGCCAGGTCGGCGGCGGTCGGCAGGGGCATGGCAGTCTCGTGGACACGACTGCCGGCATTATCGCTCAGTGCAGCGTCGGTGCGGCGTGGTCCGGCGGCCGGCCGCGCAGTTCCATGAACATCAGTTGCGCGCCGACGCGGATGTACTCCACCAGTTCGGCGTAGGCGCCTTCCTCGACCTCGGCGTCGTCGCCCTCGCGCAGCGCAGCCCGGGTGAACTCGACGAAATCGCCGACCACTTCCCGCACTTCTTCCGAGCAGCGCTCCAGCTCCAACTCGCTACGCCCGGCCACGCCGAACAGAAAACCGTCGCACCAGGCCGCCAGTGCCCGTGTCCGCTGGGCCAGCGGCACCTCGTCATCGGGCAGCAGCAGGGTGAGCCCGGCCTGCGGATCGGCCAACGCAGCGGCGCTGGCATCGCGCAGCGCATCGAGCACCGCGGCGCTGATCGTGTCTCCGGCGACCCGCTCGCCGAGCAGCGTCAGCGGCCGTACCGCCGGCGTCTGCGCGATGCACAGCGCGCCGCAGATCAGCCCGTGCACTTCCGCCGGCGTCGGCCTTACGCCGAGCTGCGCCAATGCTTCCTCGACCTGTCGATAACTGGGGGATGCGGGCATCGACGACGCAGCGGCGGGCGGAAATCGATTATAGGTCCGGCGGCGGCGGGCAACCGGGCCGCGCGCCGTGATCGGGCTGAACGGCACGCCCGCGAGCGCTCTACAATCCGCGCCATGAACGACTCGACCGCCGCGGCAACGGCGAGCACGGGCTTCGTCGCCGCGTTGCGCGCGGCGGCGCCTTACGTGCACGCCCACAATGGCCGTACCTTCGTCATCGCCTTCGGCGGCGAGGCCTGCGCGCGGCCGGATTTCGAACGGCTGATCTACGACATCGCGCTGCTGCACAGCCTCGGCGTCAAGCTGGTGCTGGTGCACGGCGCGCGGCCACAGATCGAAGCCCGGCTCGCCGACCGCGGACTGGCGCCGACGCTGGTCGGCGATCTGCGCGTTACCGATCCGCCGGCGATGGACTGCGTCAAGGCCGCGGTCGGTGCGCTGCGCCTGGACATCGAAGCCCGGCTATCGACCGGCCTGGCCAGCACGCCGATGGGCGGCGCGCGCCTCAAGGTGGCCGGCGGCAACTGGGTCACGGCGCGGCCGATGGGCGTGCGCGACGGCATCGATCATCAGTTGACCGGCGAGGTGCGGCGCATCGACATCACCGCCATCGGCGAACTGCTGGCGGCCGGCCGCATCGCGCTGCTGTCGCCGCTTGGCCATTCGCCGACCGGCGAAACCTTCAACCTGCGCGCCGGCGAGGTGGCGCAGGCGGTCGCGGTGGGGCTGGCCGCCGACAAGCTGATCTTCGTGCTGGCGGAAAATCCGGATCACTGGACGCTGGCCGCAAGCGCCGGCGACGCCGGACAATTGCCGCTGGCCGAGGCCGAACGGCTGCTGTCGGCAACCGACGATCTGCCGCTGTCGGCCGAGGACCGCGCGCTGCTGGCCGCGGCGCTGGCCGCCGGCCGTGGTGGGGTCAAGCGCGTGCATCTGCTCGGCGCCGCCGCCGACGGCGCCCTGCTGCGCGAGCTGTACACCCGCGACGGCTGCGGGCTGATGATCTACACCGACGAAAATTACGAGGCGGTACGCAAGGCCTCGATCGAGGACGTCGGCGGGATTCTGGCGCTGATCAAGCCGCTGGAGGAAGCCGGCGTGCTGGTGCCGCGCTCGCGCGAGCAACTGGAGCTGGAGATCGGCGATTTCGACGTGATGGTGCGCGACGGCACGGTCATCGCCTGCAGCGCGCTGTTCGCCTTTCCGCAGAACCGGATGGCCGAGCTGTCCTGCGTCGCCGTGCATCCCGACTACCGTCGGGCCGGCCGCGCGGCCGCGCTGCTGGCCCGCGTCGAGACGCGGGCGCGGCAGCAGGGCATCGAAAAGCTGTTTGCGCTGACCACCCACAGTCCGCACTGGTTCATCGAGCACGGTTTCGTCGCCGGCGGCATCGGGGAGCTGCCGATGCAGAAACAGCGGATCTACAATTACCGCCGAAAGTCGATCGTGCTGATCAAGGCGCTGTGAACAACGCCGAGTTGACGGCGCGCTCGCTGGCGCGGGTCTGGAACCCGTGCACGCAGATGCAGGATCACGAGTGGCTGCCGCTGGTGCCGATCCGGCGCGCCGAGGGCGTCTGGCTGGAGGATTTCGACGGCCGCCGCTACCTCGACGCGGTCAGCTCGTGGTGGACCAACCTGTTCGGCCACCGCCACCCGCACATCGTCGAGCGGCTCAAGGCTCAGCTCGATGTGCTCGACCACGTGATCTTCGCCGGCTTCACCCACGAGCCGGCCGTGCGCCTGGCCGAAAAACTGTGCGCCATCGCGCCGGCCGGGCTGGCGCGCGTGTTCTACGCCGACATCGGCAGCGCCGCGGTCGAGGTGGCGCTGAAGATGAGCCATCACTACTGGCGCAATCTCGGCCAGCCGCAGAAAACCAGGTTCATCGCCCTGACCGGCGGCTACCACGGCGAGACGCTGGGCGCGCTGGCGGTCGGCGGCACCGGCTTGTACCGCGACGCCTACGCGCCGCTGCTGATGCAGCCGATCCACGTGCGCTCACCCGACTGCTGCCCGATGGTCGAGGACGGCCGCGCGCCGGGCGAATCCTGGGAAGACTACAGCCGCCGCGCCTTCCGGCACATGGAACAGGCGCTGGAACGTCACGCCGGCGAGGTCGCCGCGGTGATCGTCGAACCGCTGGTGCAGGCGGCCACCGGCATGCGCATGTATCACCCGGTATACCTGAAGCTGCTGCGCCAGGCCTGCGACCGTCACGGCGTGCACCTGATCGCCGACGAGATCGCGGTCGGCTTCGGCCGCAGCGGCCGCATGTTCGCCTGCGACTGGGCCGGCATCGCGCCGGACTTCATGTGCCTGTCCAAGGGACTGACCGGTGGCACGCTGCCGCTGGCCTGCGTGCTGACGACCGATGCCGTCTACCGGGCCTTCTACGACGACTACGCCACCTACAAGGCCTTCCTGCACTCGCACAGCTACACCGGCAATCCGCTGGCCTGCGCCGCGGCGCTGGCGACACTGGAGATCTTCGAGCAGCAGGACTGGTTGGCGCACAACCGCCGCAACGGTCAGTTGATGTGGAATGCGGTGGCGGATTTATCGCGGCACCCGCAGGTGGCCGAAATTCGCCAGCAGGGCATGATCCTGGCGATCGAGCTGGCGAGGAATCCGGAGCGGCGCCAAGCCTACCCGGCCGAGCAGCGCCGCGGCCTGCGCGTCTACCGGCACGGCCTCGAACGCGGCGTGTTGCTGCGCCCGCTCGGCAACGTGATCTATTTCATGCCGCCGTACGTGATCGACATCGAAGAGATCGCGCAGATGGCGGCGGCGGCGATCGAGGGCATCCAGCAAGCCACGCGCGACTGACCGCACCGCCTGCCGCGCGCCGGCTTCACCGAGGCAAGCGGCCGTCAAACTCCACTTGAGCTTGGCATGGCCCGGCCGCGGTGCGGCAACAGAGCAGGCGCGGCTTCAGCGCGACGGCGGCGGGTAGCTGACCGGCTCGGCCTTGGCGGTAGCCTGCAGCTGCGGCTGCGGCCGGTAGTGGCTGAAGTAGCTTTTGATACCGCCGAGCATCGCCCGCGACAGCGACTCCTGGAAACTGTCGGAGGCCAGCCGGCGCTCCTGCCGACGGTTGGTCAGAAAATCAGTTTCCACCAGTATCGACGGGATGTCCGGCGCCTTGAGCACCACGAACGCCGCTTGCTGCACATACGGTTTCTGCAGCGCGTTGACACTTTGGATCGCCTGCAGCAGGCGGTGCGCCAGATCAAAGCTGGCCTCCATCGTCGCCGACTGCGAGATGTCCAGCAGCACCGCGGCGACCTGGCTGTCCTTGTCGCTGATGTCGATGCCACCGACCAGATCCGCCGCGTTCTCCTGATTGACCAGCCAGCGCGCCTGTTCGCTGGTCGCGCCGCGGTTGGACAGCACGTACACCGCGCTGCCGTGCATCGAATGATCACGGTAAGAATTGCAGTGAATCGACACGAACAGGTCCGCCTGCGCCTTGCGCGCTTCGACCATGCGCTCGCGCAGGCCGACGTAATAATCGCCGCTGCGCGTCAGCACCGCCTTCATCCCCGGCACGGCGTCGATCAGCGCCGCCAGTCTGCGGGCGATCGCCAGCGTGACGTCCTTTTCCTCCACGCCGTCCGGACCGATGGCGCCCGGATCCTGTCCACCGTGGCCGGCATCGACCGCGACCACCACCGGTTTGCGTCGAGTCGGCGCGATCGGCGCGACGACCGGCGCCTCGGTGCTTCTGGCGTTCGGCCTGACGTTACCGGTCGAGGCCGCAATCGGTGCGGCGGCCGGTGCGGCGGCGGCTTTGTCCGCCGACGCAGGTATGGCCCGTTTTGCCGTCAGCTCATGCGCCAAACGCCCGGGCGACGGCGGCGCGTCGGCGCGCGGCCGCTTCAAATCGATCACCAGCCGGTAACCGAAACCGCCGTCGGCCGGCAGGTTGAAGCTGTTGACCGTGACCGGCGCATCCAGATCCAGAACCACCCGCAGACCGCCGTCGAAACGCCCGTGGCGCACGTCGCGCACCGCACCGCCACGGGCGCTCAACCGCCGGTCGGGCCTGAGCGAGGTGTTTTTGAGGTCGATGACCAGACGATCGGGGTTGGCCAGCGTGAACACCTGCGATTCGGCGGCGCTGCCGATGTCCAGCACCAGGCGCTGCGATTCGCCGGTGCCGAGCAGCCGCAGGCTGCGCAACTCGCCGGCAACGGCAGCCTGCGCCGCCATCACGCAACCGCAGGCGACCAGCGCCAAAGACGCCAGCCAGCGGCACGCACTGTGCGACCACAAGCCCGTCATGCAACCCCCAAACACCAAGCGGGATCGATTCCGCCGTCGCAACGCTAGCGCCGATTCATGAAAAATGCAAATTTTCCTTTTTGATTCATATCACAGAAGAACTTTGTTCATGCGCGATCTGGAAATAGCTCGCAAAGCCTTGCCACCGCCGCCGCGTCGCCGGCTGTGGTCGTCCGCAGCTGCAGCCTGCGGCCGCCGTCCTGCGGCCCCAGCCGGAGCGCCAGCCGCAGCGGCGGCAGCACACTGGCGGCGTGTTCCGGCCACTCGACCAGCCACAGCGCCGTTTCCGGCGGTTCCGCATCGATTCCCAGTGTGAGCAATTCGGCTGGCGTGCCGATGCGGTATAGATCCAGATGCAGCACGCGTCCGCCGGGCACGTCGTAGGGTTCGACCAGCGTATACGTCGGGCTGTGAATTGGTCCGCCGACACCGCAGGCGCGCAAAAGACCCCGCACCAGCGTGGTCTTGCCGGCGCCCAGCGGCCCGCTGAGCGTGACCACGCCGCGCACCGGCCTGAGCACCTGCACCAGCCCGGCGCCGAAGTCGAGCGTTGCCGACTCGTCGGCCAGCCAGCAGCCGTCGATGTGCGCCATCCCTGGCGCGTTCCCTTCGGGCGTGCTGTGTGTGTCCAAAAACGTTCCCGACGTTTTAAGGCCTGACAGTCAAGGGTTGACGACGGCGCGCAGCTCGGCGATCAGGTCCAGCGCCGACAGCCCCCGCTCGCCACCGGCTGCGGCGGCGCGGTCGCCGGCCAGTGCATGCGCCAGCACGCCGGCAGACGCCGCGGTGTCGGGTGTCAGACCCTGCGCCAAAAACGCCGCGATGACGCCGGTCAGCGCGTCGCCCATGCCGCCGGCGGCCATGCCCGGGTTGCCGAACGGACAAACCCGGATCCCGGAGGCGGTGAAAACCAGGCTGCCGGCACCTTTGAGCAGCGGAGTGCCGCCATAGCGCTGTGCCAGCGCCCGCAGCGCCGCCGGCCGGTCGGCCTGCACCGCGGCGGTGTCGCAGCCCAGCAGGCGCGCCGCCTCGCCGGGGTGCGGAGTCAACACCCAGTCGTTGCGCCGGCGCGGTCGCTCGGCCAGCAGGTTCAGCGCGTCGGCATCCACTACCAGGCGCGGCGCGTCGATCACGGCGGCCAGCATCGCCTTTCCCCATGCGTCGCGGCCGAGACCCGGCCCCAGCGCCACCACGTCGGCGTGCTCCAGCAGCGGCGCAAGCTCGCCGGCCGATTCGACGCCGCGCCACATCGCTTCCGGCTGCGCCGCCACCATCACGTGGGCGTGCGCATGGCGGGTGGCGACGCTCACCAGTCCGGCACCGGCACGCAGCGCCGCGCGCGCCGCCAGCAGCGCGGCGCCGGCCATGCCGTGCTCGCCGCCGATGACCAGCACGTAGCCGTAGCGTCCCTTGTGGCCGTCGCGCGCCCGCGGCGGCAGCCAGCGGCGCAGATCGTCGCGGCCGGCCAGCCGCGCCGCCGGCTCGATGCCTTCGTATATAGCTGCCGGCACGTCCAGGGATTCGAACCGGATTTCGCCGCACAGGCGGGGACCGGCGCCGGTGTAGAGCCCGAGCTTGGGCGCAATGAAGGTCACCGTCAGATCCGCCGACACGGCGGCTCCGGGTGCGGCGCCGGTGTCGGCAAAAAGGCCCGACGGCAGATCCAGCGCCAATACCTTGGCGCTCTTGTATGTTTCGTACCCGCCATCCGCAGCGCAACGTCGATGACTTCGTTCAACCCCGGCCCGCCCTTCCCTGGCCGGGCGTTCGGGGTCGCCGCAACCGGGGGTCGCGAACCGCGGTCCCTCACCTCCAACGGCGTTGATCGCCTCGATTGCCCGCTGTGCGGAACCCTGCGGCGCCCGCGACAGGCCGGTTCCGAACAGCGCATCCACCACCAGTTCGGCCCGTGCCAGCGTCACGCCCGTGTCCTCGTCCCACGGCCGCACTTCGCCGCCGACCGCACGCCAGGCGGCGCAGGCACGCTCGGCATCGCTGCCCGGCGCCGGCGGCGCCACCGCATAGACCTGTACCTGGCAGCCGTCGGCGACTGCCAGCCGCGCCAGCGCGTAGCCGTCGCCGCCGTTGTTGCCGGAACCGCAGATCACGGCCACGCGCCGCACATGCGGCCAGCGCCGGCGCACCGCGCCCCAGGCCGCCGCCGCGGCGCGGCGCATCAGTTCGCCGCCGGCAATGCCATGTACCGCGATCGCGCGGCGATCCAGTTCGCGTACCTGCGCGGCTGCGTACAATGCGGTCGATGGGTCGTTCATCCGGTGGAGTATAAGTGGCCGCAAACCGCACTCCGATCGGCGGCGCGGCTGACGCGGTTGGGCGCATCCGGCGCCTGGCGCGCGAATACGGCTTCGCCGACGCCGGTATCGCGCGCCTCGACCTCGGCGAGGATCTGCAGCACCTGCGCGACTGGCTGGCGGCCGGTCATCACGGCACCATGGCCTACATGGCGCGCGCGCCCGAGCAGCGCGCTGACCCGCAACGGCTGCGGCCCGGCACCGTGTCGGTGATCAGCCTGCGGATGGACTGCACGCCGCCGGCCGCGGACGCCGCGGCGGTGCTGGCCGACGCCCGCCTGGCCTACATCGCCCGCTACGCCCTGGGTCGCGACTACCACCGCCTGCTGCGCCATCGGCTGCTGAAGCTCGCCGCGCGTATCGGCGGGGAAATCGCCCCGCACGGCTACCGGGTGCTGACCGACAGCGCTCCGGCGCTGGAGAAAGCCTTGGCCCGCAACGCCGGCCTGGGCTCGATCGGCAAGAACACTCTGCTGCTGCAGCGCAAAGCCGGCTCGCGACACGGTGTCGGGACCGGCTCGCCAGCCGGAAGTGAGCCAGTGGCCTCGGCCGACTCCTTCCTTCGCGAGCCCTCCGACCCCTCCCGCACCCGCCAAGCTTCGCTCGGGCACCGTGTCGGGGCCGGCTCGATGTTTCTGCTCGGCGAGATCTACACCGACATGCCGCTGCCGGCCGACGCGCCGCCGCCGCGCGACCTGTGCGGCGCCTGCCGCGCCTGCCTTGATATCTGCCCGACGAAAGCCTTCACCGGCCCTTACCAACTCGATGCCCGGCGCTGCATCTCCTACCTGACCATCGAAAATCGCGGCCCGATTCCGGTCGAACTGCGGCCAGCCATCGGCAACCGCATCTTCGGCTGCGACGACTGCCAACTCGTCTGCCCGTGGAACCGCTACGCACGGTCGACCGACGAGCCGGATTTCGCCCCCCGCCACGGGCTGAGCGCGACGAAGCTGGTCGAGCTGTTCGCCTGGAGCGAGGAAGAATGGCTGATGCGCACCGAGGGCACGGCGCTGCGCCGGGCGACATATCGAGGCTGGCTGCGTAATCTCGCCGTAGCGCTCGGCAATGCGCCGGCGTCAGCGGAAATCGACGCGGCGCTGGCGGCGCGGGCCGGCGAGGCGGATGCAATGGTGCGCGAGCACGTGGCGTGGGCGCGCGCGCGACGACGCTCGGCGGCTGCTTGAAGCATGCGGTGGATTCGCTTCACCGTACCCGCCCTACGTGGACTTATATCAGCTCAACGCCAAATCCCTTCAGTCGTCGCGTCCACCATGGCCGTGGCCATGGTCCCCGTGGCCATGGTCCCCGTGGCCGTGGTCTTCGTGGCCGTGCCCTTCATCTCCATGGCCGCGACCACGTCCGTGATCCTTGCGGTAGCGGGGTGCATATACAGTGTTATACCAATCGTCACGCACAAAATAGACGCGTCGACCGCAGGCCCTATACTCCGCGCAATGCCGGCTCCAATGTTTGGTATAACCGGGAGGAACCCGCAGATAGATCGGCCGGCTGTCGTAGTCAGGGCCCCGTTCCACGAGCACGGGCTGCCGATAGATCACGCGGGGTTGCGGATAGTTCCCGATATCGATCTGGCCATAGAACCCCGGTTCCCCGATACTGACCGAAACCCCGACATCGGCGGCATATGCCGTACCCGCGGCCACTGCCGCCAGCACGGCTATCGTCGCGAAAAGCCTTTTATTGATCTTGTACATGACATTCAATTCTCCATGACTGTTCTTGATTCCCGGAGCCGACCGGCGACCACCCTGTCACCGAAATTCTAGAGTTGCCCACTCACGTCGAATCTATCTGCTGCAATTCGGCGGTTGGCCTGATCGTGCAGGGGCATTTTACATGCCCCGGGCCACGAAAATGATCCCTGCGGTCTGGATCAGGAGCATGCTTTCCGTTACGTTTCGGTTTTTGTCGGCATCGCCGGCGCGTGATGGCGGTTGCTATCGCCCCAATTGCGGATTTGCGGTGCGTTGCGCGACGATTTCGAGAACCATCGGCGTGAACATCAGCGAATCGGGATTGGATCCGGCCGTATCGAACTCGTGTCGGACCATGGCGGCCCAGGTCTCGTCAACCTGCCCCAATTCCAGCATCCTCTTGAGATTGATGTCGATGAAGCTGGCGGGCCACTGCCAAACGTAATCGCTGGGGCGCACACAAAATATCTTCGGCGTGGCAGAACGCACCCTGAAACCGGTCTGCGTCAACACAGACGGCAGGGCGAGCGCGACGTCCGGTTCGCCCCCGGACGCGCGCCAACTGTCGCCGACACGCTGGACGAACGCTTCGACTGCCGGACTCCGTGGCGCCAGACGGAAAGTGGAGTAGTCGACATACTCGTGGAAGATGGCGACCCCGCCCGGCCGGACGGCGCGCGCGAGCTTGGACAGCAACAGCGCAGGCGACGAGACGAAAGATGCCACCCAGCGGCACCAGGCGGCGTCCATATCCTCGGCCGGAACCGGGTCGGTCATCAGGTCCAGTTCGAGCAACTGCACCTGGCGCAAACCTTGGGACTCGCACCGATCGCGCGCCGCCCGCGCGAAGCGCCGAGAACGCTCCACTGCGATGACCTGACCGGTTTCGCCGACGATCTCGGCCAGATCGACGGTGGCGTAGCCCGGCCCGGCGCCGACGTCCAGCACGCGTGAGCCAACCGTGATGCCGGCGCGCTGCCAGCAGTCCAGCACAGCTGGCCGCCAGACACGGTGCTGCAGTCCGAGGCGACGAATTTCCTCGTCGTTGGTGCCGAGGATGTAATCCCGTTCAGCGGGCTGAGACATGATCGGATACTTGGCGTTGCGGGTCGGTCACTGTGTGGGAGCCTCGTGGGTTCGCCGCACAATATACCGGCTCGGGCCGGCCGGCCCGTCGCGGACACGCGCAGCCGCTGCGTCCGTCAGCGCCTTGCCGCCCGCCGCACGACACGCCCGATCGTCAGCCCCTGCCCCAGAATCGACGCGACCACGACGCAGTAGGTCAGCGCCAGCAGCGGCTCGCGCTCGGGGCCTTGAGGCAGCGACAGGGCCAGCGCCACGGAGATGCCGCCGCGCAAGCCGCCCCAGGTGAGCACAGTCGATGCGCCGCGGGGCAGGCGGAAAGTTTTGCGCAGCCCGGCGACCGGCAGGCCGACGCTGAGCCAGCGCGCCAGCAGCGTGACCAGTACCGCGGCGACGGCGGCCGGCGCGATGCCGGCCGGAAAATGGATCACCGCCACTTCCAGGCCGATCAGCACGAACAGCAACGCATTGAGAATCTCGTCGATCAGCTCCCAGAAAAGATCAACGTGGTGGCGGGTGGTGTCGGACATCGCCAGCGCGCGGCCGTGGTTGCCGACCGCCAGCCCGGCGACCACCATCGCCAGCGGAGCGGAGACTTCCAGGCGCTGCGCCAGGGCGTAGCCGCCCACCACCGCCGCCAGCGTGATCAGCACCTCGACCTGATAGTGGTCGATGCTGCGCAGCAGGCGGAAGGTGACATAGCCCAGCGCGCCGCCGAACAGCAGCCCGCCGCCGGCCTCATGCAGCAGCAGCCCGGCGCCGTGACCGAGCGTCGGCGTCTGGCCGCCGGCGGCCATCCCCAGCAGCAGCGAAAAAATGACGACGCCGACGCCGTCGTTGAACAGTGATTCGCCGGAGATCACCAGCTCCAGATTCTTCGGCGCGCCGGCGGACTTGAGGATGCCCATCACCGCGATCGGGTCGGTCGGCGAGATCAGCGCGCCGAACAGCATGCAGTACAGCAGCGGCAGGGGCATGCCGACCCAGGGCAGCACCCACCACAGCGCGGCACCGACGATCAGGGTCGAAGCCAGCGTGCCGACCCCCGCCAGCGCGCCGATCTGCCAGCGATACGTGCGCAGCTCGCTCAAATCCACGTGCAACGCGCCGGCGAACAGCAGCAGCGACAGCATGCCCTGCATCAGCAGCGCCGAGAAATCGATCGAGCGCAGCAGCGAGGTCTCGTAGCTGTGCAGCCCGTGCAGGTAGCCCAGCGCGTCGAGCGCGACCAGCAGCAGCGACAGCGACAGCGCCGCCACCATCACCCCGATCGACGTCGGCAGGCCGACGAAACGGTAGTTCACATAGGCCAGCAGCGCGGTGAGGGCGAGGCAGCTTGCGGCGATCTCCAGCATGGCGGGGAATTCGTGGCAGCGGGCATTCTTGGCTGCGATTGTCCACCATCGTCGATCGCCACGGCCCCACGTGCGGCGACTCGACTTTAGCGGGCTGCCGGCGGAGGTGATGCGCACTCGGCCCGGATCGCCCCTGCAGCCTGGAGCAAATGGGGTCGGCCGAAGTTCGCGGGAATGCCGCGCTTCGAATCAACCACGTCCGGGCATGACCTGGGCTTGATCGCAACGCAGCGCGGTGCGGAAAGGCTACGCCGCCTGCACCGGAATCGTGTTGGCGGTGCGGACCACGCGGTTGGATTCGTCCAGATACACCAGCCGCGGCCGATGTGCGCGCGCTTCGCCGGCGTCCAACTGCGCATAAGCGCAGATGATGATGCGGTCGCCGACGCAGGCCTTGTGCGCGGCCGCGCCGTTGATCGAAATCACGCCGCTGCCGGCTGCCGCGGCGATGGCGTAGGTGGAGAAGCGCTCGCCGTTGGTGATGTTGTAGAGGTGCAGTTGCTCGAACTCGTGCAGCCCGGCTAGATCCAGCAGGCGGGCGTCGATCGCGCAGGAACCCTCGTAATCCAACTCGGCGTGGGTCACGCGCGCACGGTGCAGCTTGCACTTGAGCAGGGTCAGTTGCATCGCGGTGATTTCCGTAATTGTCCGACTCCGGGCGGCCCACGGAAGACATTCGCACCCGGCGTCAAGGTGATCGCTTAAAGAAGGCGGCCCACTAAGGCATTCGCCCGCATGACGCATTCAACCAGCGCGGCCAGTTTAACCGTTGACCGCGGGCGCGCCAACCCGCAGACAATCGAGCAGGCGTGTACCACCGAGCCGGGCCGCAGCCAGCAGCACCCACGGACCGCGCTCCGCCGGCGCGCGCAATTGCGGATCACGCACGGCGACGTAGTCCGGCGCAAAGCCGGCTGTGCGCAGGCCGGCGACGGCCTGTCGTTCCAGCGCCGTGAAGTCCCGTTGGCCGGCGGTTAACCGCTCGGCGAGCGCACGCAGCGCCTGATAAAGCCGCGGCGCCACGGCGCGTTCGACGGCGCCGAGATATCGATTGCGCGAAGACAGCGCAAGACCGTCGGCGGCACGCACCGTCGGCTGACCGAGAATCTCGACCGCCAGGCCGAGGTCGGCGACCATGCGTCGGATCACGCACAACTGCTGGTAATCCTTCTCGCCGAGCACGGCGACGGCCGGCTGCACCAGGTTGAACAGGATGTTGACGACGGTGGCGACCCCGGTGAAATGGCCGGGCCGGTGAGCGCCCTCCAGTGAATCGACCAGCTCACCGGCCAACTGCACCGTGGTCGCCGGCGGATAGCCGTGCGGATAGATCGTCTCTACCGACGGCGCGAACAGAACGTCGGCACCTGCCTGCCCGAGCTGCGCGGCGTCGGCCTCGAGCGCACGCGGATAGCACGCGTAGTCCTCGCCGCGGCCAAACTGCAGCGGGTTGACAAACACGCTGGCGACGACGACGTCTGCCGCTTCCCGGGCGCGCTCGACCAGCCGCAGGTGACCGGCATGCAGGCTGCCCATCGTCGGCACCAGCGCCACGCGGCCACCGCGGCCGGCCAGCGCCGCCCGCAGCGCGGCGGGCGTCTCGCAGCGCTGCACGTCTATCCGCCGAAGCCGTGCTCTGGCGCCGGATAATCGCCGCGTTTGACTGCGGCGACGTAGGCGGCGATCGCCGCCTCGATGCCGTCGGTGCCGGCAATGAAGTTCTTCACGAAGCGCGGCGTGTGGCCGCGCAATACCGTCGGTGAGATGCCGAGGATGTCCTGCAGCACCAGGATCTGGCCCGAGGTATGCGGTCCGGCGCCGATGCCGATCACCGGAATAGCCACCGCCTCGGTGATCGCGCGGCCGAGGCTGGATGGAATGCACTCCAGCACCATCAGGTCGGCGCCGGCTTCGCCCAGCACGCGCGCATCGTGCAGCATCGCCTCCGCCACCGCCGCTTCGCGACCCTGCACGCGGAACGCGCCGAGCTTGTGGATCATCTGCGGCTGCAGGCCGAGGTGCGCGCACACCGGCACCCCGCGCACGGCCAGGTACTCGACGATACCGGCCTGCTCGCGGCCGCCTTCGAGCTTGACCATCTGCGCGCCGCCCTCCTGCATCAGCCGCTGCGCCGCGTCGAGCGCGCGTTCGTGAGTGGCGAATGACAGAAACGGCAGATCGGCGACCAGGAACGCGCGCGACAACTGCGGCGCCACGCAGCGGCAGTGATAAACCACGTCGGCCACCGTAACCGCGGTGGTGGTCGGCCGGCCCTGCATCACCATGCCCAGCGAGTCGCCGACCAGGATCAGGTCGACGCCGACGCGGTCCTCGACCAGCGCGAAGCTGGCGTCGTACGCGGTCAGGCAGGCGATCTTCTCGCCGGCGGCGCGCATGCGCTTCAGTTCGGCGACCTGCACCACCGGACTCGGCTTGGCAGCTTGGCTCATGCAGGGCTCATCCGCTGTTATGAGCCGAAAATGCTAGCATGCCGCCCGCTGGCCCTTTCTTTCCGCCCCCAAACACTGCAGGCTGGCGCTTCTCAATAATGTTCCGTGCCTGCCATCCATGGCGCTACGCTGGCGACTTCGATCCGGCCCCGGCCCGACCGCCAAAGCCACGCTGCAGATCCACTTCTGCGTTTTGCTGTGGGGCTTTACCGCCATTCTCGGCCGGCTGATCAGCCTGCCGGCGCTGGCGCTGGTGTGGTGGCGCATGCTGCTGGTGGTCGGCGCGCTGCTGCTGTTGCCCCGTGTGCGCCGGGAAATGCGCCGCCTGCCATGGCGCCTGACGGCAAGCTACGCCGGTGTCGGCGCACTGGTGGCCCTGCACTGGTTGACGTTTTACGCCGCGATCAAGCTGGCCGACGCCTCGGTGGCGGCCACCTGCATCGCGCTGGCACCGATTTTCCTGGCGCTGATCGAGCCGCACATCGCCGGACGGCGCTTCGATCCACGCGAGCTGGTGCTGGGTGCGCTGGTGGTGCCCGGCGTCGCGCTGGTGGTCGGAGGTATACCGCGCACAATGTGGTTCGGCGCCGCCGTCGGCGTGACCTCGGCGCTGCTGGACGCGGTGTTCGGCGCGCTGAACAAGCGGTTGGTCGGCGCCGCCGATGCGCTGACCATCACCGCGCTGGAGCTCGGCGCCGGCTGGCTACTGCTATCGCTGCCGCTGGCGCTCAGCGGCGGCTGGCGGCTGCCGGACACCCACGACGCCTGGTTGCTGGTGACGCTGGCCTACGCCTGCACGCTGCTGCCGTTCTCGCTGTCGCTGGTCGCCTTACGGCAATTGTCGGCGTTTTCGGTACAGATGGCGGTCAACCTCGAGCCGGTTTACGCGGTGCTGCTGGCGGTGCCGATTTTCGGCGAGCAACGTCAGTTATCAATCGGCTTTTACGGCGGGCTAGCGCTGATTCTCGGAGCGCTATTCGCCCAGCCGCTGCTCAAGCGCCCGCGCGGCCTGGCCGACGCCGCGACGCTGGCGGTCGAAGAAGGCAAGAGTCTCGGCGACTGATCAGGCCGGCGAAACCACCGGCGCGATGCCGCCGGTAACGATCAAACTGGCTACCCGCAACGGGTTGAACCGCCCCGGGACTCCCTGAGGTATTTTCCCTGGAGCCAAGCCATCATAGTCTCACCCGGGCGTTGGAAATGGCACTCGCACTCGACCTCGGTCAGCGGACGCCAACCGTTGCTGCCGCCTAAGCCGTTGGTGGTCGAACCGACGCACCCATTCGAGCGTGTCCAGCCGTAGCGGTCCGCGGCTCGCCGCAGGCTACCCGCGCTCCTCACCTGGCGCGGTAAACCACTTTGCCATTCGGGTCCAGCATCTCGATGCGCGGCTCGCCGGCCTTGTTCACGCCGATGCGGATGCGGGGGTGTCCCTGCGGGTCGGAGATCACCAGTTGCGCGTTCTGGTTTTCGTTGGATAGCGAGATGCGTTCAACCCCTTGGCTGGATTTGATATCACCGGGTTTATAGGGGCGGCGATCGCTGATGCCAAAGCCAGCCCGCCAGCGCGCGCCGTCGGGGCTTTCCGACTTACCCATCCAGATGCCGTCGGTCGGCTGGTAGATGTAATCGAAGATCAGCGCGGTTTGGTCTTCGTCACGCAGCTTGCTCAGGGCCAAGCCGCCGATCTCTCCCCCGTTCACGTCGTAAAAGGCCAAACCCGCGGTATCGTGAATGCTGCGTTTATAGGCTTTGCCGCGGACCACGGCGTCCGGAAAGCGCTTACTGTTGGCAATCACCAGCCGCGTCCTGCCATCGGGGTCGACGATGTTGATCCGCTGCACGGTCAGCGTATCGAAGGTCGCCGACTTCGGCGCGGGCGACGCCTTGGCCTCGGAAATTGCCAATGGCAGGTAGGGTCTCAGCAACAATCCCCAGACAGTGCGAGCGCGGCGAGCAGGAATTGCGTCAGACGTTGCGGACGAATCGCTGAAACGGGCATTGCGGGCCTCCTCCATGCGCATCCGTAAGGAGCCTACACCGCAGCTTGAAGCCCGAAACTCGAAATTGATTCCTTCACTGCACCAGCGCTTCTGGCGCCCCCGTCCGTGCCAACTCGGCTTCGATTGCTTCAAGCTTATTGATCCGGCCACCTCGGTGCCGAATCGTACCGAAGTTTCCTGTTGCAACGACGACAGCAAATTCAAGGTTCATGTGGCCGGATCAATAACCGAACGATGCTCTGTGCGGGATTGCTTCGCCGTCGTTGGCTCCTCGCAATCACCGCCGTCAACCGTCCGCCGACGGCGGCCACGGCTCCAGGCCGCTGCGATCGCAGGCCTCCGCCAGCCGGCCGATTTCGCCGACGCCGGGCACGACCAGGCGCGGCGCGATCTCGCTCCACGGCACCAGTACGAAAGCGCGCCGGGCGATCTGCGGATGCGGCAAGGTCAAGCGCGTGGTGCGGCGGCGAACGCCTTCGACGTGCAGCAGATCGAGATCCAGCACCCGCGCTCCCCAGCGCTGCTCACGGGTGCGGCCGGCGGCATCTTCGAAATCCTGCAGCCGGGCGAGCAGAACCTCCGGCGTGATCGTGGTTTCCAGCGCGGCGACGGCGTTGCAATAGTCCGGCTGCGGCTGCGGTCCGATCGCCGTGCTGCGCCAGAAACGCGAGCGCGCGATCACGGTCAATCGCGGCTCCGCGGCCAGTGCGGCCAGCGCGGCGGCAATTTGCGCCGGCGGATCGCCCAGGTTGGCGCCCAGGCCAATCCAGGCGCGGCGCACTGCGGCCATCGACGCCGATCAGTCCTGTGCTTTTTTGCCGCGCCGGCGGCGGCCGCCGCGCCGCCGACTGCGCCGCTTCGGCACCGGGGCCGACGCCGCGGCGTCGTCCGCGGGCGCCGGCGGCAGCTCCTTGGCGGTCTGCGCCTGCGTCCACCAGTCGGCCAGCCCGGCGAGCTGCGGTTCGGCGGAAGCGCCGCGCAACACCAGAAAATCGTAGGCGGCGCGGAAGCGCGGATGCGCCAGCAGTCTTTTGGCGCGTGCGCCGTGCCGATGATCGAAACGCGGCTGCAGCAGCCAGATCTCGCGTATCGGCGTTGAAAATCGCCTGGGGATCGACACCCGCAGCGACTGCCGCGCCAGTACCTCGTCGGCAGCCTGCGACAGCGCCAGCATCGGCGCATAGCCTTCGTTGCAAGCGAGAAACTGCGCGCGCAGCGCCACCGACGGCCACAACAGTGCGGCGTAGAGAAATGCCGGCGTCACCGGCTGGTCGTTTTCGACCCGCGCCGCGGTATTGGCCGCTGCCTGGTGCAGCAGTCTCAGCCAGCGCGCGTCCTCGGCCAGCGCAGTTTCGGTATCCGCAAACAGGATGCCGAACAGGCCGCGCTCGCGCATCCCATCGAGGTTGGCCCGCGCCTCGCGCGACAACAACATCTTGATGATCTCGTCGAACAGCCGCGCCGGCGGGATCTCGCCCAGCAGTGGCGCCAGGCGGGAGATCGGCTCGGCGGTCGCCGGCTCGATCTCGAAGCCGAGTTTGTTGGCGACGCGTATCGCGCGCAGCATCCGCACCGGGTCTTCGCGATAACGCAACTCGGGCTCTCCGATCATCCGCAGCCGCCGGCGCTGCAGGTCGGAGATGCCATCGGCGAAATCGATGATCGAATAGTCGCGAATATCGTAATACAGCGCGTTGACGGTGAAATCGCGACGGAATGCGTCGGTCTCCAGGCTGCCGTAGATGTTGTCCGAGAGAATGCGCCCGGTTTCGTCGCGCTCATGAGAATCGGTGATCGGACCGCGGAAGGTGGCCACTTCCGCGATTTCGCCGCCCGCGCGCACATGGGCGATCAGAAAGCGGCGGCCGATCAGCCGGCACTGGCGAGCGAACACCTTCTTGACCTGTTCCGGATGAGCCGAAGTGGCGATATCGAAATCTTTCGGCTTCAGGTTGGCCAGCAGGTCGCGCACACCGCCGCCGACGAGGTACGCCTCAAAGCCGGCTTCCACCAGCGTGTAGAGCACCTTCAGCGTGCCCGGCGAGATCTGTTTGCGCGAGATGCCGTGCTGCGCGCGCGGAATACGGACTGGTGGATTAATCGTCTGCCTCGGCTTGTCGGGTCGGTGCGGCGCCGCCGGTGGCGGTCGCTACGCGATTATTTTGCGGATTTTTCGGCGCTCGCGGATAATACGCGCCCGCTGCCGGCCTCGCACGCTCCCATCGTCTAGAGGCCCAGGACGTCGCCCTCTCACGGCGAAAACCGGGGTTCGAATCCCCGTGGGAGCGCCACGGCGCGGTGAGGGGTGTGATCGGGCTGCTAGTCCAATCGTGAAACGATCGCCCGGATTGCGGGGAAACTCCCGCCCGTACCGGGCGTCATGCCCCGGCTACAACGGGGACCGCGCGCCATAGCCGGTAGACACCGCCGCCCACCGCCAGCGCGCCGGCGCCGGCGATTAGGTTCGACCCGGTGGCGCTGGCCAGCAGCGCGCCCGACAGCAGCAGCGCCGCGATCGGAATCGCCGGCCCCCAGGGCAGGCGCACCGCGCCGGGACGATCGCCGAAACGCCGGCGCAAGACCGGCACGGCGGCGGCGGTGCCGAGGTAGGTGGCCAGCCGCGCGATCACCGACAGCATCGCCAGCTGCACGAACGAGCCGGACAGGGCCAGCGCCAGCGCGATCAGCGTCTGCGCGACGATGGCGGCGGCCGGCGTGCGGTATTGCGGGTGCACGCGCGCCAGCCATCGCGGACCGTAGCCGTCGGCGGCGAGCGCGTAGAGGTAGCGCGGCCCGATCAGCATGGTGTTGCCGACGTTGCCGGCGATCGAGACGATCGCGCCGGCCGACAGCAGCCATGCGCCCCAATCGCCGGCGAAGCGGCGCGCAGCCTCCGCCAGCGGCGACTGCGAGTGTGCGATTCCCGGCAGCGTGCCGAGCGCGACGATCTGCGCCAGGCTGTAGACCAGCGTCACGATCAGGATCATCGCCAGCAGCGCGAACGGCACGTCGCGCCGCGGGTTCTTGTACTCTCCGGCCGCCGCCGGCGTGTTCTCGAAGCCGGCGTAGGCGAACAGCAGCAGCAGCGCGGCCTGGCCCAGCACACCGCCGTGCGGCGGCTCGAGTGCGCCGAGCCGTGACGGTCGCACGAACCACAGGCCGACGGCGATGAAAAACAGCAGCGGCAGCATCTTCGCGATCACCAGCGCGACGGCGGTGCGCGCGCCCGCCTTGACTCCGCGCACGTTGATCCAGCCCAGCAGCAGGATCGGGCCGGAAATGATCGCGGCCCGTTGCCAGCCGCCTGCCGCGGCCGGCCAGAAATAGGTGCAGGCCTGCGCCAGACCATTCGCCAGCGAGGCGACCGAGGCGACCCGCGCCAGCCAGCTCATCCAGCCCACTTCGAAGCCGATGAAGCGCCCGAACGCCTCGCGGGTGTAGAGGTAGGCGCCGCCGGGTTGGTCGAAATAGCTCGACGCCTGCGCAAAGCACAGCACCAGCAGCGCGACCGCGAAGCCGGCCAGCAGCACCGCCCAGATGCTGGCCGCGCCGAGCAGCGCCGCCGCCGCCGCCGGCAACAGATAAACCCCGCTGCCGATCACGTCGTTGAGCGCCAGCCCCACGATCTGCCAGCGCGACACCGCGCGCAGCAGGCCGGGGCCAGCGGACTCCGCAGTGCTCATACGGGAAAACGCCGCCAAGGACGCCGCGCAAAAAGAATAAGGCGGTGCGGCGCGGCTGCAATCGCCAGGTGCGATCTCATAGCAGATGCCGCAATTCCGGCAGGTACTTCTCCAGCGAACCGGTGTTGACCGCCACCACGCGCTCGCCGGGCCGGATGGCGCCGGCCTGCGCCAGCGGTTCCAGCGCCGCCAGGCAGGCGGCGCCTTCCGGGCCGATCCACCAGTGTGTGTCGCGCCAGGCGGCGGACAGCGCCTGCGCGATCTGGTCTTCCGTCACCGCCACCGCGCAGCCGCCGCTGGCGCGCAGGATCTCCAGCACCCTGAAATGCCCGACGCCGCCCGGCACGTTGAGACCGACGCACAGCGTTTTGCCGCCCGCGGCCGGCGTGACGTCGGTCGCACCGTTTTCCCAGGCATCGACGATGGGTTTGGTCGCCGCGGCCTGCACGCAGATCATCCGCGGGCGCTGGCTGCCGATCAGGCCCAGCTCCTGCAGCTCGGCGAAGGCCTTCCACATGCCGAGCACGCCGGTGCCGCCGCCGGTGGGATAGACGATCGCATCGGGCAGCCGCCACTGCGTTGCGCCGGGCGGCGGTTCGGCCAGCTCCAGGCCGAGGGTCTTCTTGCCCTCGATGCGCCAGCCGGGCTCCTGGAAGGTGGCGACGTTGAAATAACCCTGCGGCAGAAACGTCTCGCGCATCAGGGCGCCGGCTTCGCGGATGGTGCCTGCGACCAGCTCCAGTGAAACACGCGGGTTGCGCAGTGACAGCGCCGCGATGCGGCCCTGGATCGGCATCGGCGTGTCGTCCGGCATGATCACCGCGACCTGCAGGCCCGCCGCCAGCGCGTATTCCAGCAGCGAGTCGCCGGCGTTGCCCTGGGTCGGCACCACCAGTTTGCGCAGGCCGAAGCGACGCGCCATCGACACCGCCATCGCCATGCCGCGGTCCTTGAACGACTGCGTCGGGTTGGCGCCGTAGCCAGGCTCGGCCTTGCCCTCGTCCTTGACCTGGAGCCGCAGGCCGAGCTTGCGCGCCAGCGGATGATGCGGATACTCGCGCAGCGGCGTATGGCCTTCGCCGAGGGTGACGATGTGCTCGCGGTCTTGGGGATCGTCGATGTCCAGCGCCAGCAGTGCGCCGAAGCGCCACAGATCGCGGCGCTGCGGGCGATACCAGGCGAGATCCGGCTGCTCGCGCTTGAGCCGTTCCAGGTCGAGCACCATCTGCACCGGCCGGCCGTCGGCGGGATCGAGGTTCATCGGCCGATCGGCAGGATATTCGATTCCGGAACTCAGGCCCCGCAGGCAGCGGACGTAGCTCACAGGGCGCTTCCCGGCGGCCGTGCGACGGAAGACAATCTGGTCATTGTGTTCGGCTTCATCAGCGCCAACTTCCCGCACCCCCGTGCCAGGCGCAATCATGACAACTCCCGCGGGACTTTGCCCACGCCCCCGATCGCCTGCCGGACAACGGCGACTCCATGACCGCCGCCGGCGGATGGAAATCAGCGGCGCCGATATCGACCGCGATCATGGCGTCGATGTCGGCGACGCCGAAGCGGTCGCCGCAGAGGAAGGGCTGCAACCCCGTTATGTTGATCGAGCCGGTCCAGAAAAGCCCGGGGGCGCCGGCGGCCGCGCTCGGCGAGATTCCGGCGGACAGCGCATGGCTCAACAGACAAAAATACCGGCGGGGCCCGATGCGGTGTCCGCGAAACCGGGTCAGTTCCAATACGGGCTTAGCCGCCCATCGCGTGCATCGTCAGCGGCCGTTCGACATAACCCTTGTGCTCGATATAGCCGGCTTCCTTGAACCAGATTTGACGACGGATGAGTGCCGCCAGCGCGGCATCGTCGGCCCCGGCGCGCAACGGACCGCGCAGATCGGCGGCGGTCGGCGAGAACAGGCAGGCGTACAGCTCACCGGTGGCGGTCAGGCGCACGCGGTCGCAACTGGAGCAGAACGGCTTGCTGACGGTGGAGATCACGCCGAGCCGATAGTGACCATCGAGCCGGTAGTAGGTGGCCGGTTCGTTGCTGCGCGGCAACGGCTCGATGCTGAAGCGCTGGCGCAGCTGCGCGAGAATCTCGGCCTCGGTAATCACCCGCGCGGGGCTCCAGGCGCCGCGGCCGTCCAGCGGCATGAACTCGATGAAGCGCAGCGGCAGGTTCTCGGTCCGCGCCCACTCGGCCAGCGGCAGCAGCTCGGCATCGTTGTGACCGCGGATCGCCACGCAGTTGATCTTGACCGGCAGCCCGGCGGCGCGCGCAGCATCAATGCCGCGCAGCACCGGCTCGATGTCGCCGCGGGTCAACGTGTGGAATATTTCCGGCGTGCGCGCGTCGAGGCTGACGTTGAGATCGTCCAGGCCGGCGGCGGCCAGCGGCACGGCGAAGCGATCCAGCAGTGCGCCGTTGCTGGTCATGGCGATGCGCCGCAGACCGAGGCTGCGCAGCGCATCGAGCTCCGCGACGATCTCGACCACGTCGCGGCGCAGCAGCGGCTCGCCGCCGGTCAGGCGCAGGTGGGTGATGCCCATCTCGGTGACGAACAGCCGCGCCAGCCGCAGCAACTCCTCGCGCCGCAGCACCTGCGCCTTCGGCAGCCACTCGGGGTGTTCGGGCATGCAGTACAGGCAACGCAGGTTGCAGCGGTCGGTCAGCGACAGGCGCAGCTTGCGCTTCACCCGTCCATGTGCATCGCGCAGCTCGCCCTGCCGCGAAGGAATCGCCGCCGCCCAAACCGCTTTCGCGTCGTCCGCCATACTGTATTTTGAACTCCGTCGCCGGTTTACTCTCTCATTTTTCGACATTATGCGCGCGTCGACGTTCGGCGCACGACCTCCACCGCATCACACGGAGCACGCAATGGAATACCGCCGCCTCGGCCGTTCCGGCCTGAAGCTGTCCGCGCTGTCCTACGGTTCCTGGGTGACGTTCCACAACCAGGTCGACGTCGACCGCGCGGTCGAGTCGTTGGCGCTGGCCTACGATCACGGCGTCAATTTTTTCGACAACGCCGAGGGCTACGCCTACGGCCGGTCCGAGGAGGTGATGGGTGCGGCACTGGCCAAGCTCAGCTGGCCGCGCGACCGTTACTGCGTGTCGTCGAAGGTGTACTTCGGCCCGGTTGCGGAACCGGTGCCGACGCAGCGCGGCCTGTCGCGCAAGCATGTGATGGACGCCTGTCACCAGGCGCTGCAACGACTGCGGGTGGATTATCTGGACCTGTACTTCTGCCACCGACCCGATCCGGACACGCCGATCGGGGAAACGGTGCGGGCGATGCACGATCTGGTCGCGCAGGGCAAAGTGCTGTACTGGGGCACGTCCGAGTGGTCGGCCGGCGAGATCGCGGCCGCGCACGCTCACGCCCGCGCCGATAACCTGACCCCGCCGACGATGGAGCAGCCGGAGTACAACCTGTTCGCACGGCACAAAGTGGAGGTCGAGTACACACGGCTGTACCAGGAATTCGGCCTCGGCACCACCACCTGGAGCCCGCTGGCCTCGGGCCTGCTGTCGGGCAAGTACGCCGATGGCGTGCCACAGGACAGCCGTTTCGCCCTGCCCGGCTACGAGTGGCTGCGCAAGCGGCTGGAATCGCCGCTGGGCAGGCGTCAAGTCGCCGCGGCGGCGGAACTCGGCAAGCTGGCCGGGACGCTGGGCTGCAGCACCGCGCAACTGGCGATCGCCTGGATCCTCGGCAACCCGTGGGTCTCCACCGTGATTCTCGGTGCGTCCAGGCCCGGGCAGCTGCGCGAAAACCTCGGTGCGCTGGCGATGGCCGAAAAGCTGACGCCGGAGATCCGCAAGCGCATCGAGTCGATCAGCGCAGCTTGAGCCGAAGGGTTCAAGCCGGCAGCGCGCGCTCGATCAGCGCATCCATCGGCGCCGTTGGCGGCAGCGTGCCGAAGGCCATACCGTAGGCCCCGGCCAACCGCGATTCGCAGAAGGCGGCGGCCACCGCCTGGTTGCCGGCGCGCACCAGCAGCACCGCCTGCAAGGCCAGCGCGGTGCGCTCGACCAGAGCGCGGCAGCGACTCTCCAGTGAATCGGTATCGGCGTAGTCGGCCGCCAACCGCGCAACTGCCGCGTCGAGCGCCGGGTGCCCGCCCGCGGCCATGCCGAGTTCGGCGAACAGCGCGTCGCGGGTGGCCGGCTCGCGCGACAGCGCACGCAGCACGTCCAGGCACTGAATGTTGCCGCAGCCTTCCCAGATCGAATTCAGCGGCGCCTGCCGGTACAGCCGCGCCAGGACCGACTCTTCGACGTAGCCGGCGCCGCCAAGACACTCCTGCGCCTCGTTGACGAACGCCGGCGCACGCTTGCATACCCAGTACTTGGCGATCGCGGTGGCGATGCGGGCGAACGCGCGCTCGGCCGCATCGCGCGGGCTGGAGTCGACGGCACGCGCCACCCGCATCGTCAGCGCCACCGCGGCCTCGGACTCCAACGCCAGGTCGGCCAGCACGTTCTTCATCAGCGGCTGTTCGACCAGCCGCTTGCCGAACGCGCTGCGGTGACGCGCATGGTGCAGCGCCTGCGCCAGCGCCTGGCGCATCAGGCTGGCCGAGCCAATCAGGCAGTCCTGTCGGGTCAGCGACACCATTTCCAGGATCGTCGCAACGCCGCGGCCTTCCTCGCCGACCATCCACGCCGCGGCGCCGCAGAACTCGACCTCGGAACTGGCGTTGGACCAGTCGCCGAGCTTGTCCTTCAGTCGCTGGATACGCACCGCGTTGAGCACACCGTCCGGGGTGTAGCGCGGCAGCAGGAAACAGGACAGACCGCCGTCGGTCTGCGCCAATACCAGGTGGGCGTCGCACATCGGTGCCGAGTAGAACCACTTGTGGCCGACGAGTTCGTACAGCTTGCCCGGGCCGCGGCTACCAACCGGATACGCCTTGGTGGTGTTGCTGCGCACGTCCGACCCCCCCTGCTTCTCGGTCATGCCCATGCCGATGGTGTTGCCGGTCTTTTCCCAGGCCGGCAGGCAGCGCGGGTCGTAGTCGGTCGACAGGATCCGCGGCAGCCAGGCTGCGGCCAGTTCCGGCTGCTGGCGGATCACCGGCACGCTGGCGTACGTCATCGTCACCGGACAGCAATGGCCCTGGTCGGCCATGTAGTCGAGATAGGACAACGCCGCGCGGGCGACGTGGGCGCCGCTGCGATCGGCGTGGCGCCAGGCGAAGCTCGGCACACCGTGGCGCACCGAGGCGGCCATCAGCTGGTGATAGGCCGGATGGAACTCGACCTCGTCGATGCGCTGGCCGTAGGCATCAAATTGCCTGAGTTTCGGTTTGTTTTCGTTGGCCAGGCGGCCGGCCTCCATCAGCTCACCGCCGATCTGTTTGCCGTAGGCAGCCACTTCCCTTTCGCCCCAGGCGCCGCCCTCGCGCGCCAGCGCCTCGCGCAGCGGCAGATCGGTGTCGTAGGGGTCGTAAGGCACCAGCGGCGGCGGCTGGTTGTCGACCCGGTGCGTGTAAAAGCGTTCCGCTAAGGAACTGCGTTCGGCTGCGTTCATGGTCGCCTCGACGGTGAAACGGTTGCCTGCAGACTAGCACCGCGCCGGGATGCCGACGCACCGGCGGGAGCCGGTATTTTTGTGTTGAGGCATACAACGCTATAGGCTGCGGAATTCGAGCCTGTCCGCTTAACCTCGGCACAGGCCGGTTTTGAAATAGGCTTTCCAGGAGACCGGCGCATGGACATCAAAGCTGCGGCGCGCGAGCGATTGGAGCTGGCCAGTGACGGGCTGGTGGCGTTGAGCCACCGCATCCACGCGCACCCGGAGCTGGGGTTCGAGGAACGACGCGCCTGCGACTGGGTTGCGCAGGCGCTGAGCGATGCCGGGTTTACGGTGCATTCCGGTATCTGCGAGCTGCCAACCGCATTCGTCGCAAAAGCCGGCAGCGGGCCGCTGAACATCGGCCTGATGGCCGAGTACGACAGCCTGCCCGGAGTCGGCCACGCCTGCGGTCACAATCTGATCGCGGCGATGACGGTGGGCGCGGCGCTGGCGCTGGCGCACGTCGCCGACGACATCGGCATCACGGTGACGGTGATCGGCACGCCGGCCGAGGAAGTCGGCGACGCCTCGGGCAAGATTCTGCTGCTGCAGCGCGGCGCCTTCGCCGGCATCCACGCGGCGATGATGGCCCACCCGGCGCCGGTCGATCTGGTGCAGCCGAAGATCATCGCCGCCTCGATGTTCGACGTTCACTATCACGGCAAGGCGGCGCACGCTTCGGCGTTCCCGGAGCTCGGCATCAACGCCGCCGACGCGCTGACGCTGGCACAGACCGCCATCGGTCTGCTGCGCCAGCATCTGCACGCGGGCGACCGCATCCACGGCATCTGTACCCACGGCGGCGACGCACCCAACATCGTTCCGGCCCGGACCTCCGCGCGCTACATCATCCGCGGCGAGACGCTTGACGCACTGGAGGCGCTGCGCGCCCGCGTGCGTCGCTGTTTCGAGGCCGGCGCGCTGGCCACTGGCTCGAAGCTGGAAATCCGCGGCGGCGACCAGCCTTACACCGAGATGCTGCACGATCCAGCGATGGCCGGGCTGTACCGCCGCAACGCCGAGGCACTGGGCCGGGTGTTCCCGCCGCCCGACTCGCCGATCGGGCGGATCGCCGCCTCCACCGACATGGGCAACGTCTCCAAGGTGATCCCGTCGATCCACCCGATGATCGCATCGACTCGCTGCCGGCGGTGAATCACCAGCCGGAGTTCGCCGCGCACTGCATCAGCGCCGCGGCCGACCGCGCGCTGCACGACGGCGCGCTGGCGCTGGCGTGGACCGCGATCGACGCGGCGGGCGACGTCGACCTGCGGCGGCGCCTGCTCAACTGAGTCAAATCCAGCCGGTCACGGGCGCGGTTCAGGGCCTCCGCTGCCGCGGCTGGAACGCGAACAGCCACAGGATCGCCCCTTGCGCCGGGCGGCCAGTCCAGGTGACGCGGTAAGTGCCGGCCTCGGCGACCTCCCGGCCGGCAACCGCGCACTGGACGCCGCTGTTGGGCGGCAGATCGAGGAAACGGTCGATCACCCTGAACCCGTTGTTGGGCACCGCCGTCATCCTGTAGACGGCGGCATCGCCCCACCACACCGCGACCAGGGTCGCCGGCCCGGTGGTGGTGACCGCACCGCTGGTCAGCGCGGCGCTGCCGCCCAGAACCTTCTGCAGGACATTGGGCAGCGGCCGCGCGAGCCGGGCCAGGAACCGGTCGAACCGGCCGGGAACAGGATAATTCAGCGCCATATCCTGCAGTACGGCTGCGTTCCTGATCTCGATGAAAGCCAGGCTCAGCTCGCCGGCCGCGTCGCCGTTCTTGGTCAGACTGACGGTGTGATCCCGACCGCCTCGCGCGGAGAGCGAGACATACGCTCTGGCGTCGAAACGTCCGTGGTAGCCGCGGAAGACTGCACGGCCCAACGCCGTCCAGACGTTGTCCTTGCTGTCGCTCGGCGGATGCGAATTGCTCGCCCAGCCGCCGACCAGAGTCAGCAGCGAGCTGCCCGCAACCTGCGTCGTCAGCGCAGCGGTAACGGCGGGAGTGGCCCCCTTGCCTTCCGTCTGCACCAGCAGGGTATGCGCGCCCAGCGCCGGACGCGGCAACTGTGAAGGCGCGGCCGCCACCGCCGGAACGACGCCGGTCATCGACGCCAGCAACGCGGCCGCAATGCCGTTGCGACGCCCGGCGTGCGGATGTACGCGACGATCGCCCATGCACAACTCCTCCCGCGCGTCCGAGCGTCCGGGATACACCCGCGTCCGTCGCGGCGCAATAGTCCAGCCCGCCGGCTGCCGCCCGGCGCATGGCTGGACGCCGGCCGGTGCAGCCGTGACGCTCACCGCCGATAATCTTCCGCTCCGGCGCCTCGGTCCAGGCACACGCCCGCCGACTGCAAACGCACTGGCGCTCGACAATCGAGGTGCGAACGCACCGATACCGGCAAACGCCCATGAACCTGAAGACCATCACCTACGCAGTCACCGGCCGCATCGCCCGCATCACCCTCAACCGCCCGCAGCGCGGCAACGGCATCACCATGGAGCTGCCGCGCGAGCTGGCCGGGTGCGTCGAGCGCGCCAACCTCGACCCGTCGGTGCACGTGATCGCGCTGGCCGGAAACGGCAGCGGGTTCTGCGGCGGCTACGACCTGGTGGAAAGCGCCGAGGCGCTGGCCATCGGCGGCGACGACCCGCAGCAAACGCAGAACTCGATTCTGGATCCCGCGGTGCAGCGCGCCAACCACGACCCAGGCCTGATCTGGGATCCAATGACCGATTACGCGATGATGAGCCGCAACGTGCGCGGTTTCATGAGCCTGTTCCACAGCGAAAAACCGGTGGCGTGCAAGGTGCACGGCTTCTGCGTGGCCGGCGGCACCGACCTGGCGCTGTGCTCGGACCTGCTGGTGATCGCCGACGACGCCAAGATCGGCTATCCGCCGGCGCGCGTCTGGGGCTCGCCGACCACCTCGCTATGGTTTCACCGCATCGGCCTGGAGAAGGCCAAGCGCCTGCTGTTCACCGGCGACTGCCTGTCCGGCCGCGAGGCGAAGGAATGGGGCCTGGCGATCGAATCCGCCCCGCCGGACCAGCTCGACGCGCGCTTCGAGGCGCTGCTGCAGCGCATCGCGCGGATGCCGGTCAATCAGCTGGTGATGATGAAGCTGCTGCTGAACCAGTCGGTGACGCAGCAGGGGCTGCACACCACGCAGCTCCTCGGCACCGTGTTCGACGGCATCACCCGCCACACCCGGGAGGGCTATGCCTTCCAGCAGCGTGCCGCCGAAGCCGGCTTCAAGCGGGCGGTACGCGAAAGGGATGAACCGTTCGGCGACTTCGGTCTGTCGACGTTCAAGGGTTAGCGGCGGCGGTCGCCGGTCTGCGCGCGCAGCCGCAGCCGTGACTCAGAGTGCAGTTTTCCGCCCGGCCTGCGCCGTCCGCGCCGGGCTGGAAAACCGCATCACGCCGTCGTCGACCGCGCCATACCGCAGCGCCAACATATCCCGCAGGTAGTTCTGATACAGCCGCCACGGCGGCTTCGAACCCTGCTTCGGCAGCCGGTCGACGGCGCGCAGCACGTAACCGGAGGACAGATCGAGCAACGGCTGCGGGCGCACCGCGGGGTCGCTGTTGCGCGGGGTGCACTGACCAAAACCGTGCTGGTCCATGTAGTTGAGCAGCCGGCAGAGGTAGCGCGAACTCAGCTCCGCTTTCAGCGTCCATGAGGCGTTGGTATAGCCCAGCGCCATCGCCAGATTCGGTATGTCCGACAGCATCATGCCCTTGTAGCTGAGCGCCCGGGCGAGTTCGACTGCCGCCCCATCGACCGAAAACCGGATCCCGCCCAGCGCCAGCAGCTTCAAACCGGTGGCGGTGACGATGATGTCCGCCTGCAATTCCACGCCGGAGGCGAGCCTGACGCCCTGCGCGGTGAAGGTTTCAATGCGGTCGGTCACCACCGTGGCCCGGCCGTCGCGGATCGCCGTGAACAGATCCCCGTCCGGCACCACGCACAAGCGCTGGTCCCACGGGTTGTAGCGCGGCTTGAAATGCGTTTCGACGTCGTAGCCCGGCGGCAGTCCGGCGGCGACTCCCTTGCGGATCAATTTTTTCGCGAACCCGGGCCAGCGGCGGCATACTTTGAAAAACAGCAGATTAAGCAGCACGTTCTTCCAGCGAGCGATGCCATAGGCGAGCTTCTGCGGCAATGCGCGGCGCAGCACGCCGGCGAATCTATCCTCGGCGGGCAGCGCAACGACATAGCCCGGCGAGCGCTGTAGCAGCGTCACCTGCGCCGCAGTGGCCGCCAACGCCGGAACCAGCGTCATCGCCGTCGCCCCGCTGCCGATCACCAGCACGCGCTTGCCCGCATAATCGAGATCGTCGGGCCACTGCTGCGGATGCACGATGCGCCCGCGGAACCGCTGTCTGCCCGGAAACGCCGGCAGGTGGCCTTGCGCATAATCGTAGTAGCCGCTGCACAGATAGAGGAAATTACAGCTCAGCCGCACCGTCTCCCGCCGGGGCCCGCGCTCGGCTTCCACCTTCCAGCACGCAGCGGCCGACGACCACGCCGCGCGCACCACGCGATGGTTAAAGCGGATCCTGCGGTCGATACCGTATGCCCGCGCCGTGTCGCGAACGTAGCTCAGAATCGACGGCGCGTCGGCGATGGTCCTGGCGTCCGGCCACGGCCGGAACGCGTAACCGAGCGTGTACATATCCGAATCGGAACGCGCCCCGGGATATCTGAACAGATCCCAGGTGCCGCCGATGCAATCGCGCGCCTCGAGGATCAGGTAGCGCTTGCCGGAACACCGCGTCTGCAGGTGGTAGCCGGCGCCGATGCCGGAAAGACCGGCGCCGACGACCAGCACGTCGAAATGTTCACCCGTCACGTTGATCCTGCTGATTGGGACATGAATCTGCGCTGAGACTTTAGCCGCAACCGTGACCCACGGCGAAACAAGCGCGGGGGCCCGCCCCGCCGCCCAAGATCCCTGCGCTGGCCGCTGCACCGCCGGCGGCGCGATAATACCGGCCCGCCGCGTGATCGCAATCGATCGGCACGCGGGCCGTGTGCCGCAATGGCGGCACCTGATCCAGACATTTGCCGGCTGCCTCATAACGGCCGAATCCGAGATCGCTGTCGTGTCCGACGCCGCCCCCGACCAGAAAGACGCCAGCGTGCGTCTGCTGCCCCGCCTGCCGCCGGCCGGCGAGCGTCTCGATCTGCGCGACCCCGGCTTGCCGGCCGCCGCGCTGACGCTGATCGACGCCGCACAGCGCAGCCGGCAGATGCTGCTGGCGGTGGCCGCCGGCGAGCAGCAGGCTTACCGGCTGGAGGCGTTGTTGCGCTTCTTCGCTCCGGCGGGGCTGCCGATCGAACATTTCCCCGACACCGAGACGCTGCCCTACGACCCGTTTTCGCCCCACCAGGCGATCCTGTCGCAGCGGCTGGCGACGCTGTACCGCCTGCCGCAGCAGCGTCACGGCGTGTTGATCGCGACCTTCGGCACGCTGCTGGAAAAGCTGCCGCCGCGGCGCTGGCTGGACGGTCGCGCGATGCTGCTGGCCGCCGGCGACACGCTGGACCTGCAGGCGTTCCGCCAGCGGCTGGCGGCGGCCGGCTACCAGGCGGTCGCCGAAGTCGTGCAACCCGGCGAGTTTGCGCTGCGCGGCGCGCTGTTCGACGTCTTCCCGATGGGCGGCGAGCAGGCGTTCCGTATCGATCTGTTCGACCGCCAGATCGAATCGATCCGCGTGTTCGACCCTGAAACCCAGCGCTCGACCGACAAGGTCGAGGCGGTGCGGCTGCTGCCCGCGCGCGAGTTTCCGACCGACGCCGCCGGCATCGAGATCTTCCGCCGCCGCTACCGCGAAACCTTCTCCGGCGACCCGAGCCGCTCGAAGATCTACGGCGACGTCAGCCGCGGCGTCTGGCCGGCGGGCATCGAGGCCTGGCTGCCGCTGTTCTTCGAGTCGACCGGGGAACTCGCCGACTATCTGCCGGAGGCGGCGCTGGTGACCTGGTTCGGCGATCCGGAGGCGCACCTGGAAACCGAATGGCGGCAGGCGGACGAGCGCTACCAGCGCCTGCGCGGCGATCTGTCCCGCCCGCTGCTGCCGCCTTCGCTGCTGTTCGCCGACCGGCACGCGCTGCTCGGGCGTCTGCGCACGCACGCGCAACTGCGCTTCGGCGACGACGGCGAAACGCTGCCGGTGCAGCCGCTGCCCGGCGGCGAGACGGCGGTGCGCGAACGACTGCGCGCGCCCGGCGATCGCGTGCTGCTGGTCGCGGAATCCGCCGGCCGCCGGCAGATCCTGAACGACTGGCTGCGGCCGCAGGGCCTGGCGGCGCGCGCGGCGCGGGACTGGGGCGAGTTCCTGACTCAGGACAACCGCTACGCGCTGTGCATCGGTCCGCTGCAGGAAGGACTGCGGCTGTCCGCGGCCGGGTTGACGCTGATCGCCGAGGCGCAGGTGTTCGGCCTGCGCGCGCCGGCGGCCACCCGCCGCCGGGTGGCCAGCCGCGACCCGGAGGCGGTGCTGCGCGATCTCAACGATCTCGCCGCCGGCGCCCCGGTGGTACACGTCGATCACGGTGTCGGCCGCTATCGCGGCCTGGAGAAAGCCACCGCCGGCGGCATCGAGGCCGAATACCTGATCATCGAATACGCCGGCGGCGACAAACTGTACGTGCCGGTCGCGGCTCTGCATCAGGTCCACCGCTACACCGGCAGCGAACCGGAATCCGCACCGCTGCACAGCCTCGGCTCCGAGCGCTGGGCCAAGGCACGGGCCAAGGCCGGCGAGAAAGCCGCCGACGTCGCCGCCGAACTGCTGTCGATCCATGCCCGCCGCGCGGCGCGGCCGGCACGCGCCCTCGCGCTGGATACCGAAGCCTACGCGCGATTCTGCGAAGGCTTTCCGTTCACCACCACGCCGGATCAGCAGGCCACGATCGATGCGGTCATCGCCGACCTGGGACGCGCCGTGCCGATGGATCGGGTGGTGTGCGGCGACGTCGGCTTCGGCAAGACCGAGGTGGCGCTGCGCGCGGCGTTTGCGACCGCCCGCGCCGGCTTCCAGACCTGCCTACTGGCGCCGACCACCCTGCTGGCCGCCCAGCACGAGCAGAGCTTCGTCGACCGCTTCGCCCAGTACCTGGAGTCGGCGCCGGACGCACGGCCGATCCGCGTGCGCGGGCTGTCCAGGCTCAAAAACGCGGGCGAACAGGCGGCGCTGCTGCAGGATCTCGCCGCCGGACGGGTGGACGTCGTCATCGGCACGCACCGGTTGCTGCAGGCGGACGTGCACTTCAAGAACCTGGGCCTGGTCATCGTCGACGAAGAGCATCGCTTCGGCGTGCGGCACAAGGAGCGGCTCAAGGATCTGCGCGCCGACGTGCATCTGCTGACGCTGACCGCCACGCCGATTCCGCGCACGCTGAACATGACGCTGGCGGGCTTACGCGACCTGTCGATCATCGCCACGCCGCCCGAAACGCGGCTGCCGATCCGCACCTTCGTCACCGAGTGGAGCCCGGGCCTGCTGCAGGAGGCGATCACCCGTGAACTCAGGCGCGGCGGCCAGATCTACGTGCTGCACAACGAAGTCCGCAACATTCAGCGTTTCGCCCAGCGCGTCGCCGAATGGGTGCCGGAAGCCCGCATTCGCATCGCCCACGGCCAGATGCGTTCGCGCGAACTCGAGCAGGTGATGCTCGACTTCTACCACGGCCGCTTCGACGTCCTGGTATGCACCACGATCATCGAATCCGGCATCGACGTGCCCAATGCCAACACCATGGTCATCGATCGGGCCGACGCCTTCGGCCTGGCGCAACTGCACCAGCTCCGCGGCCGCGTCGGCCGCAGCCATCACCGCGCCTACGCCTATCTGATGGTGCCCTCCAAATCCGCGCTGTCGGCCGATGCGCAGCGCCGGCTGGAAGCGATCGAACAGTTCGACGAGCTGGGCGCCGGCTTCGTGCTGGCCACCCACGATCTCGAGATCCGCGGTGCCGGAGAACTGCTCGGCGAATACCAGTCCGGGCAGATCGAGGAGATCGGTTTCACGCTCTACAGTCAAATGCTGGCCGAAGCGGTGCGCAGCCTGCGCGCCGGCGCCCTGCCCGACACCTCATTCGAAAAACTGCGCACGGCCGGCTGCGAGATCGATCTCGGCGTCTCGGCGCTGATTCCGGACGGCTACGTCCCCGACGTCCACACCCGGCTGTCGCTGTACAAACGGCTGGCCGAAGTCGCCGACACCGCCACGCTCGACGACCTCATGGCGGAGACGATCGACCGCTTCGGCGCGCTGCCGGAGCCCGCCGATCGGCTGTTCGACGCCGCCCGGCTGCGCCTGAGCGCGCAGCCGCTCGGCATCGTGCGCCTGCGCGCCGGCGTCGAATCGGCGACGCTGGAGTTCGGTGCCGCGCCGCGCGTCGATCCGGCACGGCTGATCGCACTGATCCAGGCCCAGCCCAAGCGCTACCGGCTCGAAGCTCCGCACAAGCTGCATCTGCGCGAGGCGCTCGGCCAGCCGGCGGCGCGGGTCACGCGGCTGGCGGCGCTTCTGGCTACACTGGCCGGCGAATCCGTCTCGCAAGCCGCCTGATGCGCCTGCTGCCGTTCGCGCTTGCCGCCGTATTGCTGCCGCTGACCGCGGCCGCCGGCGATCGCTATCGCGTCGATCTGATCGTGTTCACCAACCCGGGGCTGGCCGGCGCCGAGCAGCCGATGCCGGTGGTGCCGCCGGCGACGAAACGCGCGATCGAAGCCGACGACCGGTTGCGGCTGACCGCCGCGCAGATAACGGTACTGCCGGCCCCGGATTTCGCGCTCGGCTGGCTGTGGCACCGGCTGCAGCGCTCGACCGAGTTCCAGCCGTTGCGGCACCTGTCCTGGGTGCAGGTCGATCCGCCGGCGCGTGACGGCCCGCGGCTGCAGGTGCAGGCGGGCCCCACCTACAGCCTGATGGATCAGGGCGTCGGCATCCCGCTGCAGCAACTCGACGGCAGCGTGGCGCTGTACGGCGGCGACCTGCTGCACATCGATGCCGACCTGACTTACACCCTTGCGGACACCGACGGCACGCTGCGCGGGTGGCGCCTGCACGAATTACGCCGGGTCAAGCTGGACGAACTGCACTTCCTCGACGGCGGCGCCTTCGGGCTTCTGGTGCGCGTCAGCCGCGTACCGCCGCAGTGAACCGGCGATGCGCATCGCAGCCGATTTCGCGCGTCGCGCCGTCGGCCTGCCGGCGCAGGCGCAGTGGCATGCCTCGCCAGAGACCGGCGTCATCCGCCGCATGCTCGACCGCGTGGGCGGCGAAATCGCCCGCGCCACCAGCGTGGTGCGCTACGCGCCCGGCTCGCGTTTTGCCGCCCACACCCACGGCGGCGGCGAGGAACTGCTGGTGCTCGACGGCGTGTTCGGCGACGAGCACGGCCTGTACCCGGCCGGCAGCTACCTGCGCAACCCGATCGGTACCGCGCACGCGCCGTACTCCGAACCCGGTTGCACGCTGCTGGTCAAGCTGTGGCAGTTCGATCCCGCGGATCGACAGCCATTGATGCTCGACACCACCGTCGCCGGCTGGTCGGCGGGTCCGGCGGCCGGCATCGAAACGCTCCCGCTGCACCGCTTCGGCGCCGAGCGCGTTGCGTTACAGCGCTGGAGACCCGGCAGCCGGCTGTCGAAGATGCACTATCCGGGCGGCGCCGAATTCTACGTGCTCGATGGTTCGTTCGAAGACGAAGAAGGCAGCTATACGCAGGACGCCTGGCTGCGGCTGCCGCCCGGTGCGGTGCACCGCCCGCGCTCGCCGGCCGGTTGCCGGTTATATCTCAAGACCGGCCATCTGCCGCCCAGGCGGCTGCCGGCGCCCGGCGCATAGCGCGGCTTCCGCTACAACCAGCACGCGAGGGCCGGCACGCGAAGTCCCGTTCCGGACATACCCGGCGCTGCGGCAAATTCCATGGAGAGGGCAAACAATAGCAGAACACAAGTCCATCAAAACGCCGCGCCGCGGGACGTCACCCCGTAGCGCTAAACGACGCCCAGTGATGTGAGCCAAACCGCAATGTAACCCGGGCGGCTGGCAACGACCGGGCACAGCCCCAGAGTTGCCGTCCACTGCGCGCTATCGGCGCCGTTTCACTTGGCGCCCGGCTGCAGGGCGCCGATAAACGGCATCACGCCCTGGCCGCCGAGAACCTGCGGCAGAACCCCGTTCCACTTCTGCACCGCGTTGAATTCGATGATCGCCGGCGTCAGCGTCTGCTGCAGCAGTTTCTGCGCCTCGGCCTGACCGCGGGCCTCGGCGATCTTCTGCCGGGCATTGACCTGCGCTCTCTGCAGATCGTATTCGGCCTGCTGCGCGCGCTGCTGGGCCACCTGCTTGGCCTCGATGGCACGACTGTATTCGCTGCTGAAGCGGAAGTTGGTGATGTTCACGCCCTCGACCTGCACCTTGTAGGGCGTCAGACTGGCGACGACCTGCTTCTCGATCAGGCCGCGGATTTCGTTGCGATGCTCGACCAGATCCTCGGCATCGTAACCGGCGGCCACCGCCTTTACCGCGTTGGACACGATCGGCTCGATGAGTTTGGTTACCAGCGCCCGCTCGTCGCCGATGTGCTGGTAGACCCATTCGGCGTCGCCGGCGTCGATCGACCAGTTCACGGCGGCGGTGGTGGTGACATCCTGCAGATCCTTGGTCGCCGCGGTCTGCTGCTCCTCCGATTTCTGGATGCGAACATCGATCATCTTCACGCTCTGCATCAGCGGCAGCTTGAAGTGCAGCCCGGGCGCCAGCACCCCCGGTTCGACCTTGCCGAAGGTCATCAGAACCCCGCGCTCACCAGGACCCACCGTTACGAACGCACTCCACCCGAGCACGATCGCGATAAGCGCCAGCGGGATCCAGCGGTTGCTTCTGACAGCGTCATGGATGAATTTGGACATGCCTCCCTCCCCAATTTTCCGACGACCGCTTAACGACCGCGGCGCTGAGGCGTTCATCGCCCCGCACGCCTGCGGACAAGCTCTTGACACCGGCTTCACGAAGAACGAAGAGCTTTAGCGTCACGAAGAGCTTTAGCGTCACGAAGAGCTTTAGTAGATCATCAATTGTGTCAATGCAAGACCTGACGCATTCATGCATTAATGATCCAGTATCTTGTTATCCCTATTATCTTGCACTTGGTTATATTGCGCTATCCGTTCCTGTTAGCGGGGATAACTAGATCCAACTTCCGCTCAAGAAAATGCTCCAGACTCAGAACCCAATGGATATCGTGGTCACAGGGTACGGTGAAGAGCAGCAAATGGCATTCCGCATCATTCTTCAACGTGGCCATTTGCAAATGCTCGTTTCTTGTGTTGTCTGTAATATGCTGAAGTGCTCTGGCCTTAGCATTGCATAGGCTTCTACCGACCTTTATAACGCCTGTAACGCCTGCGTCCTGCTTCCAGAAAACGCAAACGCCAGGACGATTGAACTCCTGGCCATGCTCATTTGGCGCGTTGTCCAAAGTGAGGTCGTGAACTCTGAACTTACCCAACAGAGGAGAGAACTCGCTTCGAAAGATTGCTTCGATTTCATCTTTGGTCATGGCATTTCCTTTTGTATAACATAAAGCGGCCGGCGACGCCGGTTACGGCAGACAGCGATCAGTGTGCGCACCTCGGCCGGCGCCCAGCGCGGTCACGCCGCCGGCGCGTTGAGCAACGCCTCCACCGGCCGGCTCCAGGCGATGAAGCGGCCCTGCGCCCAGTCCACGCCCATCTCCCGCAGCGGCGCCAGCAGCGCCGGCGACTCGACGTGTTCGGCGATGGTCTTCAGGCCGAGGTCGTGGCCGATGCGGTTGATGGTCTCGACCATGCCGCGGTCGACGCGGCTGCCGAGCATGGCGCGGACGAAGCCGCCGTCGATCTTGAGGAAGTCGACGGCAAAGTTCTTCAGGTACGAAAACGAGGCCATGCCGGCACCGAAATCGTCCAGCGCGAAGCGGCAGCCCATCTGCGACAGCCGGGTGATGAAGTGCGCCGCTTCGGTCATCCGCGACACCGCCGCGGTCTCGGTGATCTCGAAGCACAGCCGCTGCGGCGATACGCCGGAACGCACCAACTCCTGCTCGACCAGTTCCAGGGTCTTGTCGTCGGACAGCGACTGCGCCGACAGGTTGATGGCATAGATCACTCCGTCGGGCGGCAGTTGCGCCAGCGTATCCAGCGCGCGGCGGATCACCCAGCGATCCAGGGTGCTCATCATGAAGTAACGTTCGGCAGCCTGAATGTAGGCCGCCGGCGCAAGAAAGCGGCCACCGTGCTCGCGCAACCGCAGCAGCAACTCGCGATAGACCACCGTGTTCGGATCGGTGACCGCCACCACGTCCTCGTAGAACAGCGTGAAACGCGACTCGTCCAACGCCTTGCCGATTTTTCCGATCAGGCTCATCTGCAGATGGCGGCGCGCCAATTCGTCGCCGGCGCCGGCAAAACGCGCGCGGTCGCGGCCGGCATCCTTGGCGACATAACAGGCGGCGTCGGCCATGCTGATGGCCTGGGCGACGTTCTCGGTGGCGCCGTCGACCAGGACCGCGCCGAGACTGATCGTCACCGCGTGGTTTTGTCCCGCCCAGGAGAAACGGAAGCGCCGCGCCGCCTCGATCAGCAGATCGGCCACCGGACGTGCCGCCTCGAGATCGCGCTGCGGCAGCAGCACGCCGAACTCATCGCCGCCGAGACGGGCGAAAACGTCGCCCTCACCCAGGCAGCCGCGCAATTCGGCGGCCAGTTCGTGCAGCAGTTCGTCGCCGGCGACGTGGCCGAGCGTATCGTTGATCACCTTGAACTGATCGACGTCGAAAATGCACAGCGTCGAGGATTTGCCGCCATGCCGGGCACCGGCCAGCGCGCCGCGCACGCGCGCGTCGAACTCGTCGCGGTTGAGCAGGCCGGTCAGCGGGTCGTGGGTGACGCGGTAAGCCAGCTCTTCGGCCAGCAGGTTGCGCTCGCTGACGTCCTCGAACACCATCAGCACGCCGTTGCCCCAGCGCTTGAGCCGCAGCCGCAGCGCAAGATGGCGGTTATCGCGGTGGATGATCCGGGTGTCCGGCAGTTCGGCGGTATCGTGTTCGCCCGCCAGCAGATCGGCCACCGGATCCGGGCTGCCGGTGCCGGTGTGCAGTTGCAGCACCTGCGTGTACGGCCGACCCAGCGCCTCGTCGCGAGTCACGCCGGACAAAGCCCAGGCGCGGCGGCTGAATTCGCGAATCACGCCGCGCTGGTCGACGATCACCACCGCTTCCGACAATTCGCCGAGCAGCGGGTCCGGCGTAACAGCCGGCGGCGGTACCAGCGTCGCCGCCGCAGCCGGCGGACCGCAGCGCGATGTCGCCGACACCGGCTGCCAGCGGTAGAGCATCGATCCGGTCTGGCGGCGATACAGGTCATCCGCTTCGGGCGGCAACGCCACCGCCGACCACAGCAGGCCGCCGGGCCGCTGTGCAGTGTGCAGCCGGGCCAGCAACTGGCGGCATGGCTGCGTCGCCAGCGCTTCCAGATCGGGGCACAAGATCAGATCCGCCAGCAGTCCCGGCGCCGGTGCGGTCAGACTCAGGCCGAGCGGCAACAAATGCCGCTGCAGCGCCGGGATCAGCGTCAGGCCTTCGCCGCTCGCCTGCAGCAACCGCCGCCTGAGCGCTGCCGGCAGCCGTTCTCCGATCACCGGCGGCAGCGCCGCCAGCCCCTCCACCGACGGCGGCACGACATCGCTGGCGAACACCAGGAACTCGCCGGTTTCAGCGGCGGTCGCCAGCAGCACCGCCAGCGCTGCGGTCGGTGAGCCGTCGCAGGCCGGCACCCACACCCGCGGCGTCGCGCCGGCCGCGGCCGGCAGCGTCTGCATGACGCTGCGCAAACCCGCGATGGCCTCGGCATCCGCCAGCGGCACCGTGGCCGCCGGTACCAGTGCCGCCGCCAGTCGCTGCGCTTCGGACGGTTCGCGGACAAGATAGGCGGTATAGGCGCCGAAGTCGGCCAGGTCGAGCAGGCGCATACGCCGGCGCAGCCGGCGCAGCAGCGCGCCGCGCTGAAACAGCGCCAACGACAGTCCGCAGTCAGCCAGCGCGCAGTCGATTACCGCCAGCGCCGCGTCCAGCGCGGAAGACATCGTCTCCCGCTGGCAGCCGTCGGATGGATCCATGGTTGCGTCCGCTCACCCCGCCGACCGAGATGCCGTAGCGGACAGTCTAGGCTCAGCGGCGACGGCAGCGCCAGCCAGACCGTTCAGCCGACTTTCATGGTCCTTCCTGCGCGCGCAGCGCCGGCAGCGCGCGCGCCAGCACCATGCGCGCCCGTACGATGCCTTCGCCGACCGCGGTTTCGATCTCGGCGTGAATGCCGGCGCTGCCCAAGCCGGCGGCCCAGTTGACCGACACCGCCAGAATCGCGTACTCCAGACCCAGTTCGCACGCCAGCGCCGCCTCCGGCATCGCCGTCATGCCGATCATGTCGCAGCCGTCGCGCTTGAGCCGGCGCACTTCGGCGGCGCTCTCCAGCCGCGGCCCCTGGGTGACGCCGATCACGCCGCCATCGTAGATGTCCACGCGCGCGGCCAGCGCAGCGTGCAGCAGCTCGCGCCGCACACGTTCGGCGAACGGGACAGTGAATTCGACGTGACGCAACGGCACTTCGGCGCTGTCCGAACAGGTGTGCGCGCGGCCCCAGGTGTAGTCGATCAGATCCGCCGGTACCGCCAGCTGCGCTGGTCCGATCCACGGCGCGATGCCGCCGACCGCGCACACCGCCACCACGCTGCGCGCGCCGGCCTGCCGCAGCGCGCTGAGGTTGGCGCGGTAATTGACCGCGTGCGGCGGAATCGCGTGTTGCTCACCGTGACGGGCCAGAAACAGCACCCGACTGCCGGCGAAGCGGCCTTCCAGCAGCGGCGCCGACGGCGTGCCGTACGGGGTGGCGATGTCCAGCCGCCGGTCCACCGTCAGTCCGGGCATCCGGTCGAGGCCGGTGCCGCCGATCACCGCCACGCTCATCGTCGCGCTACTCCCGCAGGGCCCAGATCTCGGGCAGATGACGCCAGTGTTCACCGTAATCCATGCCGCAACCGAACAGATAGCGGTTCGGCAGCCGCAAGCCGACATAATCGGCGCGCGCGGCGTCGGCCTCACGCGCCACCTGCTTTTCAACCATCACCGCCACCGCGATGCCGGCCGGCGCGAACCCGGCGAGCGCGCGGCACACCGCCGCCAGCGTGCGGCCTTCGTCGAGCACGTCGTCGATGACGATCACGTGGCGCCCGGCGATGCGCTCCGGCGCCGGCTGTCGCTTCCAGGTCAGCGCGCCACCGCGGGTGCCGCTGCGGTAGCGAGTGGCGTGAAGATAGTCCATCTCCAGCGGAAACGGCAGCCGCTGCGCCAATTCAACCGTCGGCACCATGCCGCCGACCGCCACCGCCAGCAGCAGCGGATCGCGCTGCGCGTAGTCGGCGGCGATACGCGCCGCCAGCGCGTCATAGGCGCGGCCGACCGCATCGCGATCAACCAGCCGCTCGGCACGCTCCAGCGCCTGCCGGGCCTGCTGCGGATCGATCATCCCGGCCGCCGGTAAAGCCGTGCCAGCCGGGCGCTGGCCAGCGGACGCGGGGCGGCCGGCAAGGCGTCAAGCATCGCCACGACGCCGGCGCGGTCGTTGCAGACCGGCAGCATGTCGCAACCGGCTTCCAGCGCCAGCCCGGCGCGCTGCGCCGGATCGCCGGCGCCGGCCGCCGCCTGCATCGACAGGTCGTCGCAGAACAGCGCGCCGTTGAAGTGCAGGTCGTTGCGCAGCATCCGGCGCAGCCAGCGGCGCGAGAACGTGGCCGGCAGCTCGTCGACCGCCGGATAACGCACATGCGCGGTCATCAGCGATTCGATGCCGTCTTCGATCAGCGCGCGAAATGGCAGCAGATCGCTGCCTTCGATCTCCGCCAGACGGCGGCGATCGACCGGCAGTTCGTGGTGCGAGTCGGCGCTCACTGCGCCATGTCCGGGAAAGTGCTTGCCGGTGGCGGCCAGCCCGGCGGCGTTCAGGCCGGCGCGGAATGCTCGTGCCAGCTCGACGATCCGCTGCGGCTCGCCGTCGAAAGCGCGATCGCCGATGACGGTGCTGACGCCGCAGTCGCGGTCGAGCACCGGCGCAAAACACAGGTCGACGCCGACGGCGCCGAGTTCGCGGCCGATCGTCGCGCCGCAGTCCCGCGCCGCGGCCAGGGCCCGCTCGGGCGATTCGAGATAACGTTCGCCGAAGGTGCGCATCGCCGGAATGCGGGTGAAACCGACCCGGAAGCGCTGTACGCGGCCACCCTCGTGGTCCACCGCGATCAGCAGGCGCGGCCGCTTGACCGCCGCCAGTTGCGCGCACAACGCCGACAACTGCGCCGGATCGCTGAAGTTGCGCGCGAACAGAATCACGCCGCCGACCAGCGGGTGCGCCAACAGCTCGCGCTCCTCGGCGGCAAGCTGCGGGCCGATCAGATCGATCATCAGCGGGCCGATCGATCCCCCGGTGCCTCGCTCAAGACTTGAATTCATCGGGCCAGCGGCAGAACGGATGGAACGCCAGCGCGTGATTGTAATAGCGCGCCTGCTCGGTGACCTCCTCGCCCAGCCAGGGCGGTCGCGTAAACGCTTCGTCGGCGCTGCGCAGTTCGATTTCCGCCACCACCAGACCGGCGTTGTCGCCGCCGAACTCGTCGATCTCCCACAGGTGCCCGGCATGCGGCACGAAGTGGCGGGTCTTGACCACGCGGCCGACGCACAGCGCCAGCAACTCGGTCGCATCCTGCCGCGGCAGCGGGTAGTCGTATTCGGCGCGCGCGGCGCCGACCACCGCCGCCTTGATGTTCAGCCGCGCGGCGCCGGCTTCCAAACGCACTCGCACCGAGGCGCGCGCCCCACCGCCGGGCGGGTGCAGGTAACCTTGCTGGTAATCGACGCGCCGGTTGGCCGCGGCGCGCCATCGGTCGCCGACGACCAGGAACTTGCGCTCGATTTCGGTCGCCATCGCAATCAGTCTTCACGCTCGAACAGCGCCATGGTCTCGACATGCGCGGTGTGCGGGAACATGTCCAGCACGCCGACGCGCCGCAGCCTGTACCCGCCTTCGCGCACCAGCAGGCCGGCGTCGCGGGCCAGCGTGCCGGGATGGCAGGAGACGTAGAGCACACGCGCCGGCGCGCGGGGCAGCAACAGCCGCAGCACGTCCTGGGCGCCGGTACGCGGCGGATCCAGCAGCAGCGCCGAGTAGTCGCGCGCCAGCCACGGCGCCTGCGCCGATGGCTGCAGCAGATCGGCCCATACCGCCTCCAGCGGCAAACGGTTGGAAGCCGCATTGGCACGGGCGCGGTCAACCAGCCGCACGTCGCCCTCGATCGCGGTCACGCGACAGCCGGCCGCCGCCAGCGGCAGGCTGAAATGACCCAGGCCGCAGAACAGCTCCAGCACCGCCGCGCCGGGCGCCGGCGCCAGCCAGTCCAGAACCTGCCGCACCATCGCTTGAGAGATTTCCGGATTGATCTGCACGAAATCCGTCGGCCGGAACTCAAGTCTCAGCTCGCCGGCGTCCGGCGAATAACGCAGCGCGCGCGCAGGCGGGTGCAGCGGGCTGACGCTGTCCGGCCCGCCTGGCTGCAGATACAGCTCAAAGCCGGTGTCGGCGGCGAATTCAGCCAGCAGCTGACGGTCGGCGGCGTCGGGCATGCGCAGCACTCGCACCACCAGCGCGACGTGCTCAGCGCAGGCCACCTCGATTTGCGGAACGCTGTCGGCGATCGACAGCCGGCCGAGCATCTCGGCCAACGCTGCCAGCCGCATGCCAACGCGCGCGTCGAGTACTTCACAACGGGACAGTTGCGCCAATAACGGCGAGTGGCGCTGGCGGAAACCGACAATCACGCCACCCTTGCGCAGCACCAGCTTGACGCCCAGCCGCGCGCGGCGGCGGTAGCTCCAGACCGGGCCGGTCAACGGCGGCGCCATTTGCTGCGGCTGCACGCCACCGATACGCTGCAACGCATCCAGCACCCACCGCTGCTTGTACGCGACTTGCGCCGCCGGCGCCAGATGCTGCAGGGCACAGCCGCCGCAGACGCCGAAATGCCGGCAGCGCGGGGCGACGCGATCGGCCGCGCGCGTTTCCAGCTGCAGTACCGTCGCCTCGTCGGTCCGCCGCTTGCGGCGCCGCAGGCGTGCAAGCACACGCTCGCCGGGCAGGGCGTCGTCCAGCATCACCACCTTGCCGGCATGCTTGCCGTCCAGCCAACGGCCGAGACCGCGGCCGTCGTCAGTCAGCGCGACGACTTCGGCCAGGGCTTCGATGCCGGGTTGTTTCTTTGCGTGTCTGCCATCCATGCGCGGTCTATGGCTTCGGTTCGGGCCCGGCCCGGCCATCCCTGGCCGGGCGTTCGGGACCGTCGCGACCCGTGGTCGCGAAGCACGGCCCCTTGTATGTTCCATACCTGCCGTCCATGGCGCGACCTCAGCGGTTCTCGGATGGCCCGGCCCGGCCATCCCTGGCCGGGCGTTCGGGGCCATCGCGACCCGTGGTCGCGAAGCACGGCCCCTCACCCCAGGCGCGCGCGAACTCGACCCAATGCGGCGCACCGCCGGCGGCGACGAAAGCGCGCACCCGCGCCTCCTCGGCCAGCCAGGCGTCGGCGTCGAGCAGGCCGCGCAGGCGCTGGAAACGCAGGAACAGCAGATAGGTGTTCAGCGCGTCGGTCTCGCAATAGGCGCGCACCGCGGCCAGCCGGCCGGCGCGAACCGCATCGGCAACCTGGCTGCCGTCCATGCCCAGCTTGCCGGGCAGGCCGCACAGCCGCGCCAGTTCGTCGAGGCGCACGTAGTTGCGGGCCTGGTACAGCGCCAGCACGTCCATCAGGTCGATGTGGCGGAACTGGTAGCGTCCGATGTAGCTGTCCCACTTCGATTCGCGCTCGAAGTGCCCGGTGTCCCAGTAGCGCGGTGCGGCAATGCCGTGGATCAGCGCGCGGTAGTGCATCACCGGCAGGTCGAAACCGGAGCCGTTCCACGACACCAGCACCGGCCGGTATTTCTCGATGCCGTCGAAGAACCGCTGGATCAGCTCGGCCTCGGCAGCGGCCGGATCGCCCAGGGACCACACCCGCAGCTCGTCGCCGGCGCGCAGGCAGCAGGCGATGGCCGCCACTCTCTGCAGGTGCGGCGGCAGAAACTCATTGCCCTTTTCGGCGCGCTGGCGCGCCAGCAGCGCGGCTTCGGCGGCGGCGGCGTCGACGCCATCGAGCGGGTACAGCCGGCGTGCGCCGTCGACGTCCGGAACCGTCTCGATGTCGAATGCCAGTGTCGGTTCGACGGCCATCGCGGCGCTCAGACCGGGTAGACGCCGGTGGAGACGTAGCGGTCGCCGCGATCGCAGACGATGGCGGCGATGGTCGCGCCGGACAGCTCGCGGCACAGCCGCAGCGCCGCCCATACCGAACCGCCGGACGACGGGCCGGCGAATACGCCCTCCACACGCGCCATCTCGTGCATCGTCGTCTCGGCGTCCGCGGCCTCGACCTCGATGACGCGGTCGACCCGCGAGCGCTCGAAGATTTTCGGCAGATAGGCCTCGGGCCACTTGCGGATGCCCGGTATCGACGATTCTCCGGCCGGTTGCACGCCGACGACCCGGATTGCCGGGTTCTTCTCCTTGAAGAACCGCGAACAGCCCATGATGGTGCCGGTGGTGCCCATCGTCGCCACGAAATGGGTGAGGCGCCCGCCCGTGTCCCGCCAGATCTCCGGCGCCGTGCCTTCGTAGTGCGCGCGCGGGTTGTCCGGATTGGCAAACTGGTCCAGCACCCGGCCCTTGCCGTCGACCTGCATCGAAAGCGCCAGATCGCGGGCGTACTCCATGCCCTGCTCCTTGGTCACCGGAATGATCTCGGCGCCGAAAGCCTTCATCACCGCACGCCGCTCGCCGCTCATGTGCTCCGGCATGACCAGCGCCATGCGGTAGCCCAGGGTTGCCGCCACCATCGCCAGCGCGATGCCGGTGTTGCCGGAAGTGGCTTCGATCAAGGTGTCGCCGGGCTTGATCTCGCCGCGCTCGGCGGCGTGGCGGATCATCGAATAAGCCGGCCGGTCCTTGACCGAACCGGCCGGGTTGTTGCCTTCCAGCTTCAGCAACAGCGTGTTGTCGCCGATGCCGGGCAACCGCCGCACCTGTATCAACGGGGTGTTGCCGATGGTGTCGGCCAGGCCCTGGTAGCTCATCGCGGCAGTTTAGCGAATCGCGGCGTCGCGGCCTTCGAGCACGACGCAAGCCAGGACGTAGTCGCCGTCGTCGGACAAGCTCAGGTGCGCGTCCGCAATGCCCAGCCGCTGCAGCCGCGCCGCAAGCGGCGGCGAGAACACCAGGTACGGCCGGCGCTGCGGCTCGCGCAGCGCGCCGATCTCGTGATGCGCGATGCCGATGAACCCGGTGCCCAGCGCCTTGACGAAAGCTTCCTTGGCGGCGAACGCGCGCGCCAGCGCGTAGCCCACCGACTTGGCCTGCGGCAGCGCCGCCGTCTCCTGCGGATGCAGCAAGCGCAAAACCGCCCGATCGCCGAAGCGGCGCCAAAGCTGCTCGCCGCGGGCCACGCGCAACAGATCCACGCCGATGCCGTAGATCACGTCGAATCCCGCCGCGCCGCGCGCATCGTCTGTTTGATCTCGGCCACCGCCGCGACCAGTCCGACGAACACGGCACGGGCGACGATGGCATGACCGATGTTGAGTTCGACGATCTGCGGAATCGCCGCGATCGGCGCGACGTTGTCCACCCTCAGGCCGTGGCCGGCGTGCACCTCCATCCCGGCCGCCTGCGCCGCCGCGGCGAACGCGCGGATACGCTCCAGTTCGCCCTGGCGCCGGTCGGGCGCCGCATCGGCGTAGCGGCCGGTGTGAATCTCCAGTTGCGGCGCGCCGCTGGCGCGGCAAACCTTTAATTGTGCGGGATCCGGGTCGACGAACAGCGCCACCGTGACGCCGGCAGCGCCCAACCGGCGGCAGGCATCGCCGATCGCCTGCAACTGGCTGTCGACATCGAGTCCGCCTTCGGTGGTCAGTTCGGCACGACGTTCCGGCACCAGGCAGACGTAACGCGGACGCACCCGGCAGGCGAAGGCGACCATTTCCGGCGTCGCGGCCATCTCCAGGTTCAGCGGCAGCAGGCCGCCGGCCAAGAAACGCGTGACGTCGCACTCCTGCACATGGCGCCGATCCTCGCGCAGGTGCAGCGTAATCGAATCGGCGCCGCCGTCGCGTGCCAGCGCCGCGGCGGCCACCGGATCGGGATAGTCGGTGCCGCGCGCCTGGCGCAGCGTAGCGACGTGATCCAGGTTCACGCCGAGGCGGATGTCTGACATGGGCCCGATAGGCAATATGGCGAGGACGGCATTTTCGGCTCAGCGGGCGCGGTCCGCAAAGCCAGCGCGCAGACTGCGCAGCAGCTTCGGCGTCTCCAGCTCGCGCCCACCGAGCAGGGTGGCGAGTGCTCCGGCCAGCAACCGCCTCGCCTCTTGCAGGGCTGCGGGATCGTTCAGCGCGCCATCGCGCAGCGCGATCAGCGTACTGCCGGCGATCGCATGGAGGTCATCCGCGGCCGCCGGCGCGGCGCCGCGCTGCGGATCTATGCGGTAGCGCCGAGCCGGCTCGATCGGCTCCGGCAGCGGCAGGGCGTAGCCGAGTGCACCGAGCAGGCGGTATTCGAAACCGCGCAGCGCGGCCTGAGCGCCGGCGCCGGTGAGCCGCGGCAACGTGTCGGCATAGACGGCAAACAGCTCGGGATGGGGATCGCGCCGCGGCAGCAGACGCAGCAGCAATTCGTTCAGGTACCAGCCGTAGAGCACCTGCTCGCCGGACAGCGCCAACGGCGGGCCGGCGGCTTCGGCCGAGGACAGGCTGGCAAGTTCACCGCTCTCGCGCCAACCGATCAGCAGCGCACAGAACGGCTGCAGCAACCCGCGTAACCGCGAGTGCGGCGCGCGCGCGCCGCGGGCGACGATCCCGAGCCGGCCGTGATCGACGCTGAACACTTCCAGCAGCAGGCTGGTTTCGCGGTACGGCAATCCGCGCAAGACGAAGGCGGCGACCGCCTCGATGCGCGCGCTCACCGCAGCCCGGCCTCTATACCCGAACCGGCTGCAGACATCGCCGATGCCGGCAGCCGCCGGGAGCCGCTGCATCGCGAGGCAACGCTTCAAACTGCTGGCGCATGCTGTCGATCCCGGTCGTCTGGTGATGGATTCGGGCCCTTACTCGCGGTAGCCGAAGCGGCGCAGGGCCGCCGGGTCGTCGCTCCAGTTTTCCTTGGCCCGCGCCCACAGTTTCAAATGCACATGCGCGCCGGTCAGCGCCTCCAGCTCGCGCCGCGCCGCGGTACCGATGCGTTTGAGCATCGCCCCGTTTTCGCCGATGACGATTTTCTTCTGGCTTTCCCGCTCGACCCAGATCAGCGCCGAAATCTTCAGCACCGGTCCCTGCTGCTCGATCGATTCGCTCTCCACCGTCAGCGCGTACGGCAACTCCTGCGCCAGTGCGCGGATCAGCTTTTCGCGCACGATCTCGGCGGCAGCGAAACGCAGGTCGTGACCGACGCTCTGACCCGGCGGATACAGCGGCGGACCCTCCGGCATCCGCGTCGCCAGTTCGGCGACCAGCGGCTCCAGGTTTTCGCCGTGCGCCGCCGCCAGCGGCACCACGAAGCCGAACGCAGCCAGCGCGCGCAACCGTTCGATCTCCGGCAGCAGGCGGGTCTTGTCGGCGAACCTGTCGATCTTGTTGATCGCCAGCCCCAGCGGTGCGCGCACTGCGGCCACCCGCGACAGCGCCAGCTCGTCGTCTTCGTTCCAGCGTCCGGCCTCGACCACCAGCACCACCGCGTCAACATCCTCCAGCGCGCCGAGTGCGGAGTGGTTCATCGCCTGGTTCAGCGCCCGTTGCGCCTTGTGATGCAGGCCCGGGGTGTCGATGAACACAATCTGCAATTCGGCACGGTTGAGCACACCGTACAGCCGGTGCCGGGTGGTCTGCGGCTTCGGCGCAACAATGCCAACCTTGGTGCCGACCAGCGCATTGACCAGCGAGGATTTGCCGACATTGGGCCTGCCGACGACCGCAACCATGCCGCTACGCACGCCAGCCTCTGCCGCCGCGGCCGTGCCATACCCCGACTGCGCCCAACGTCGGCATTCGCCGCCGGGTGTCCGGCTGCGGACGCCCAGGCTTCCGCAGCGGCCTGCCGACGACCGCAACCATGCCGCTACGCATCATCACCCTCCAGTTGTGCCAGCAATACAGCGGCCGCCTGCTGTTCGGCGGCCTTGCGGCTGTCGGCCTCGGCGTCGGCGGCGCGCCCGTCGGGTGCCTCGCAGCGTACCTGAAAGCGGCGGCGGTGCGCGGGACCCTGCTCGCGCAGCACCCGGTATTGCGGCCGCGCCCGGCCGCGCGCCTGCAGCCATTCCTGCAGCCGCGTCTTGGCGTCCTTCAGCGCCGCGGCCGCCGGCAGGCGCTGCAGTCGTGGGGTGAACAGATGCCGGCAGACGCCAAGCGCGGCCTCGAGGCCGGCATCCAGGTACACGGAAGCGATCAGCGCCTCCAGCGCGTCGGCCAGAATCGAGTCGCGGCGGAAACCGCCGCTCTTGCGCTCGCCGCCGCCCAGCCGCAGCGCCTCGGCCAGGCCGAGTTCACGCGCCACCTCGGCCAGCGACGTCTCGCGCACCAGCGCCGCGCGCAGCCGCGACAGATCGCCCTCGTCGTCGTCCGGACGTGCGTCGAACAACGCCGCGGCGACGGCGAAATTCAGCAGCGCATCGCCTAGAAACTCCAGGCGTTCGTTGTTCGGCGGCGTCGCGCTGCGGTGAGTCAGGGCCTGCGTCAACAGCACGGGCCGACGAAAACGGTGCCCCAGCGCGTCCTGCAGACGCGCCAGCACCGGATCGACGACGCCACGCGCGGTCAAAAGCCCTGGCGGCCACCGACGATCGGCCGGTCGTCCTGGAAATGAATCACAACGTAGACGTTGTAGAACAGCCGCGCCCGCGCCTCGTAGTCGTAAGCCATATGCAGGCTGTCCTGCTCACGCACGACCTTGACGTCGCGTGGATCCAGACCTTCGATGTCGTCGATGTCCCAGTGCCGCTGCAGCCCTTCATGGATCGAATCGGGATCGTCGGCGCCGTGCAGACCGCCGTTCTGCGCAATGTCCTTGATCGCCGCCGTGATCTTCATCTGGTTCAGGTACAGCGGCAGCACCTTGACCGTCACCAAGGCGATGAACCCCACCACCAGCAGCACAAACAGAGTGCTCCACAGCCCAGCTCCGCGTTGGCTCTCATTGCCCATGACCCGTGCCTCCGCAAGACCTCGTGTCAATGAATAATCATACCCACGCGCGAGAAATCCGGGCGGAAGGTGTCGAAATTAAAGCTCATCCAGATCAAAAAAGCTCGGCCGCGCAGGTTGGCCTCCGGCACGAAACCCCAGAAGCGGCTGTCGTCGGAATCGTCGCGATTGTCGCCCATGACGAAGAATTTGTGCGGCGGCACGATGCCGACAAAGTCCCGCGGCGGGATCGCCGGGTTGAGCATGATCTGGTGGTGCACGCCGTTCAGGGTCTCTTCGTAGATCTGCCAGAAACTGCCGTTCCAATAAGTGCTCCCGTCCGGCGTCAGCGGCACTGGCACGCCGTTGATCGACAGCGTCTTGTCGACGTAACGGATGCGGTCGCCGGGCACCCCGATCACGCGCTTGATGAAATCCTGGCTGGGATCCTTGGGAAACCGGAACACCACCACGTCGCCCCGATGCGGTTCGCCGATGGCCACCGGCTTGCAGTAGCCGATCGGACAGCGCAGGCCGTATTGATACTTGTTGACCAGCACGAAATCGCCGATGTGCAGCGTCGGGATCATCGAGCCGGATGGGATGCGGAACGGCTCGACGATAAACGAGCGCAGAATGAACACGGCCAGGATCACCGGAAACAGACCGGCAAAAAAATCGACCAGCGCTCCCGGCTTCTCTGGCACACCGCGGACGCGGCGCCGGCGTTTGAGCCAGAGCTTTTCGGCCAGCCAGAACCCCGCGGTGAACACGGTGGTCCAGGTCAGGATTTCGTTGAACAGCATCTTTATCTCCTGCAGGCGCCGCTCAATCGCGGCGGTCGACGCCGAGCACGGCCAGAAAAGCCGACTGTGGAATTTCCACGTTGCCGACCTGTTTCATCCGCTTTTTGCCTTCCTTCTGCTTTTCCAGCAGTTTGCGCTTGCGCGTGACATCGCCGCCGTAGCATTTGGCGAGCACGTTCTTGCGCAGGGCCTTGACCGTACTGCGGGCGATGATCTTGCCGCCGATCGCGGCCTGGATCGCGACGTCGAACATCTGTCGCGGGATCAGCGCCTGCATGCGCTCGGTCAGGTCGCGGCCGCGGACGAAAGCCTGCTGACGATGCACGATGGTGGCCAGCGCATCGACTTTCTCGCCGTTGACCAGCACGTCCAGGCGCACCAGCGGCGCCGGCTGGAAGCGCAGAAACTCGTATTCGAAGCTGGCGTAGCCGCGTGAAACGCTCTTCAGCCGATCGAAGAAGTCGAGCACGACTTCTGACATTGGCATCTCCATCTCCATCTGCACCTGAGCGCCGAGGTAGCGAAGACTTTTCTGCACGCCGCGCTTTTCCATGCACAACTGCATCACCGGCCCGACACAGGTCTGCGGCATCAGCAGCCGGCAGGCGATGATCGGCTCGCGGATCTCGAGGTACTCGCCGGCCTCCGGCAGTTCGGCCGGATTTTCGATCCGACGCACCGCGCCGTCGCGCAGCAGCACTTGGTAGACCACCGACGGCGCGGTGGTGATCAGATTCAGGCCGTACTCGCGCTCCAGCCGTTCCTGCACGATCTCCAGGTGCAGCATGCCGAGGAACCCGACCCGGAAACCGAAACCCAGCGCGGTCGAGCTTTCCGGCTCGTAGGCCAGCGCGGCGTCATTCAGCCGCAGCTTGGCCAGCGCTTCGCGGAACGCCTCGAAATCCTCCGAATCGACCGGAAACAAGCCGGCGAACACCCGCGGCTGCACCTGCAGGAAACCCGGCAGGCGCGCCGCGCACGGCCGTGCCGCCGCGGTGAGGGTGTCGCCGACCGGAGCACCATCGATCTCCTTGATCCCCGCCACCAGAAACCCGACTTCACCGCACTCCAGCGAAGCCGCCTCGATCCGTTTGGGGGTGTTCACCCCGAGCAGCGTCACGTCGTGATCGCGGCCGGTAGCCAGCACCCTGATGCGCATGCCCTTGGCGATGCGGCCGCTCACCACCCGCACCAGCGACACCACACCCAGGTAATTGTCGAACCATGAATCGATGATCAGCGCCTGCAGCGGCGCCTGTGGATCGCCTCTCGGCGGCGGCATCCGCGCGATGATCGCCTCCAGCACCTCCGGCACGTTCTCGCCGGTCTTGGCCGAGATACGCAGGGCACTTTTCGCCTCGATGCCGATGATGTCCTCGATTTCCTGCGCCACGCGGTCGGCTTCGGCATTGGGCAGATCGATCTTGTTCAGCACCGGCAGCACTTCGAGATTCTGCTCGATGGCGGTGTAACAGTTGGCCACGCTCTGCGCCTCGACGCCCTGGCTGGCGTCGACCACCAGCAGCGCCCCCTCGCAGGCCGCCAGCGAGCGGCTGACTTCGTAGGAAAAATCGACGTGGCCGGGCGTGTCGATCAGGTTCAACTGGTAGGCGGCGCCGTCGCGCGCGCGATAGTTGAGTCGCACCGCCTGCGCCTTGATGGTGATGCCGCGCTCGCGCTCGATCGGGTTGTTGTCGAGCACCTGCGCCTGCATCTCGCGCGCTTCGAGACCGCCGCACAATTCGATCAGCCGGTCGGCCAGCGTCGACTTGCCGTGATCGATATGCGCGATGATCGAGAAGTTGCGGATCGCGGCCTGCGTCATGCGCGGGTGTTCGGGCGTGGCGGGGTGGCGGTGCGCTGCCGGCCGGACCGGCCCGCGCGGGCGTTCAAAGCGCGGATTATACCGGCTGACGGGCCAGCCACGCGGCCACGGCGTCGCGATCGAACACGGTGATGCAGATCGGCTGGCTCTCGGCATCCACCAGCACCGGGATCAGCCGGCCATAGCGCAGCCGCAGCGGCGGCTCGCGGTCGACGTCGACGATCTCCACCGCCACGCGCCGCCCGAAGACACGGGCCAATTCAGAGGCAAACTCGTGGCACAGCCCGCAGTCCGGGCGCGACAGCAGGCGCACGCTCGGCATCGTCAAAGCGCCGCCGGAACCTGCAGCGCCAGAAACAGCGGACCGTCGCGACGCCGCACCAGCACCGGCACCGTCTGCCCCGGCGTCAACCGTGCGATGACCCGCTTGAAGTCCGCCACCGAATTGACCGTCTGACCGGCGATCACCAGCAACACGTCACCGGGCACGATGCCGGCGGCACGAGCGGTGCCCGGCGCCACCGACAGCACTTCGACACCGCTGGGCGGCTCGCGGGAACCGCCGTTGCCGGGCGCCGCGTCGCGCACCGTCAATCCGATCGACGGCGGCGGCATCCGTTGCAAAGCGCCCGGCGACGGCGGTTGCGGCTTTGGCGGCGGCGCCTCGGCGTCGGTTTCGGGCAATTCGCCGAGCTGCACGCGAATCACCACCTGGCGACCTGCGCGCAGCACGCCGAGGCTCACCATCTTTCCCGGGTCATCGTTACCCGACAACGGCGGCAGATCGCGCGATGACTGCAACCCGACGCCGTCGTACGACAGAATGATGTCGCCTGCGCGCAATCCCGATTGCTGCGCCGGGCTGTCCGGCAGGACGCGGGCGATCAGCGCTCCGCGCGGCCGGCTCAGACCGAAACTCTTGGCCAGACCGCGATCGACCTCCTGCACCACCACCCCGATCCAGCCGCGTTGTACGCGACCTTGGTCGGCGAGCTCCTTGGCCACCTTGGCGGCGACCTCGATGGGCACCGCGAAGGCAACCCCCATGAACCCCCCGGTCTGGCTGTAGATCTGCGAATTGACGCCGACCACCTCGCCGCTCATGTCGAACAACGGGCCGCCGGAGTTGCCGGGGTTGATGGCGGCGTCGGTCTGGATGAACGGCACGTAGGGCTCGCTGTCCAGCGCACGGCCCTTGGCCGAAACGATGCCGGCGGTCACCGAATAGTCGAAACCGAACGGCGAGCCGATCGCCACCACCCACTGCCCGACCTTGAGTTTCCGGGTGTCGCCCAGTTTGGCTGCAGGCAAACCCTGGGCGTCGATCTTCAGCAGCGCCAGATCGCTGCGTTGATCGGAGCCGAGCACCTTGGCGGTGAACTCGCGGCCGTCGGACAGCCGCACCACCACCTCGCTGGCGCCTTCGACGACGTGCTCGTTGGTCAGAATCTCGCCATCCGGCCGCAGAATGAACCCCGAACCCAGCGACTTCGGCTGGTTCGGACCTTGTTCATCCGGCCCTGCCGGCGGCGCCGAAGCCCCCGGCGCCGGTGCACCTTCCTGCGGGTGTTGCTGCAGGTACTTGCGCAGCCACTCCGGCGTCTCATCTCCGCTGCTGGCGCCGGCGGCCGGTGTGTCGCTTTCATCATCGCCGGCATCCGGCGCGCTGGCGCTGATATTGACCACCGAAGCGCTGACCCGCGCCACCAGCGCGCTGAAATCCGGCGGCGCGTTCGGCGCGCGCGTACAGCCGCCGATCGCCAGCACCAGGAACAGCGCCGGCCCCAGCGGGCGGCACCGCAAGCTGCGGATCATGAGATTCGCTCAAAACCTCAAAGGTTCAGGCACAGCCGGAGACCGGCTGCAGTGAGGAACTCCCGCCACCAGTTGACCACGGCGCCGCCGCCGAATCAAGACGGACGCCGGCGCTACGGTGCGGTGCCCGCCGTCGCCGGCGTCGCCAGCCGGCCGGCGCGAATCTGGTCACCGATCATCTGTACCGTGACCCGGGGCGCCTCGCCGATCACCGTCACGTGATAGTTGCCCACTATGCGGCCGTAGGCCTCGACCGCACCGATCCGCGACAGGCCGCGGAAGTCGCCGTGCGTCGGCTCGGTCGACTGCGGCACGGCAAATACCGACACCGTCGACAGCCCATCCGACAGCAGGATATGCTGCACCCGGCCGCCATCGGGCAGTTCGCGGAAATCCCGTAGCGTCACCTGGAATCCCGGCGGCAGACGTTCAAACGAAAAATCGGCCGGCGTAGCCGCCGGCACCGGCTGATCCGGCGCCGGCAACGGCCCCACTTCACGGGCCACCGCCTTGAACTTCGAGTTATCGAACTGGGCCCGGAACATGGAGTCCGGAATCGACGCCGGAAACTCGATCTCGGTAAACATGGCTTGTTCCAGCAACCGGTCGCTGTCGCTAATCAAGCTGACCCGCAGCGGCACGTGGGTTTTTGCGTCGGCCCAGACCCGGTAGCCGTAACGATACCTGTCTTTCGGAACCACGCTGACGCCGCGGCAGTCGCGGCCGGCGACGCGCGCATCGCCGAGGGCGTGAAACGCATACCACTGCACCAGCATCTGCAATCGCTGCGCCGACAGCCGATCCAGAAGACCTTTGACCGCCGGCCGCCCGAGGGTGAAATGGTGTTCGCGCGGGAAGGTGGAATGGTACTCGCCCGCGCGCGGCAGAATGGAGACCACCTGGTTGTCCCGCCGGATCATTTCGCGCGGCTCGCCGTTCAGCGTCTCGATGCGCTCGTCTTCGTGGCCGTCCTTGTAGCGGTGCGTCACTCGCAGAACTTCCATCACGCGGTCGCCGCGATACAGCAGCACGCCCTGGAAATCGGCCGCGCGGGCGGCCTCGGCCGCCTGCAGCAATAACTGGGTCGGAGCCGGTACGGGTGCGGGTGCGGCGTGCACCACCACCGCTGTTGCAACACCCGCGCATACCGACAGCGCACGCATCAACGGCCACCTCCCCGACCGCCTGCGCTGGATCCGGCTGCGGCCGCAGCCGTGAAGGGTCTTGCGCGGGCGCGCGGCGGAGGCGCTGAATACAGCCACTGCGGCTACGTCGACGCGCGAAGACAAACGCGGTCTGGCGTGGAAACCGCCCGCTCGCGCACTGCTGGATCGGGCAACGGATTGGCAGGCGGCATCGTCGGTGCCGGGCGGACGGTCTTCGCGGCCGATGCCGGCGGTGCCCGCACCGACGCGCGGCGCCCGATTGGCAACATTACGCGGCTCGCACCGTGCGGTGCAGCGAACGGTTCGCGCCGCGCGGCTTTTCGCGTCGCTTGCCTGACCGGACACAAAACAGCACTGCACGGAGAGTCAACCGGAGGCTCCCCGGTCAAGGCGGCGAGCCGCTGTCCGGTTGATAGTTGATTCCGTGGGCCGCGGCGCGCGCATAGGACAACGTCCCACCCATGCCCTCGCCGGCGCGGTAGGTGGAATGCTCCATCAGCAAGTCGTCGAGCTGGCGTGCGGTTTCCGGTTGCAGCTGATCCCAGCGCACCTCCGCCACTGCCGGCCCGCCCAAGGCAGCGCCGGCACGGTCAGCCACCGAAGCCGGCTGTGCCAGCAAAGGCACTGAGCTGGCAGCGGCGACCGCCAAAGGCACAGGGGTCACAGCGGCCTGGCCCGGCACCTGGCGCCACTGCGGCAGTGCACCGACCCGCAGCACCGCCACCGTCACCAGTGCGCCGAGGGAGGCGGCCAACGCCAGGCCGATTGCCGGTCGCACCTGGCGGCGCCGGTGCCAGGGCATGCGGATGTGCCGCACCGGCGGCGGCGACACCTGGCTCATCACCCGGGCGCAGAAGCCGGTATCCACGTGCACTGCGCCGCCCCGCAGAACCTCACGCACCAGGCACAACCGTTCGAAGCGCTGGATCAGCGGCGCGGATTCGGCACAGCCGCGCAGCAGAGCGTCCAGCTCGGAGGGTTTGCATTCGCCATCGAGCAACGCCGAAAGCAGTTCATCCGAATGCGTCATAGTGTCCTCAACCCGAAACTGCCGCTGACTGCTCTACTAAACCGCGCCGCGGCGGGAAAGTTCCCCAAGTCTGTCCACCGTTGCGCCCTTCGGTCGCCGACGTCAAGACAGTAAGGGCTGAATGACCGCGTCGATCGCTTCGCGCGCACGGAAAATCCGCGAACGCACCGTACCGATCGGACAGTCCATGACCTGAGCGATTTCCTCATAGGACAAACCCTCCAGTTCTCGCAGAGTGATCGCCTGCCGCAGGTCGGGCGGCAGCTTGCTGATAACTTCCGCGACCTTGCTCCGAATCTCCTCCGACAGCAATAGCGCCTCTGGTGTATCGAGGTCGCTCATCTGCTCGGTGTGACCGTAGAGTTCGGCGTCGGCAACATCGATGTCCTGCCCGGCCGGCCTGCGGTTGCGGGACACCAGGTAATTTTTCGCGGTGTTGATTCCGATCCGGTACAGCCAGGTATAAAAAGCGCTTTGGCCGAGAAACCCGGGGAGCGCGCGATAGGCCTTGATGAAGGTCTCCTGCGCGACGTCGGGCGCGTCCGCATCGCCGACCAGTCGCGCCACCAGCTGCACGATTTTGAACTGGTATTTGCGCACCAACAGCTCGAAGGCGCGTTGATCGCCCTGCTGCGAGCGCGCCACCAGCTGTTCATCGATTTGCTCTTCGTTCATGCGCATCCGTGGCTGCCGGGCCAGCGGCGGCCAAGCTTTTGGTCAAACGCGGTTCCCCGGGCCGTGTCCAGCGGCACTCAAGCCCACACAACGGCTTATGTTAGCGCAGTGATCGTACCCCCCCCCGCGACGCCGCCGGCCATGGCTCGCGGTAGACTGCGCGGCCAGGATTTTCATCTGCTTAGGAGCCGGCGGTGACCCGCGAAGACAGCCCCGAGGTGCTGATTATCGGCAGTGGCGCCGCGGGGCTTGCAGCCGCGCTGCGGCTGGCTGAAGCCGGCCACCAGGTGGAACTGGCGTGCAAGGAACAGCTGGCTTCCGGCAGCACCCTGTGGGCGCAAGGCGGCATCTCGGCAGTGCTCGATGACGGCGACTCGCTGGAAGCCCATGTGCGCGACACGCTGATTGCCGGCGCCGGCCTGTGCGATGAGGCCGCGGTGCGCTTCACCGTCGAGCGCGGCCCCGAATGCATTCGCTGGCTGCGCGATCGAGGCGTGGCGTTTACGGTTGACGACAGCGACTCATCGGGCCGGCGGCTGCATCTGACCCGCGAGGGCGGGCACAGCGCGCGGCGCGTGGTCCACGCCGCCGACGCGACCGGACGGGCGCTGGAAACGACGCTGGCAGGACGGGTTGCCGCCCATCCGCGGATCCAGGTGCGCGAGCGGCACATGGCGGTGGACCTGATCGCTGATCGGCCGCCGGGCGGCGCCGGTGAGCATCGGCTGCTGGGCGCTTATCTGCTCGACATCGATCGCGGCCGGGTCATCAGTCGCGCCGCGCGCGCGGTCATACTGGCCACCGGCGGCGCCAACCAGGTATACCTCTATTCGAGCAACCCCCACGGCGCTTCCGGCGACGGCATCGCCATGGCCTGGCGCGCGGGCTGCCGGGTGGCCAACATGGAATTCATGCAGTTCCACCCCACCACCTTGTATCACCGTGATTCGCGCAATTTCCTGATCTCGGAAGCGCTGCGCGGCGAGGGCGCAGTGCTGCGCCTGGTCAACCCCAACGGCAGCCCGGGAGAGCGTTTCATGCCGCGCTTTGATCCGCGCGCCGAGCTGGCGCCGCGCGACATCGTTGCCCGCGCCATCGACCACGAGATGAAGCGGCTGGGTGCGAAATACGTCTACCTGGATATTTCGCACCGTCCCGCCGAATTCATCCGCAGCCACTTCCCGACCATCTACGAGCACTGTCTGCGTCTGGACATCGACATCACCCGCCAGCCGATTCCGGTGGTGCCGTCGGCGCATTTCACCTGCGGCGGAGTCGCCACCGACCTCGCCGCCCGCACCGACGTGCCAGGTCTTTATGCAATCGGCGAAGCCGCCTGTACCGGCCTGCACGGCGCCAACCGGCTGGCCTCGAATTCGTTGCTGGAGTGCCTGGTGTTCGCCGCCGCCGCCGCCGAGGATCTGCAGCGGCAGCTGGCAAAGATCCCGTCGCCGCCACCGCCGCCGGCCTGGGACGAATCGCGGGTTTCCGATTCCGACGAGGACATCGTGGTCGCGCACAACTGGCTGGAACTGCGCACTTTCATGTGGGACTACGTCGGCATCGTGCGTACCAGCAAGCGCCTGCTGCGCGCGCAGCACCGTGTCGATCTGCTCAAACGCGAAATCATCGAGTTCTACCGCCACTACCGGGTCACGCCGGATCTGCTGGAGTTGCGCAATCTGGTCACCGTCGCCGAACTGATCGTGGCATCGGCGTTGGCGCGCCGCGAAAGCCGTGGCCTGCATTACACCCTGGATTTCCCGCAAACCGGGCCGGCCGCACAGCCGACGGTGCTGACGCCGCCACGACACTGAGCCGATGGCGGAATCAGCGTCCGCACGCGCTCATGATTCAACCTGACGGCCATGCACACGCAGCTGCAGCAACTGCGCACGCAGCCGGCGCAGAGCCCCCGTTTCGAGTTCGTCGCCCACCAGCACGCGGCAGCGGCGGCGGCCGTCATTGAGCACGAAGCACAGCATTGGCCAGACGCCGAACAGCACCGAACCGGACATCAGGCGCGCGGCCGACCAGCCGCGCGCATCCGCGATCTGCCAGCTGCCATCGGCGTAGAGCCGCAGACCGGTGATGGCGGTTGCGCCGAAGCCGAACGCGGCGTGGCGCCGGCAATACAGCCAGGAAGCGGCAATGCCGGCGGCCAATACCAGCGCCGGAATCCCGTCGATCACCAGCAGCGGAATGCCCGCCGCCGGCACCGCATGCAGCCACATCAGGCCACGCAGGCCACGCATGCTCGGCCGCGGCCGCAGCTCCAGCAGCAGCGGCGCCGGTGCCGCTGGCGCCGGCAAGTTCACGCCGCCGGCGCCCCTGGTTGACGCAGCGCCGCGACGACTTCGCCGAGCGCACCGGGCGGCGACGGCTCGACGCCGAGCACCCAGCGCCAAAGCTGCGGATCCTCCTGTTCAAGCAGTATCGCGAAAGCCCGGCGGTGCTCGGCGCTGGCCGCTGGATAGGTCCGCTCCAGATAACTCGACAACAGCACGTCGAGTTCCCTCATGCCGCGCCGGCACCGCCAGCGCAAGCGCAAGTCGTCCACCGGGGAGGGGTTCATCGGCGCCGTGAATCGCGAGCCGTCAGGGTATAGTCGGGCGAACACCGGCGGAAGCATGCGATGAAACAGGCCATCGTGTTGATGCTGATCCTGGGCGCCCTGATCGCGGCCGCAGTGGCCGTGCTGGAAATACCGGGAAAGACCAAGCCGGAAGTCATGGCGATGACCGTGGAGCAGATCGACCAGATCCTCCGCGACCATGCGACCAAGATCAAGCGCAGCGGCAACGTTTGGCAATTCGATGTCATGGGCGTTCCCATGGCCTGCATCGTCGATCCGGCGCACGACCGCATGCGGGTCGTCGCGCCGATCGCGCGCGTGAGCGAGCTCGAGGCGGGGCAAGAAGCGGCGATGCTGGAAGCAAACTTCCACACCATGCTGGAC
>JAGWMX010000069.1 GCA_028871525.1 Gammaproteobacteria bacterium
CACCCTGGAAGCCGTCGTGCCGTGGACGGCGCTGGTGGCCGAAATCGAAGGCGATTACCCCCAAGGCGGCGGCCGCGGCCGACCGCCGATCGGCTGCGAGCGCCTGCTGCGGATGTACCTGGCTCAGCAGTGCTTCGGGCTGTCCGATGGGTGCTCTTCAGTCAGGATATGGGAAGGGAAACGGCGGGCGTCGAGATATTGCTCGAAACTAAGACTGTGTTTTCGGGTGACGCCGGTGCGTTCCCGGAACATGGCGACAATAGCATCAAGCATGGCCAGATTTTTTCCGGCGCCTCGAATAGCACTACATCCAGTGCATAGTAATGCTGTACTCCGGACAGCAGGGCAGCGATGCCAAGGCCCAACGGTTGACCGGGCCCGAACTCGACCAGTGTCGGCGGGATGCGGCGCATGCCGTTTTCCCACATCAGGGTCAGGTGCTTTAACCACTGCTCGTAATAATATTTGGCGTTACCCGAGCGCACCGGCTTGCGTCGCTGAATGGCCGCATAAAGCCCCGGAATATAGGTGGCGATACCTTTGAAAACAGGAGACCAATGCGTCACTTCCCCTCCATGGCGAGCGTAGGTGGATGTGGATAACACCGAGCCCGGTAAGACAGGACCGCTGCTGCACACGCTGTCTCTGGCCGGCACTCCCCGCGTGCCGGCATCCGGGAGTCATATATTTTCCCCGATTTGTGCCACATGGCATAGCGGTTTTTAGCTTTTCATGTAAGTATAATATTATACAGTGGGAGATCGGTACGGCCTTCGCCACGGCTTTGTGGTGCAGGTACAGGCCCTCCCGGGTAGGCTTATTGTAGTAGGTTGTCACCAGGAGACAGGCATTCGCCCCACCTCATGGGCGCGGCGCGTCAGGCTGATTGCATCCGTCGTGGAATTGGCGCCGGTGCGCCCGCAATGACCCAGATCCGCAAAAAAGGTGACAGATTTATTTTCTTCACTCTGACAGCATTGTGAAACGGCGAAGAAATGCGCGTACTGCCGCTCGGTCGCGTTCATTTTCTCTCCCCGTCATTAACGTTTTTCGATCCCGCCTCCGCCGGCGCCCTGCCACAGGCCCTCGAAAAATCGCCGCGCGTTGACGCCCAGGGTGTGGGTGCGATAGCCGCCTTCCTGCACCACCACCGTGGGCAGGCGCAGGGCGCCGACGGCGTGGCCGACGGCGAAGAAGTCGCCCGCGCGCAGCGGCCAGGTACCGGTGGGATCGCCCTTGGCCGTATCCAAGCCCAGGCATACCACCAAGTGCGCAGGCGAGAAACGGCGCAGCCGCCGCAACGCGCTCGCCAGTGCCTGCCGATAGCGTTGCGCGCTGATCTTTTCCGGCAGCGGCAGGTTCAGGTTGAATCCGGCGCCGGCGCCGACGCCGCGCTCGTCGGCGAAGCCGGAGTAGTGCGGGTACGCCGTCGGCGGCGCGCCGTGGATCGACACCGTCAGCACGTTGGCGCGGGCGTAGAAGATGTCCTGGGTGCCGTTGCCGTGGTGATAGTCCACGTCCAGCACCGCCGCCCGGCCGTAGTCGGAGAGATATTCCGCCGCCATCGCTGCCGAGTTGAGATAGCAGAAGCCGCCGTACACCCGCCGTTCGGCGTGATGCCCCGGCGGCCGCACCAGGGCGTAGGCGAGCCGATAACCCTCGAACAACGCCTGCGCAGCGGTCACCGCGCAATCCACCGCGCCGCGCGCGGCCGGCCAGGCGTTCTTGTGCAGCGGCGTGAAGGTGTCGGTGCAATAGTAGCCCAGCGCCAGCTCCGGATCTTCCGGCGGGCGCGTCAGGTTGCGCACCGGGAAAATAATCGGGTAGATGGACTGGTTTTCCTTCAGCCAGGCGCAGGCTTTCGGCAGGTAGGCCAGCAGCCGCGGATCGTGCACCCGGCGCAGCAGCGCCTCCGGCGCCCGTCGAGGCCGCAGCCGGGCGAACAGGCCGGTCTTCTCGATTTCGTTGAGGATCAGAGGAATGCGCACCGGCGCCTCGACGTAGCCGCGATCGTGGACGTGATGGATCTCGTGACCCTCGTTGACCACCAGCGCAATGCCGCGTTCGGCGGCGCCGGTGACCGCCGCGCTTGGCGCGGCGCGGCGCAAGTAGCGTGGCGGTCGCAGCGATACCGGATCGGCGGAAAAAGAGGCGACGATGCGTGCGATCGCCCGGGCGTCGAACAGGTGCGCGTAGCGTCGCTGCAGGATTGCGCGCGCGGCGGTGCGGATCAGCGAGCGCGACGGCGGCGAGGAATCGCCGAGCCCGTCGTAGAGCAGGTAATACAGATCCCGGTCGTCGGGCGTCGTCGGCGTGTCCCAAGCATTATCGGCCAGCGGCCGCACGCCGTAGCGCTCGTAAAACTTCAGCCGCTGACGGTTCTGCTGCAGCCGCTGCGGATCGGTTACCACTGTCGGGTCGTCGACGCTGCACTCCAGCAGCAGCGCCCGCGCGCCCAGGGTTTTGGCCTCCTCGCGCACTCTTTGGTATAACGCGGCGCCGAGACCGCCGCCGGTGGCGCCCGGCGCCGCCGAGATCAGATCCAGGAACGCGACGCCGATGTCCGGCATCCACAGCAGCAGTGTGAACGCCCGCACCCGCTGGCGCGCGCCCTCCACCACCAGCAGGCGCAACTGGTAGCGCTGCCGGCGGGCATCGCGCAGGCGCACCGCCAGCCGCTCGAAGTCGCGCGGCCGCCACTCCGGGAACTGTTCACGCAGGATGCGCTCGATCTGCACGATTGCTTCGCGATCGGCCAGGTTGGCGTCATCCTCGATGCGGCGGATGCGGAACATCGGTACCGTCCTCCTCGCGACGCGATGGTCCCGGCGGCCGGCCGGCGCGGCGGCCTGACAGGCCCCTGCGGCCGGTCCCGCGCCGGATCAACTGGCGGTGCCATTCCCAGCGGGTCGCGGCGTCGGCTTCGGCGTGAAACCGTACCTCGCCGCCCGCCAGGCTGGCTACCGGCACGCCGCCGCGCAGCAGGATGCGGTTGCCCGGCAGCGCCGGCAGCCGCTCGCCGGGCAGCAGCACACCGGTCAAGTTCAGCGGATCGCAGGCGGGTACCACGACCAGCGCCGCGTCGCGGTCTTGATGCGCGCCATCCGTGGCGGTGCGCGTCATGGCTCGCCGCCTGCGGTCGCACTGCGTGCCTCCAAAAGCGCTCCCGGCGCTTTTGTCGCGGTGGCGGCGCAGGCTGGCGGCCGCCTCCGGCAGCGCGAACTGCTCGCCGGAAAAGCCGCCGACGAAGCGTCCGCCGCGGATCTCGCCGCGTGCTTCCAGGCGCCGCAGCACGTAGTGCAGCTCGCGCCACGGCGGCAGCCGCGATTCGCGCCCGATCAGTGTGCGGAACACCACGCCGTAGCGGCGCAGCAGCACGCGGGCGATGTATTCGGTCTCGGCGCCCGGTGCCGTGTCGTCCGAGGTGGCGGGGCGGTGGGTTTCCGGGGTTTGAGAGTCTGTCGTCCCCGATCCGGTCGTTGTTGGCCGGGCATTCGGGTGTCCCGCGGCCAGCGGCCGCGAAGCGCGGAGCCCTGTATGTTCCGTGCCGGCCGTCCCTGGCGCGATCGCGGGGCTTTGCTCTGACCCCGGCCCGACCATCCTCGGTCGGGCGTTCGGGTGTCCCGCGGCCGGTGGCCGCGAAGCGGACACCCTCACCCATCTCCCCGCGCTTTCCAGGGTTTCGAAGGCCGCCTGCAGGCCGCCGCGGCGTAGTCGCCGTGCGCGTACTTCGGCCGGCGCGATCAGCGCGCGCAGCCCTGCGAATCCATCGGCGGTGACCAGGCCGTGGCTGACCAGTTCGCCCAGCGCGCGCTCGACCTGGCTGCGCAGCAGCCCGCTTTCGGCCACCAGGTCGACAAAGAACGAGGCGCCGTGCCGGTCCAGCGTGTCCAGCACGGCGGCAGCGGCGGTCGACAGCTGCGGCTGCGAATCGGTATTCACTTGCCAAAGCGAAGCCTGCCGGCGCGGTAGCAGCAGGATCGGTGTAGTGCGCACGGGGGCCGCTTTGCGTCCTTCGGCCGCAACCGCCGGGCGCTGCCAGATCACCCGCCCGCTGGTGCACAGCGCATCGAGCCAGGCCGGGTCATAGCCCGGCATCCGCGACGGCAGAAGCTCCGTTTCCCAGGCGCCGGCGGCGACCGGAAAGCCTTCGAGCTGCGCCAGCACCGCCTCCAGCGCCGCCGGGCCGTGGCGCCGGCCATTTTCGGTCAGTCCATGCCATTCGCACAGGAAGCGCATAAAGGCAGCGGGTGGCACCGGCTCGAACTCGGCACGTCGCGCGTCGCGCGTGTAACGGTGGATGCACGCCAGCCGCCTTCGTTCGCACCACTCCAGCCGTTCCGGCTGGAGTGGTGCTGACGCACCGCTGTTTTGCCCCCCCATGGGCTCCCCCCCACAGGGGGAGCGGGAACTCGTGAACTGACCACGCATAACGTAGCCCTGCTGCTCCAGCGCCAGCAACGCCGCGGCGACGGCGCCGGCCGCAGCGCCGAGCGGGGCGGCCAGCTCGGTTTCGGTCACCGGCCCGACCAGTTCCAGCCGGCTGCGCAGTAGTTCGCACAGCGCGATTTCGGGATCCGGCGAGATACCGAGCGTCGGCGCGGCGCCGTGGATTTCGGCCTCCGGCAGCAGCGCACGCAGTTCGGCCAGGCGTTCGGCCGCCACCCACAGCGGCGCGCCTCCCGGCGGCGTCATGCGCACGATGCGGCGCGCGGCCAGCAGCGCGTCGCGCCACGGCGTCCAGGCGCGGGTCTCGGCGTCGGTCAGGAAACCGTGCACCACCAGCGCGTCGTGCAGCTCGTCCACGTTGGCCGGATCCGGCCACATCTCGTCGCGCACGCGTTCGATGGCCGCCGGATCGAGCCGGCCGAGATCGGCCGGAGTCTGCGGCTCGAACGGGCGCGTCGCCACCGCGCGCGTGCGGCGCTCTTCAGCGGCGCCGGCGTCGAGAAAGGCGTACCGGCGCGCGTTCAGAATCGATTCGGAAAGCGGTGACGGCGCGGTCAGGTCGCGGCAGACGATCTCCACTGCGCCGCTTTCGATCCGCCGCAGCAGCGCCACCATGCCGTCGACGTCCATCACCTCGTGCAGGCAGTCGCTCAGCGCCTGCTCGACCAGCGGGTGTTCGGGCACTTGACGCTCGCCGGGCAGATTGTCCTGGCACGCAAGGGCATCGGGGAAGGCGTGGGTCAAAAGGTCCTCGGCATCGGCGCGCTGGAACTGCGGCGGCACCCGCTTGCCGCCACGGTTGCGCGCCACGGCCAGCGCGATGCTCGCCGCCCAGCGCCAGCGGGTCGGGAACATCGGCGCCTGCAGCACCGCCTGCACCAGCACGTCGGCGGCGGTGTTCGAGTGCAGGAACCCCGCGACGTCCTGCAGCGGAAAGCTGTGCGTCGGCCCCAGCGACAGCACCAGGCAGTCGTCCAGCGCCGCCGCCTGCAGCTCGAAGTTGAACTGCCGGCAGAAACGCTTGCGCAGCGCCAAGCCCCAGGCACGCATCACGCGCGAGCCCAGCGGCGCGTGGATCACCAGGTGGGTGTCGCCGACCTGGTCGAAGAAGCGCTCGAACACGATTTTCTCGTGCGTCGGCAGCACGCCGAGCGCGGCGCGCGCTGCCCCCAGGTAGGCAGCCAGTTGCACGGCCGCGGCCGGCGCCAGGCGGTATTCGCGTTCCAGCCACTCGCGGCAGGCCTCGACGCCCGTGTCGAGCACCCGGTCGGCGTGCTCGCGCAGCCGCGAGACCGCCCGCGACAGCTCCTCACTGCGGCCCGGCGCCTCGCCGAACCAGAACGGCATGTTCGGCGGCTGGCCCGGGGCGGCCTCGACCAGCACCCGGCCGGTCTGGACCTTGAGGATGCGGTACGAGGCGTTTCCGAGCTGCACGATGTCGCCGGGCAGGCTCTCGAACGCGAAGTCTTCGTTCAGCGTGCCGATGCGCAGACCCTCGGGCGCCAGCTCGACCTCGTAGTCGAACTGGTCGGGGATCGTGCCGGCGTTGGTAACCGCCGTCAGCCGGGTGCCGCGCCGGCCGCGCAGCACGCGGTGCACGGCGTCGTAGTGCAGCAGCGCCCCGCGCCGGCCGCGGCGGGTGCTGTAACCGTCGGCCAGCATCTGCACCACCGCCTCGAAACGTACGAGAGGAAGCTCGCGGTACGGCAGTGCGCGCGCGAACAGACGGTGAAGGTCTTCCAGCCCCCACTCCCGGCAAGCGACCTCGGCCACGATCTGTTGCGCCAGCACGTCGATCGGCGCCGCCGGCACCTGCACCCGGTCCAGCTCGCCGCGTTCCACGCAGTTCAGCAGCGCCGCGCATTCGGCCAGGTCGTCCAGCGACAGCGGAAACAGCCGCCCCTTGGGGATCGCGCGCACCGCGTGGCCGGCGCGGCCGACGCGTTGCAGCAGGGCGTTGATGCCGCGCGGCGAGCCGAGCTGGCATACCAGGTCCACGTCGCCGATGTCGATCCCCAGCTCCAGCGAGGCGGTCGCCACCAGGGCCTTGAGCTGGCCGACCTTAAGCCGCTGCTCGGCGTGTAGCCGATGCTCCTTGGCCAGGCTGCCGTGGTGCGAGGTGACGTGTTCCTCGCCGATGCGCTCGGCCAGATGACGGGCGACGCGTTCGGCCTGGCGGCGCTGGTTGACGAAGATCAGCGTCGTGCGATGTCCTTCGACCAGCTCGGCCAGTCGATCGTAGATCTCGGCCCAGATCTCGGTGGCCATCACCGCCGTCAGCGGTGAACGCGGGAGCTCCAGCGCGAGGTCGCGACGGCGCGCGTGGCCGGTGTCGACGATCTCGCAGTCGCCAGAAACGTCATTGCGAGGCCGAAGGCCGAAGCAATCCCATGACGGTGGCTCCGGCGCCGGGATCGCCGCGGGCCGCTCTCGCGGCCCTCGCGATGACGGGGAAGGGTCGTCACAGTGCCGCTGTGGTTCCGTCTCGGGATCGCCACGGTCGCCGCGCGGTTGCTTCGTCGCTCCGTTCCTCGCGATGACGTGTTCCTTCCGCTCGCCGACCAGCAACCGCGCCATCGTCTCGACCGGCTTCTGCGTGGCCGACAGGCCGATGCGCAGCGGCGGCGTCGCGCACAGCGCTTCCAGCCGCTCCAGACTCAGTGCCAGATGCGCGCCGCGCTTGCTGCCGGCCACCGCGTGCAGCTCATCGACGATCACGCTCTTCGTCGAGGCCAGCATCCGGCGGCCGGAGTCCGACGTCAGCAGGATGAACAGCGACTCCGGCGTGGTCACCAGGATGTGCGGCGGCTGCCGGCGCATGCGCGCGCGCTCGAAGGCGCCGGTGTCGCCGGTGCGCACCGCCGCGCGGATGCCCGGATCGGCCAGACCCATCGCCCGCAGGCGCTCGCCGATGCCGGCCAGCGGCGCCTGCAGGTTGCGGTGGATGTCGTTGGACAGCGCCTTCAGCGGCGACACGTACAGCACATGCACCTGGTCGCGCAGGCCGCGCTCGATCCCCTCGATCACCAGTTCGTTGATTGCGGACAGAAACGCCGCCAGCGTCTTGCCGGAACCGGTCGGCGCGGCGATCAGCGCGTTGCGCCGGCGCGCGGCTGCCTGCCAGGCGCGGCGCTGTGCCTCGGTGGGCAGACCGAACGTGTCGGTGAACCAGCCGGCCACCGCCGGGTGGAACACGGTCGTTAGGGGGCTGGTCAGCGGACCGTGGTCGATCGGTCCGGCGGCGGTCAATGGCAGATCCTGCATCCGTCTAGCTTACGACGGTGCCGGCTCCAAGGAGGTGCGGTAGAAGCGGCGGCGGCAAGCTGGTAGCGTAACGCCCCCTTCATCCAACCGTAACCGGACCGTAATGAAGCTACGCTGGAGCGCCGGCCGCGCCGGCGTCGATGGAGTGCGTCTGGCCTGGGAGCAGGCCGGCCCTGGGCGCGGCGAACCGCTGCTGCTGGTCATGGGCCTCGGCGGCCAGCTCATCCACTGGCCCGACGCGCTGTGCGGCGAGCTGGTCGGACGCGGCTTCCGCGTGATCCGTTTCGACAACCGCGACGCCGGTCTATCGGACGACAGCGACCGCGGCATCGGCGTCAACCTGCCGCGCACCTTCCTCGGTTCACGTCTCGGCCTGCGCCTGCCGGCCAACTACTCGCTGCACGACCTGGCCGCCGACGCCGTCGGCCTGCTCGACGCGCTCGGCATCGGCCGCGCCCATCTCGCCGGCGTGTCGATGGGCGGCATGATCGGCCAGATCCTCGCCAGCCGCTTCCCGAAGCGCGTCTGCAGCTTGACCTCGATCATGTCCAGCACCAACGACCCACGGCTGCCGCCAGCGCGGCTGGACGTGCTGTGGCGCATGTCCGGCATCGGCGGCCGGCCCAGGACCCGCGAGGCAGTGATCCGGCGCTCCACCCGGATGCTGCAGCGCATCGGCAGCCCGGCGTTCCCGACCCCGGTCGAATACCGCCGCCATCTCGCCGGCCGCGCCTACGACCGCGCCTTCCGGCCCGCCGGCACGATGCGCCAGATGCAGGCGATTCTGTCTACCGGCAGCCTCGAGGGGCTGGTGTCACAGATCCGTGTACCCACACAAGTGGTCCACGGCCTGTCGGACCCGCTGCTGCGCCCGGCCTGCGGCAAGCGCAGCGCCCGCCTGATCCGCGGCTCCAGACTGGAGCTGATCCCCGGCATGGGCCACGATATGCCGCCCACGCTGATGCCGCGCTGGGCGGAGCTGATCGCCGGCAATGCCGCGCGCGCCTGAGCGGCACATCGGTTCCTTCCGCTGGCCGGTTGCCGCGCCCCGCATGCGGCCGGCGGCCGTACGGCTTGCCTCTTCCGGCTAAACTTCGGCGCAGCACACGAGAGGGAGACGTGGCGCCGCTACCGGAACAACAGGCGCGGGAGCAGATCGATGCACTGCTGGGCCAGGCCGGCTGGGCGGTGCAGAATTACAAGTCCTACGATCCGGCCGCCGCGCGCGGCATCGCGCTGCGCGAAGTGCCGCTGGCCGAGGGCCGCTGCGATTACCTGCTGATGGTGGACCGCACCGCGGCCGGCATCATCGAAGCCAAGAAGGAAGGCACGCTGCTGTCCGGCGTCGCCGAGCAGTCCGCCTTCTACGCCGCCAGCCTGCCGCCGTTTCTTCAAGCCAAGGCCGAGCTGCGTTTCCTGTACGAATCCACCGGCGCCGAAACGCTGTTCCGCGATGCGCGCGATCCGGAACCGCGCTCGCGCAACGTCTTCGCCTTCCACCGGCCGGAGACGCTGGCCGAATGGCTGGCCGAGCCCGACACGCTGCGCGCGCGCCTGCGCCGCATGCCGCCGCTGATCCCGACTGGCATGCGCGCCTGCCAACTCGAAGCCATCACCCACCTCGAAAAATCCCTCGCCGCCGACAAGCCGCGCGCCCTGATCCAGATGGCCACCGGCGCCGGCAAGACCTACACCGCCTGCGCCTTCACCTACCGCCTGATCCGCCACGCCGGCGCCCGGCGCGTGCTGTTCCTGGTGGACCGCGCCAACCTCGGCCGCCAGACCGTCGCCGAGTACCAGCAGTACGTCGTGCCCGACGGCAACCGCAAGTTCACCGAGCTGTACAACGTCCAGCACCTGACCTCCGCGCACCTCGACCCGGTGTGCCGCGTCACCGTCGCCACCATCCAGCGCATCTACTCGATGCTCAGCGGCAAAGAACTGCCCGAAGACCTCGACGAAGTCTCCGGCTTCGAAGCCGCCGCCGCCGTTCTCCCCTCTCCCGAAGTCCAATACAACCCCGCCATCCCCATCGAAACCTTCGACTTCATCGTCACCGACGAATGCCACCGCTCCATCTACAACCTGTGGCGGCAGGTGCTCGAATACTTCGATGCCTACCTGATCGGCCTGACCGCCACGCCGAGCAAGCAGACCATCGGCTTCTTCAAGCAGAACCTGGTGATGGAATACGGTCACGAGCGCGCCGTGGCGGACGGCGTCAACGTCGGCTACGACGTCTACCGCATCCGCACCGACGTGACCGAGCGCGGCGCCACGGTCGAGGCCGGCAACTGGATTGACAAGCGCAGCCGCGAAACCCGCAAGACCCGCTGGGAGCGCCTCGACGAAGACCTGGCGTACGAGGCGCGGGCGCTGGACCGCTCCGTCGTCGTGCCGTCGCAGATCCGCACCGTGCTGGAAGCCTGGAAGCAGGCCCTGCCGGCGCTGTTTCCCGGCCGCACGCTGGTGCCCAAGACCCTGATCTTCGCCAAGGACGACAGCCACGCCGAGGACATCGTCCACGTCTGCCGCGAGGTGTTCGGCAAGGGCAACGACTTCTGCAAGAAGATCACCTACAAGACCTACAACCCCGACACCAGGCGCTACGAGAAATCCGAGCACCTGATCCAGGAATTCCGCACCAGCCCGCAACTGCGCATCGCCGTCACCGTGGACATGATCGCCACCGGCACCGACATCAAGCCGCTGGAGTGCCTGGTCTTCCTGCGCGACGTCAAGAGCCGCGTCTACTTCGAGCAGATGAAAGGCCGCGGCACGCGCGTGCTGTCGCCGACCGACCTGCAAGCCGTCAGCGGCGCCGAAGCCAGGGCCAAGACGCACTTCGTCATCGTGGACGCCGTCGGCGTGTGCGAGTCCGACAAGACCGACTCCCGCCCGCTGGAGAAAAAGCCCAAGGTCGCCTTCGACAAGCTCATGCTCGGCGTCGCCTTCGGCAAACGCGACGAAGCCAGCCTGACCAGCCTCGCCGGCCGCCTCGCAAGACTCGACCGCGAACTCGATCACGAACAGCGCAAGCACATCCGCGATCTCGCCTGCGGCGCGTCCGTAAGCGAACTCGCCAACCGCCTCCTCGACGCCGTAGATCCCGACAAGATCACCACCCATGCTCAATCCTGTCATCCTGAGCGAAGCGAAGGATCTGGCCCCACCAAGGCCGATCTCGACGAAGCCCGCGAATCCCTTATCACCGCCGCCTGCACCCCCTTCGACAACCCCGTCCTGCGCGACACCCTCGCCAACCTCAAGCGCGAAACCGAACAAACCATCGACACCGTCACCCAGGACCAAGTCATCGAAGCCGGCTTCGACGCGCAAGCGAAAGAACAGGCCGAAAGCCTCACGCGCGGCTTCCGCGCCTACATCGAGCAGCACAAGGCCGAAATCGAAGCCCTGCACATCCTCTACAGCCGCCCGTACCGACAGCGCATCACCGAAGAAGCGCTGAAAGACCTGGAAGCCAAGCTCCAGCATTCCGCCGCCCACTGGACGCCGGACGCCCTGTGGCACGCCTACCGGCAGACCCAGCCGCACAAGGTCAAAGGGCAGGTCCAGCGCTTCACCGACCTGATCTCCCTGGTCCGCTTCGCCTGGGAGCGGGAGCCGGTGCTGGAGCCGTTCGAAGACCACGTGCGCAGCCGCTACGCGCAATGGCTGCAAGCCAAGCAGCAAGCCGGCGTCGAGTTCACCGCCGACGAGCTCGCCTGGCTGGAAAAGATGCGCGACTACATCATCGCCAGCGGCAGCGTGGACCGCGACCACCTCGAAGCCGACCACGTCCTCGGCCCGCTGTACCGCGTCTTCGGCGAACGCCTGTGGCCGCTGATGGACGAACTCAACCTGGCGCTCGCGGCATGAAATCGTCCCGACGCCCTTCAAAAAATACGTCCCCTCTCCCTCCGGGAGAGGGACAGGGTGAGGGCAAATCTGTTCCCCCTCTTCCGCAAGCGGGAGAGGGCTGGGGTGAGGGCGCTTCCAAGGTCGAGCGCAAACCGCTCGCCATCCGCGAAGGCCCCATCGCCCCCTACCTCGCCAAACCCCCACAAGCCCGTCATTCCCGCGAAAGCGGGAATCCAGTGCGCTTGGTTCCGTTGGGCGAACTTGGACGGTGGACCGGTGGTGGAACTCCAAGCAAAGCCAACGCCGCGTTTTGGACAAACGGGACCATTCCATGGGTTTCCCCCAAGGACATGAAAGTCGAGCGCATCTCGACAACTCAGGATCACATCACCGAAGAAGCCTTCGAGAACTCAGCGACGCAGAAGGTCGCCAAGGGTGCGATTCTGATCGTTGTTCGCAGCGGTATCCTCAAGCACTCATTGCCGGTAGCGATCGCTGATCGCGACGTCGCTCTGAATCAGGACTTGAAGGCAATCGAACTCAAGGATGGGTTCTTGCCGGAATACGTGGCTTGGGCGATTCGCGCGTCTTCTCAACATATCCTGCACACCTGCGCGAAGAGTGGAACCACGGTTCAGAATCTCGAAATGCCACGGCTTTTGCGGCACGAGATTCCTGTCGTGCCCCTCGCCGAACAACGCGGCATCGTCGCCGAACTCGAAACCCAACTCACCCGCCTCGACGCCAGTGGCGCCGCCCTCAAGCGCGTCCAAGCCAACCTCAAGCGCTACCGCGCCAGCGTCCTCAAAGCCGCCTGCGAAGGACGGCTTGTACCCACCGAAGCTGAACTCGCTCGCAGCGAAGGGCGCAGCTTCGAATCTGGATCAGAGTTACTGGAGCGAATTCTCAATCATCGTCGCGAACAATGGACTGGTCGCGGGAAATACAAGGAAGCAGCGATCCCGACAGTTGGAGCAGTAACTGAAACTCCTGAAGGATGGGCATGGACAACGGTTGAGCAACTATCGACGAAGGTCGTCGATGGAGTGCATAAGAAGCCCAAGTATGTTTCCTCAGGTATTCCGTTTGTTACGGTCCGAAACCTCACTGCTGGACCTGGCATTAGCTTTGACAAATTGAATTACGTCTCTCCACAAGATCACAAAGAGTTCATCAAGCGAGCCAATCCCGAAAATGGTGACATTCTTATCTCAAAAGATGGAACACTTGGTGTCGTAAGAGCTATCAAGACTGATGCAGTGTTCAGCATCTTCGTCTCTGTAGCGATGATAAAGCCCGTTGTGCGAGAAATGAGTTCATTTCTGGAGATTGCGCTTTCAGCGCCTCAGGTGCAGCGCCAGATGGTCCCCAAGGGTTCTGGCCTCCAACACATTCATCTTGAAGATTTGCGCGAAGATTGCATCCCGCTTCCGCCGCTTTCCGAGCAACATCGTATTGTCGCCGAAGTCGAGCGCCGCTTCTCCGTCCTCGAAAAACTCGAAACGACTGTCGCCGCAAACCTCAAGCGAGCCGAGCGGTTGCGGCAGTCCATACTCGCTGACGCTTTCATGCTTCGTCAGACTGTTGTGGACGAGCTGCCAGCATGAGCGTCACCATCGTCGAGGTGACGAAACGATCCAAGCAGGGACGCACGCAGCCGTATATCTGTCGCGGCGACGATGGTGAAACCTACTTCGTGAAAGGACGAGCGGCGACGCGCGTCGGCCTCGCAGCAGAATGGATATGCGCCCGCCTCGGTGAGCGATTTGGCTTGTCCATCGCACCCTACGAGATTGCGGTCGTGCCCGAGATTCTGGTCGAGTCGGATGCGACTGGCTGGTTGGCGGATCTGGGGTTCGGTCCCGTGTTTGCCTCGCGCCGGGTGGAGGCCGTGGAGTTCACGGAAGCACATCGGGACCAGTTGCCTGGTGATCGCTGCGCCGATGTCGCGGTGTTTGACTGGTGGGTGCGGAACGCAGACCGAACCTTGACGGTCTATGGGGGGAATCCGAACCTGCTGTGGAATCCGACGGGTGACGGCTCGCTGGTGGTGATCGACCACAACTTGGCGTTCGATCCCGATTTCTCGGAGACGGAATTTCTCGACACGCACGTCTTCTCGGACTGCATGCGGCAAGTGCTCAGCGACTTCGTCGCTCGGCGGGATTATGTAACCCGCTTGGCGGATGCCCTGATAGCTTGGGGCGATATTTGCGCTATGATTCCCGACCCTTGGCGTTACATCGACTCGGAGATGACGACGGCGGCTGATCTGCCCATCGACAGAATGTTTCGTCTTCTCAACCGGTTACACGACGAGTCCTTCTGGAGCGTGACCCCATGAATACCGCCTGCCACTATGCCATCGTGCGCTTTCTCCCCTTCGTGGAGACGGGCGAGTTCGCCAATGTGGGTGTGGCGATTTTTGCTCCGGATGCCCGCTATTTCGGCTTCAAGCTGCTGACCAACCGTCACGCGCGCGTCACCAACTTCTTCGAACAACTCGATGCGAAGGTCTTTCGCGTGGCGATGCGGACCTTCCGCGACGAACTGACCAGAATCGATTATGCCTTCAAGCCCTTGGGAACTGACCGTCGTCTGAAGGCACTCGACCGGCCGGGAACGATGACGCTGTGGACCGAAGTGATCAAGCCGCGTGAAACGATCATTCGCTTCGGCGAGCCGCGAGTCGTCATTGCCCGCGACCCGGCGCAGAAACTGGCGGAGCTTTTCGACTACTACGTCGAACGCAACTTCGTTACACACGAGTATCAGGAGCAGGCACTGGAGCGTGGTCTGCGCGGATGGCTGAAGGCAGCTCGGCTGGACCAGCGCTTCCTGCCGGATACCATCGGTAATGACGAGTACCACGCAAGATTCCCATTCGTCGAAAAGGAAGACGACCGGCCGGTCAAAGTCATCAAGCCATTGAACCTCGGCTATCCGGATGCGGCGAAGATCATCGATCACGGCGGGCAGTGGATCGTGCGCGTCAATGCGCTAAAGAAACGCAATCTGTTGCCGCGCGACGCCCTATTCGCCGTGGATGGTCCAGCCGATATGACGACACCGCGGGGTAGGGCACGAGTTGAGGTTGTGCGTGAGCTTGAGGACACCGGCGTTACAGTGGTGCCGTTTCAAGACAAGCAGCGCGTGATCGAGTTTGCTCGCGGCTGATCTTGCCGAGAAAGAGTCGCTAACGCTAGATGGGGAAGTTATAGTGAGCACCGATCAAACTGACACAGTAGTTCCAATGTCACCAGAAGCTACGCATCAAGCGGAAAGGCAGTCAGATCCAGCCGAGAACGTATATTTTGTAGATCCATTCCCTGGTCCTGATAGTCCACTTGCCCCAGAAATAGGAACATTTCTATCGAAGATTCAGGCTCACTTAAAGATGCCAATCTGGTTCTTGGTGCAGAACGGACAGGGCCAATTAAGTAACATTGATTTTTCAGTTTTCAAAGCGTTTCAAAATCTTCGAAATGAGATCGAACCTGACAAGCCAGTTTGTTTATTTTTGGATTCACCTGGCGGGGATGCCAGTTCATGCGTATCGTATTGCTCGACTGTTCCAGCGCAGATCAAGCAACTTCACTGTATTGATCCCACAGTTCGCAAAGAGTGCCGCAACGCTTTTAGCTCTTGGCGGCACGAGCATTTTAT
>JAGWMX010000070.1 GCA_028871525.1 Gammaproteobacteria bacterium
GCAGTCGCAGTCGCTCAGCGTCCGACAAGTCGATGCGAAATGGGCATTTTCTTGGCATACATCTCCCTCCCTGGCTCCCGATTTTGCCATGGGAGATGGAAGTGTGCCAAATTTATACGTCATCATATTTATGAAGTTAGGTACTTAGCCGATCATCGCTGATCGCGGTTTATCGCTCCATCTCGCCGGCGCGTCATACAGTTCATGCTTCAAGAGTATGACGGCGGCCGGCAGGCGATGCGAGCGGGCCGCGAACTTTCCGTTTCCAGCGCATGCGGATTATGCCGGCTTCCCCCCGCCAACGCTGCCGCGGACGGCGAAGCCGGCTGGTTGCGCCGCCCGCGACCGCCCGACATGCTGGCGCGCATGCGCCTTTTCTACACCGCGTTGCTGTATCTCGCCGGCCCATTGCTGTTGCTGCGGCAATGGCTGCGCGGGCTGCGTCATCCCGCGTACCGGCACCGTCTCGGCGAGCGGCTGGGCCTGGTGACGCGGCCGCCGCAGCCGGCGGCCGTTTGGGTGCACGCGGTTTCCGTCGGTGAAACGCTGGCGGCGCTGCCGCTGATCGAAGCCCTGCTCGAGCGCCACGGCGCAGGCCGCGTATTCGTCACCACCACCACGCCGACCGGCTCGGCGCGCGTGCGCGCGGCTTTGGGCGGGCGCGTGCTGCACAGCTATGCACCGTACGACTGGCCCGGCGCGGTGGCGCGCTTTCTCGACCGTGTGCAGCCGCGGCAGTGCATCGTGATGGAAACCGAAATCTGGCCCAATCTGTTCGCGGCGCTGCACCGGCGCGGCATCCCGCTGCTGATCGCCAACGCCCGGCTGTCGCCGCGCTCGTTCGCCGGCTACCGGCATATCGCCGGCCTGCTGCGCCGCACGCTGGCTCATTGCCGCATCGCCGCGCAAAGCCAGGCCGACGCGCGGCGCTTCCGCGCGCTCGGCGCGCCGCAGGTCACGGTGACGGGCAACCTCAAGTTCGATCTGGAGTTACCGCAGGCCCCACTCGAAGCCGGCCGCGCATTGCGCGAAAAACTCGGGCACCGGCGGCCGGTGTGGGCGGCGGTGAGCACCCACGACGGCGAGGAAACGGCGGCGCTGGCTGCGCATCGGTCGGTGATGAAGACCCATCCGGACGCGCTGCTGATCCTGGTGCCGCGGCATCCGCAGCGTTTCGACGCCGTCTGGCAGGCGGTGCGCGGCAGCGGCCTGACCGGCGGGCGCCGCAGCGCTCTGGCGATGTTGGAGGCCGCCGGTGAGCCGCCGGCGCTGGGCGCGGCGCAGGTTCTGGTCGGCGACAGCATGGGCGAGATGTTCACCTACCTGGCCGCGGCCGATCTGGCGTTCGTCGGCGGCAGCCTGAAGCCGGTCGGCGGCCACAACGTGCTCGAACCGGCGGCGCTCGGTCTGCCGGTGCTGTTCGGCCCGCACATGTTCAACTTCGACGGCGCCCGCAGGCTGCTGCTCGAAACCGGTGCGGCGCTGCAAATCGCCGACGCTGCCCAGCTCGCTGCCGAAGTCGCGGCGCTGCTGGGCGAACCGCAGCGCCGCACGACGATGGGTGCGGCAGGTCGCCGCGCCGTGGCCGGCAACCGCGGTGCCCTGGCGCGACTGCTGCGGCTGCTTGACCGGGACGGCGCGGCGGCGTGAGCGAGCTGATCCATCGGCACGATCGCACTCGTGGAACAGGACCGCGCGGGTGGTGGCGTCGCATCCGTGAGCGCTGGCCGGGCTGCTGGCGCCGGCGGTCGGCAACGCGGGCGGTTACCGGCTGACCGGCCGGCGACCGGGTCGCGCGGGACACGGCGTCTGCCACGACGGCTGTCGGCAATTCCCCGCCGCTGAAGCGATCGGACGGGGTCGCTTCGCGCCGGCCGGCGGCTTCGCGGCAGGTCCACTTTCCGCAGGCCTCGTGCAATGATTGAAGCCCGTCGCACCGGCCCGCGTATCCGCCGCCGTCCATCGGCCATGACAACGCCCACGACTTCGCTGCTCACCCGCCGCTTGTTTCGCAGTTCGCTGGCAAGACCCGCGTTCTACGCGCTGGCGCTGACGATCATCGCGCCGATGGCCTGGCGGGCCTACGAGCGGACTTTGCCGGATAACGGTTTCGACGTGGCAGGCGCCAGCGTGCCGGCGAGCGCGATCGTCGGCGGCGGACCGGGCCGCGACGACATCCCGGCGCTGACCGATCCGAAAAAACTCCCGGCATCGCAGGCGTCCTACCCCGACAGCCAGCGGGTGCTGGCCATCGCCGCAGGCAACGCGGCGGTGGCCTATCCGATCAACATCCTCAACTGGCACGAAGTGGTCAACGATCGAGTGGGCGCGATCCCTATCCTTGTGAGCTGGTGTCCGTTGTGCCAGACCGGGCTCATCTTCCGGCGGCCCCTCCACGGCGCCGCCGGCCGGCCGCTGGAGTTCGGCGTATCCGGCCTGTTGTATCAGGACAACCTGCTGATGTACGACCGCCAGACGGATTCCCTGTGGTCGCAGCTCCAGGCCCGGGCGATCAGTGGCCCGCTCAAGGGGCGGGAAATGCAGCCGCTGCCGGCCGCGCACACCACCTGGGGCGCCTGGCGCACCCGCCATCCCGATACCCTGGTTCTGTCCACCGATACCGGATACGACCGCGACTACGCAGCCGACCCGTACGCCGGCTATCGCCTACAGCGGTGGCGCACCGCGGACCAAAGCGGACTCGCCCGGCAGGATCTGGTGATCGGCGTGCGGATCGGGGACCAGGCCCGGGCCTACCCGTTTTCCGAACTCGCCCGCGATCACGCGCAGGGCCAGATCCAGGACCGTTTCGGCCACCAGCGCCTAGTGATCCACTTCAACGCGTTGACCGGCAGCTACCGGATCGAAGCCGCCGACCCGGTAGCTGTGATGAGTACCCTGGCCTACTGGTTCGCCTGGCGCAGTTTTTATCCGCACACGCAGGTGTGGCGGGCGCCACCACGCGGCGGCCGGCCTCCGGCGTCCGGTCGGCGGCACCGCTGAACACCGCACGCCGTCTAGCGCGGCATCAGTGCGACGCAAGACCATGCAGATCGAGGGCGTGCGCGAAAAACGTCAGCGCCGCCGCCCGGTTGCCAACGCGCTGGGCGAATGAGGCGGTGACGCCGTGACCTTCGTTCATGCGGGTCAGCAGCAGAATCGGCCCGCCGCCGCGGTCGGCCGCCTGCAGAGCGGCGGCGAATTTGCGCGACTGCCACGGCGCCACCCGTGGATCGTTGACGCCGGTTTCCAGCAACGTCGGCGGATAGGCGCTGCCGGGCACGACATGATGCAGCGGCGAGTACGCATACAGCCAGTCGAATCCCCGCCGGTCGTTCACCGTGCCGTATTCGCTGATGTTATAGCGGCCGTTGGGCCAGAGCTGCGCGCGCAGCATGTCGTAGATGCCGACGAAGCTGACCACGGCCCCGAACGCCCGCGGGTGCTGAGTCAGTTCGGCGCCCATCAGCAGCCCGCCGTTGGAGCCTCCGAGAATGCCCAGGTGGGCGGAGTCGGTCCAGCCGCGCGCAACCAAGGTCTGCGCTGCGGCGTAAAAGTCGTCGAAGACATTCTGTTTGTGACCCAACATCCCGGCCGCGTGCCAGCCTTCGCCGAATTCGCCGCCGCCGCGGATATTGGCCACCGCATAGACGCCGCCGCGCTCCAGCCAGGCCAGATTCGATCCGAGAAACCGCGGCGCCACGCAGATCCCGTAGCCACCGTAGCCGTAGAGAATCGTCGGATGAACACGGCCCGGCCTGACGTCATCCATCGCCAGCACCGTGACCGGAACCCGGGTGCCGTCCTTCGAGGTGGCGTACAGCCGGTCGCTTCGGATTTTCGAATAGTCCGCCGCCGGCCTGACCTCGAAGACGGTCTGCACGGTACCGTCGCTGGCGTCGTACACCACCCAGCGATCCGGCAGGTTCCAGCCGGAATAAGTAACCAGGGCGCGCGGCGAAGCGGGCGACGCGGCGATGTCGCCGACACCGATGCCGTGCTCGGGTAGCGGCAGCGTGCGCACGAAGCGGCCGGCGTGATCGTACTGGTCAACCCGCCAGTCCGGACCCCAGACCTTGGTCACCAGGAAGCCGCCTGCGATCGGCGCCACCGCATGCATCGCCCAGGCGCCTTGCGACACCAGCGTGGCGGTACGGCCGGTGGTGCCGATCGACAGCAGCTTCCCCCGCGGAGCATTCCGGTAGGAGATAACCAGCAGCCGGTCGCCGACCCAGGCGGCGCCGTCGGCCACGCTGCTGGCCACGCGCACATCCGCTGCGGTGCCGAGCACCCTCCTGAAACCTCCGGCGGTACGCAGGTAGACGCGGTCGGCGTCACCGTCGCCGAAGTGGACGAATACCGCCGTCTGCTTTCCGTCCGCCGAATTCAGCAGCGTGTATTCGGCCACCGGCGACAGTCCGCGGCCGAATACCGCGCGGTCCTGCACGGCGGGCGCGCCGAGCCGATGGTGGTAAAGCGCAGCGTCGAACGGGCTGTGAGCCGGCAGCCTGACGTACACCAGTCCTTTGCCATCGGCGTCCCAGGCCGCCGCCTGCGGGGTCGTACCCCCTCCGGCATCGGGCAGCGCGTCCAGCAGCACTTTGCCGTCAGCGGTCGTCACCACGTGCAGCGTGGTCGCCTCGCTGCCGCCTTCTGCGGTGCCGTAGGCCACGTAAAGGCCGTCGGGCGACGGCCAGAACCCGGTGATCGCCACCCCGCTGCGCTCATTCGGATCAACCAGAACGCGTGCCGAACCCTGCGGCCAGGTTTGTGCGACCAGAACGGGCTGTGGTTGTGGCGGGGTCTGTCGCAGGTAGAACAAAGTACCGTGCACCAGGATCGGCGCAAAACGCCGGGTCGAAGTCAATGCCAGCGCCTGCACGCGCGCGGCCATCGGCTTTCCTTCGGGAAAGCCGCCGAGCACAGACTCGGTGTAGTTGTTTTGTGCCCGGATCCAGCCCTTAACCGCAGTCGAATCTGCATCCTCGAGCCAGCGGTACGGGTCGGCTACGCGTACGTTGTGGTAGCGGGTAACGACGTCGTCACGACGAGTCGGCGGCGGGCCGGCAGGGGCGGGGACTGTGGCCTGAACAGCGGTGCTCAACATCAGCGCGGCGACTGCAGTTAAAACGCGCATAAAGGGCACTCCCGGATCAACTGGCGGCCATGATACCGGCTCACAACGTTGGCCACCGGCGGCGGCTGCCGTTCGAACAGGTCAATTGATCCGGCTTTTGCGGCCGCGGTGCAGGCGACGTGCGGCCTGGATCGGCAGGTGGTCAGCTCCGATAAAGCCGAACGATAATGAGCGGGCGTCTGGATCTGCGAGGTTCGGGTCATGCGCTATCTGATCACCGGCGGCAGCGGATTCGTGGGTCGCGCGCTGTGCAGCGATCTGTGCGCCGCCGGGCACGAAGTCGCGGTGCTGTCGCGCTCGCCGCGACGTGCGCGTCGGCGACTGCCCGACTCGGTGCGCACGGTGGGTACGTTCGAAGAGGTTTCCGGCGCTGAGGCGGTAGTCAACCTGGCCGGCGAAAATCTGGCCGCGGGACGCTGGACTCCAGCACGCAAACAGGCGCTGCGCGAATCGCGCATCGGCACCACGCGACGACTGGTGCAGTGGATCGGGAATCTGACCGACCGGCCGCAGGTCCTGGTGTCGGCCTCGGCGATCGGTTACTACGGAGCACGCGGCGACGAAGCCGTGGACGAGTCGACACCGCCGGCCGACGACTTTCCCGCCCGGTTGTGCCGCGACTGGGAGGCCGAGGCCGAACGTGCGGCGGATCTCGGCGTGCGCGTGTGCGTGCTGCGCATCGGTCTGGTGTTGGGCTCAGACGGCGGAGTGCTGGCCCGTATGCTGCCGGCCTTTCGGCTCGGTTTAGGCGGTCCGATCGGAAGCGGGCGACAGTGGATGAGCTGGATTCATCGGCAGGATCTGGTGTCGGCAATCCGATGGTGCGCGGAACGAGCGCAGCCGCGCGGCGCCAACAACGCCACCGCACCGAACCCGGTGACCAATCTCGAGTTCGCGCGCGCGCTGGGGCGTGCCCTACACCGGCCGGCGTTGCTGCCGGTCCCGGCGCGCTTGCTCAAACTGGCGCTTGGAGAGATGGCGACTTTGCTTCTGACCGGCCAGAAAGTGCTTCCGGAGCGCCTGCTGGCCGAAGGATTCACGTTGCGCTACCCGAGACTCGACGATGCGCTGGCGGCGCTGCTGCATTAGCGCTCTGGCCGGCCTGTGTCTGGCCGGCTGTGCCAGTGCCCCGCCACCGCAAGCGGTGGTCGGCGGCTCCCGCGCAGCGGCGCTGGAGGCCGAATACACGCGGCTGGCGCGGGCGCATCCGGGAAGCACCTATCGGCTGGATCCCGCCGCGTCATCGGTCGCGATCTATGTTCTGCGCGGCGGGCTGGCGGCCAAGGCGGGTCATAACCATGTGCTCGAGGCACCGACGTTTACCGGGTATGCCTACGTCCCCGAGCGGCGGTTCAACGGTGCGCGCTTCGACCTCGAATTCCGCCTCGATCGCCTGCTGGACGACCCGCGGCTGCGGGAGAGGACCGGCGGGGCGTTCGCGGGTCGGCTCTCATCGCAGGATATCGCCGATACCCGGCGTCACATGCTCGGGCCGGACAACCTGCAGGCGACTGACTTCCCGTGGGTCGAAATCCGCAGCCGATCGGTGGTCGGCGAGGCTCCGGTGGCGGCAGCCCGGGTCGCGATCACGCTGCACGGCGTAACGCGCCAGCAAGATCTAGCGTTGCGAATCCAGCGCGCGCCGGGACGCCTGGCGGCGCGCGGCGCGCTGGTACTACGACAAAGCGACTTCGGGGTGAAGCCGTACTCGGTGCTGGGGGGACTGCTGGCGGTCGAGGACCCGGTAATCGTTCGATTCGATCTGGTCGGGGTACTGCTCACGCCGACCGGCGATCCCTAACCGCGGCCGGCGCGCGGTTTCGTTGTCGCGTTCGGGCGATACGGTTATGCTGTGAGGCCCGCCACGGAGACTTGCGATCGGCACCAGTCGCGTTGACTCGCGCCCGCAGCGCAAGAATATCGCCGCCCGGCGTTCCGGCGGTGATGTCGATGATCGACGTGCCGGGGCCCCGAAGCGCCCGTAGCTCAGCTGGATAGAGTGTCGGCCTCCGAAGCCGAAGGTCGTGGGTTCGAATCCCGCCGGGCGCGCCAAATCCGGGTCATGCGGTCGATGGTTCGCATCGCGCGCGGCGGCGACCCCAGCTCTGGTTTTTGTGCAGGCCAGGTTGTTCTGGCGGCGCGCTTGCGCCCGGTCTGGGCCATCTGGGTCCGTCTGGGTCCGTCTGGGGCCGCCCCCCGTCTGCGGCCGTGCGCCGATCGTCGCTGAGGACGCGTGGGGACCCATTGAGGGGGTCAGGACGTGGGCGTGATCCAGTCGCTGACCCGCGACAACCCGCTTGGTTTCCGATCCGGATCCAGGCGCACGATATAGGCCCCCTTCGCGGCGAAGCGCTCACCCGGCCCCAAGGCCAATTTCGGGAACACGCCGGGATTGAGATCTTTCTGCGACTCGTCTTCGACGCGCTCGAGGAGGTAGTCTCGATAGTAATCGTTGCTGATTTCGAACACCGCGGCCTGCAACAGGCTCATCGCGTAGTACTCTTCGAACATCAGCGTCGGATGACTCAGGTCGAGCCGGCGGGTAAGCATCCAGGCGCGGGTTTCGTAGGATTTGACGTGGCTGGACGGATCCAGCTCGTAGGGATCGGCGAATCGGAAGGCGCTGGCGAAATCGGCGGAGAATGCCTGCTTTTTCACCGCGTCGATCGCACGGCTCGGCAGAAAGATCAGTGCGGCGTCAGGGCGCACGGCCGCCAGCGCCGCGATCGCGCCGGCGACATCCTCGCCGGGCCATACGACCAGAATTCGATTGAAATTCCCATGCAGGGACCGCAGATCGTGCTCCAGATCGGTGCGCCCGTGAAACGTGAGCTGCTGTACCTTGACCCTGGGTTCGAGCTTGCCGAGGGTTTGTTGGAAAACCCGAGCCGGCAGGCGCCCGTAGTCGTCCGCCGCGGCTAGTTGCATCACCGAATCCGACCCGGCGACCCCATCGGCCAGGAAATTCGCCGTCACTTGCGCTTCCAGCGCCAGACCCGCATCGAAGTACACCGTGTAGCCGTAGGGCTTCGGGGGCCAAGCCGGTAGCTCGGTATCCGGGAACAGATACGGCAGATGGTGCGCGTTGCAAAATGCCGCGGGGCCGGTCCAAGATCCGCGGACCTTGCCCCCGATTAGCGCGAACACCTTGTCTTTCCTGTAGTAATTTTCGAGCTGGGCGCGCCAAGTGGACGCATCGCCTTTCAGTTCCCAGACTGACAGCGTCCAGGCCCGCTGAATCGGGACGAATTCAGACCGGTTGTACGGCGAAAATCTCCCGCGTGCCAGGTCTTCGCGCCGATTCAGGTTGTAGTAGCTGACGTATTCGCGCATCAGGCTCAGCATCGCCTCGCGCTGCGAAGCGGGAACGTTGTCGGAAAACACCGTCGCCAGGCGGATCTCGGTAGCGGTCACTCCGGGATCGATATGTGCCGACAGCGTGTGCAAATATGCGTCCAGCGCCGCGACGTCGGCAGCGCTGATCTGGTAGCGCGGCATGATCGCCGCCAGCGTGTTGCCGCCGGGATCGATTCCCGTGCGCAGCGTTTTACCCAGCGAATCGCGGGTATACGCCGGCCGCATCCGTGGCTGATACAGGCGATGTTTGAAGCGCTGGGGCTGTATTTGGTGGTACAGACTCGGGAACAGCCGCAGCCGATCGAGCTTGCGCGGCGCATACAGCAACGGCGCGTTGATCGGCGGCACGTAATATCCGCCCTCGTTGGAACCCAATCCGCTGGGGCGATGGCAGTTGATGCAGGCGGCTTGTCCTCCCACCATCGCGATATCGTGCTGTGAGAACGCCTGGATCGGCTTGCCGTCGGTCCCGACTCCGTGGCGATAGATGCGCCGGCCGAGAGCCACTTCGGAAAGCGCGCCGTGGCCGTTGCCGCTGCCCACGGACCCGCAGGCGGCCAACGCGGTGGCGAACAGCAACGCCCCCAGGGGCGCACAAAAGCCAGGGTATCGGCATCGCATGTCAGGCAGCTCTCGAAAACAAATGGACCAACGCGCGCGGCCAGCGCCGACCGCGAAGGCTCGGAGATCCGATCACGGGTGATCGAACCTGGCGCTCCTTAACCCGCTGCGGTACGGCGGCGGATAAGGCGCCCCTTGATGGTGAATCGTTACCAAGGTACATGCATCCCCCGATACGGTGCGTTTACGCCCGGTGCACACGCGGGCGCGGCCTCCGAAGGTCGGAATCCGACCGGCGACAACCGTTTTCCTCGTCCGTCTCAGCGTGCGGCGACGGCCGTTTGAATCTGCTGCACCAGCTGCTCGGTGGTCATCAGCCCATCGATTCGGACCCAGGGCTTGCCCGCCCCGCCGCGGATAAACGTCAACGCCTTGTGCATCATTTTATCGTTCGAGGGATTCGAGGCGTTGAATGCCGCCTCGACCCGGGTGATCTGCTCACTGGTTCCCGTGAGCAGTTGCCAGTTGGGCGGCGGCGGTGCTCCGAAGCTCTTGGAATAGGCCAGCATGACCGCTGGAGTATCGTGCTCGGGATCGATCGAGATGGTGTAGAAACCCACCTTCATCTTGGCTTGCGCGAGTTTCGGTTGTGCTGCAACCAGTTGCGCGGAGCGTACACCGCAGATCGTGGTGCAGGTGGTAAAGAAAAACTCGACCAGCACCGGATCTTTTCGGTTCAGCACGCGATGCAGACGAACCTTATGCCCGAACTGGTTCACCAGCGTGATCGCCGGAACCTGGTAACGGTGCAGACTGCTAACGATGTCCGGCGGCGCCGACATCTGCATCCCCGGCATCTGAGCCTTAGCCCCGTGCGCGAGCGCGACCCCCATCGGCAGCGACCCGGCCAGGCATGCGCCTAAAAAGAAAATCGCGCACCGGCGGGGACCGAATGCGCGATCCGAATTCGCAGCCGACCGGAGTGCCGAGCGGCGGCAGGCCCGGAGGGCCTGCCGGCCCGACGCAGCAAAGATGTTCACCATGCGATGCATCACTGTAATTCCGGCCGGTCAACCGGAATACTGATCCGGTTGACCGGCCGCTTCGTAGCTAGTGTATCGACCAGATGTTCTGGTTGTGGTGCAGCGGGTCGAACTGGTACATCCGCAGCCGGATCGAGGGCTCGTAGTTGAACGTGATGTACACGTCGTGCTGACCGAGCACGTCGCCTTCGCCGTTATCGGCCGACAGGTTGGGCCTCGGCATGTTGGCGGGCCAGCTCTTGCCCTCCGGATCGTTCGAGTCCTCCCAAGCGTCCTTGAACTTGCTGATCAGGCCCAAGTCGACCTTCGGCGGCTCATTGCTCGCTGCCATCCGCATCTGTGCGTCTTCCGGCATCGTCTCATCCGGGGACGGCGTGGCTGCCGGCACGAAGACCGGTGTCGGGACCTCCGGAGTCCAGTATGCTCGCCCGAACGTGAACCAGGCGCCGTCGCCGCCCAGCGGGATGGTGTTCTGGAACGTGTTCTCCCAGCCGCGCATTCCCCCGAAGTCCACCGGCACCCAAGCGTGCGTGAAGTAATCCCCGTTGATCAGATGGACGTGCAGCTTGAACCCGCGCAGGTGCCAGGCGTCGAGCAACGGATGGTGCAGCGTGCGGACGAAGCCTTTCACGTGGCCATAGATGGTGTTGTTGACATAGAACAGCGTGACGCCGGCGTCGGGGTCGGCCTTAACGCCGTCCGGCAACTGGCTGCGGTTCTGCCACTGCGCAAAAGCGCGCTCGGCCTCGGCCATCACCGGCGGGTTATAGCCGGTCTCCTGCAGTTTGCGCAGCGCCATCCACATGCGTTTGGCCGGGGACAGGTCGCCGATCATCGCGATCGCCGCTTCCTTGGCCGCCTCGCTCGCGCGCGGATCGGCGCCGAAGGTGTCGGTCTCCCACTGCACGATCGGCTTGCCAGCAACCACCTTGCGTGCGTTCTCCATGACCTCGACGCGGCCCGGGTGGCGGCGCCAGCCCCAGGTATAGGTCAGGTTCCAGAAGCGGCCCGGCGGCTGACGGATCACGAAGGTGGTCCGGGTGCCGTCCAGAATCGGGAAGAATGTGGCGTCGAACAGCACCAGCGGCACCGCCTTGCCGAGCACGGCCGGGTCGTCGAAAAACACCTGCGCTGGCGAGAAGTCATCGTTGCCCCGGTGCAGCGCGTCGACCACGTAGGTTACGGTGTACGGAACGTTCAGCACCGCCGACGGATCGATGTACGCGGTGTCCGACTCGATGTGCTGGCCGAACCACACCTGGTGCACCGTGACGTTGCCGCCGACCACGTTGCCGTTGGCATCGTACTCGGGGATGACCTTCTTGACTTCGCTGCCCGCCATGTAGTGCAGCATCGGGATTCCGCTGTAGACGCGATCCGGGACCGGATTGCCCTCCAGGATGTCGATGCCGCGCTGCAGCGCCGCGTAGCTGAAGTTCTTCGGGTCGTACTGGTAGCCCGCGGCTGTCGGATTGTCGCTGTTGTAATCCGGGGCGTCGTGCCAGGACTTGAAGATCGCCGCCAGATCGTCGGCCGGCGACGTCTGATTGATCGGCTGGATGTCCGGGTCGGCGTGCAGATTGTACGGATGCTCCGGCGTCGACGGCAGCGTATTCGGAATCGGTACCCCGTTGGCCGCCTTGACGTCGGCGTAGACCGTCGGCAGCAGGTTGGTCGGATCCACCCACGGGTCCGACTCCGGGAAATTGCTGGCCGGCGTGATGATGATCGTGGTCGATCCGTCCGCCGAGGTCGTCATCGTCCAAGCCGACGGCGGTGGTTTTGGTTGCGGCGTGCGGTCGGAGGGCGGTGGCGGGATCTGCGCCGCGGCAATACCCACACCGGTTGTCAACAGGGCTGCCAGCGACAGCCCCACCAGCTTGCGTTTGCTCAATAGATTCATCTTGATCACCTGCATGCGAAGCGCGTGACGGCGGCGGCCATCAGGCGATGCGGTTGTTGAATGGCAAACCGGGTTCCCCGAGCTTGCGGGGACCGGCTTGCCGCATCGGTCCGGTGACGGGCTTGCCGGGCAGAATCGAACTGACTCTCATCACCGCGTCTTCGGTGGAGATCGTCGACGGAAATTGCCCCCACACGCCCACCGCGTCGTTGCCGTAGTGCACCGTATCCAACTGCGTGTGCGGATCCGGACGGCGCGGGTGACGATACAACCGAGCGGACACGACCAGGTTGTCGTCGTCCGCCAGCCGCACGAACTGCCAGCCTTTTTCCGGAACGCCCATGCGCTTGGCGAACTCGCGCAATCGCTGCGGCGTGTCGTGTACCGGATCGCTGGTGATCGAGATGAAATGTACCTCGCTACCCAGTCTCGGCCCCAGACGATGGGCCACTTCCACCAACTTGGCGGTGATCGGGAACGCCTGTTCGTTGCCGATCGCCATGTAGTTGATGACTACGGCCTTGCCCCGGATCAAGTCCGCATACAGCCGCACCAATTGCCCGCGACTGTTTTCCGCAGCGGCTTCCGGAAACTGGCTGCGCCCTTGCAACTTTTCCCGCGTCAACAGCTTGCCGCGATCTATTGCTACAGGTTTGCTCTGGTTCGCGGTCGCGGCGCCGGCGGCCAGAAGGCCCGCCGCCGCGCCGGAGAACTTGACTAGAAATTTGCGACGCTCGTTCATTTCAACCCCCATATCCCGTTGACGGATGGCACGCGGCCGCTCAATAGCCCTGGCCCGGAGGAACGATGTCCCACCGGATCATCATTGCGTGATCCTCGTGCACCACGTTGTGGCAATGCATCACGAACTTGCCGAAGAAGTCCCGCCAACGACCGAAGAACTTGACCTCGTCGCCAGGACCGAGCTGTACGACGTCCTTGCGTCCCCAGTTGATGCTGCCCGGAGGCACCGGCTTGCCGTTGATCTCGATGATCTGGAACTCTTCGAAGTGGGTATGGATCGGGTGACTCCAGGCGTCGCCGTCGTTGCGCAACGTCCAGATCTCGGCGCTGCCCTGTTCGATCGCCGCGTCGATCCGGTTCGGATCCATCAGCCGCCCGTTGATCGTGAACAGCCCGTTGGTGTAGTCGAACACGAACAGACGCTCGCGCTTGACTTCGCTCAGGTCGATCAGCGGCCGGTCGATCATGTGATCCGGCAGATGGCTCGGATCCTGCACCGTGCCGCCAACCACGTCGAAGCGCATGATCAGGTTGGTCGGATTCACTCCACCCGACGTTCCCGTCGTATACCGCCCGGTTTCGCCGGCGCCGTCCTGACGCTCCTCCATACGGTTGGTCAGGTAGATGTAGTCGCCGTCCTGGTACTTCGAGAAGTCGATGATGATGTCGTAGCGGTTGGCCGGCCACAGATCGAAATAGTCGTCCATCTCGATCGGGTGCGGCAGCAGGTTGCCCTCGTTGGAGATGATGAACACCTTCTCCGGGGTGCTGCCGTCCTTGGTGAAGGCCACCGAATAATTCCGCGACGGACCGCCGTTGAGCAGCCGCAGACGATACTTGCGACGCTCGACCTTCAAATACGGCTGGATGATGCGGTTGACCGTGAACATGTCGCCGATCATGCCGTTGATCGTGTACGGCGTGCCGTTGCTTTCAACGAACGGAGCATCTCCGTTGTATCCGCCATGGCCCGGTTCGCTGGAGGTCGACGGATGGGCACCGACGAAGTCCCACAGCACTTCGGCGTTGGGTCCGAAGGAGATGTCGTGCAGAATCAGCGGGACGTCGTACTTGCCGCTGGGCAGCCGGAACGCCTTCGGGTTTTTGTCGTTTTCGTTGTTGGAATCCCGCTCGTCGAAGGCCAGGAAAAAGCCCGAGAACCCCGCGTACACGTTGGTCGCGGTGAAGTCCAGACGGTGGTCGTGGTACCACAGCGTACCCATGACCTCGGTCGGATCGAAACCGGCCGGGAAACTCGGGTAGTGGTGGTCCCAGAACTGGCCCGGGTCGGCGAAGTCCGACGGAAACCCGTCGCTCTCCGACGCCTGGTGGCCGTTGTGGGTGTGAATCGAAAACGACGGCAGCGCCCAGGTGACCTTGCCCTGGCCCACCGGCGGCAGACGGTTGTTGCGCCGCACGAACAGCGGCTCGCCGTAGTTGGTGATGAACGTCGGTCCCGGCTGGATGCCGTCGAACCCGTACACCCAGGAACCCTGGTTGTACGGCGGATCAATGTGGTAGGCCCACTTGATCTCCTCGAGGTTCTGTATGTAGAACTTCTTCGGCAGAAAGTCGTTGTAGCGCTGGTGACGAGCCGGGTCCGGCGGCGGATCCAGCGCGCTCAGGGGTACCGGCTGCGCGATCGGCATCTGGAACAACGGAGTAACGAACGGCCGCACCGGCGGGCTCGGTCTGCCGACCCATGACGGCGTATAACCGCTCGGGAACACCAATCCGCTCTGCGGAATGATCTGCCCGGTCACCGACCGCGAAAGCAATCCGGCGCCGGCTGCGGCTCCGAGCTTTAAGGTAAACCTTCTGTTAACCATAATCTCACGCTCCCACAAGGATGTTTACGTCAGCCATCCACCCGGCCGCGCGCGCTGACTCGCACGCCGCCACCGAGCGTTGATCGATCCGAAAGAATTCAAAGCCGGCGACACTGATTTGCGATCGCAAAGCGCGCGGCTTTCGTCCACCCCGTCACTTACAACCGGACAACGAACTCCCGGACCCCGCTCCCGCCTATCACAGGCCCCACAAGTCGCCGGACACCGCCGGCATTGACAACACGCAGTAGATCAGCCGTGGCGTGGCTCGTCATTCCCCCGAATGGGGGGGAGACCGCCGCGCATGGCGCGCGTGAAATAACGAATCGACAGCAGCGGCCGCGGGCGTAGATCCGCTCTCGACGACGCTCACATCTTTTCAGGCATCAAAATATTCCCTCGTCGGAAGCTGGACCCGGCACCGGCTTTGCTGGTATTTTCCGCGCGCCGCGGTTTCGGCCGCGAGCCGGTACCCGAGGGCAGCGCCCGTGACGTTTAAACTGAAGTTCCTCTGCCTGCGGGACGACGTTCCCGTGTGATTTCATTGACATGCAGTCAGCGAAGGCGGCGGCGTTCTGTCTACGCGGCGATTTTGTCGATCAACTCCAGGGCTCGGCGCTGGGAGGGAGTGGGAGCCGTGGTCAGATC
>JAGWMX010000071.1 GCA_028871525.1 Gammaproteobacteria bacterium
AACAAGGCCGGCGCGCTGCTGATCGTCATGGAGATCGCGCTGACGCTGGCCATCGCCTGCAACGCGGCCTTCATCGTCGGACAGCTCACCGCCTCGATCTCGCGCCCGACCGGCATCGACGAGGCGCATATCTTCAGCGTCGACAATCAGTGGCTCAGGCAGGGTTCAACCCCGCTTACCGCTGGCGACCTCAAGTCGCGACTGACCACCGATCTGGCGGCGCTGCGCCGCCTGCCCGGCGTCGTCGACGCTACCGCTGCCAGTACCGTACCGCTGAACAACGACACCATCGCGCTGGACGCCGCAACCCAACCCAATCTGAGCAAGGGCAATATTCCGGTGCTGCCGGTTCTAGTCGACGATCACGCGCTGCAGACCTTCGGGCTGAAGCTGATCGCGGGCCGCTGGTTCAAGCCGGACGAGCTGGTCGACGCCAATCCCGATAACCCGTTTGCGCCGACGCCCGCTGCGGTGGTCACGCGGGCCGCCGCCGACGCACTGTTTCCATCGGGCGGTGCGGTCGGCAAGACGTTCTATCTGAGCGACAAGCCGGTCACCATCGTCGGCGAGGTGCAGCGCATGGAGGGCAGCAGCACCGGTATCGGCCACGTCGCCGAGGCGTTCAACGCCCGGGTGGTACTAATGCCCGAACGCACGCTGTTCTCAAGCTACCGGTACGTCGTTCGCACCCGGCCCGGACGGATGGCGGCGGCGATGGCGGCAACCCGGCGCACGCTGCTCGGCATCAGCCGCGACCGCATCCTGACCCGGCTGCAGCCGTTTGCGGCCACCCGCGCCGACGCCTATCGCGACTTCGGCGCAGCGGCGCGGCTGCTGGCCGGTATCAGCGTGATGCTGCTGCTGGTCACCGCCTTCGGCATCGTCGGCCTGACCAGCTTCTGGGTGGCCCAGCGCCGCCGACAGATCGGCGTGCGCCGCGCGCTCGGCGCCCGCCGCCGCGACATCGTCAGCTACTTCCTCACCGAAAACCTGCTGATCACGATCACCGGCGCGGTGCTCGGCGCGGCGCTGGCGGTCGGGTCGAATCTGCTGCTGACCACCGCGTTCGAGACGGCGCGGATGCCGGTCTATTACCCCGCTGTCGCGGTGCTGGCGCTGCTCGGGCTGGGGCAGTTCGCCGCGCTGTGGCCGGCGCTGCGCGCCGCGCGCGTGCCGCCGGTAGTGGCAACGCGCACGGTATGAAGACCTTATGCCTGCGAAGACGCGCTCGCGCTCGCGTAGGCCGGCCCGGCTTCGGCCACCTCGTGTGGCAGCTCCACGCCTTGGTAGATCTGGTCGAGGCTCAGGCGCAATCCCAGGCAGCTCAACTCGAAAGTGCCGGACTGCGTCAGGGTTTCGGCATGCCAGCCGCCGTCGCCGGCGCAGTAGACGTCCACCCGCCGCCGGTCCTGGTCCACGACCACGTATTCTTTCAGCGACGCCAGCGTCCGGTAGGCCAGGCGTTTCTCGCGGCGGTCGATGGCGGCGGTCGCAGGCGACAACACTTCGACGATGAAGCAGGGCCGGGTCAGGAAATACTCTTCGCGGTCGTCCGGATCGCAACTGCCGGAGACGTCGGGATAGTAGAAGGCGTTGTCCGCCTCCACCCTCACTTTCATGTCGGCGGCGAAGACCTGGCACGGCGGCCGCTTGAGCGCGGCATTCGCCGCCAATCGCAGAAGATTGGTCACCAGAAGATTGTGCCGCCGCGAGGCGCCGACCATGGCGTACACCTCGCCGTCGACGTACTCGTGCTTGATCGGGCTGCGCAACTCTCCCGCGAGATAGTCGGAAACGCTGATGTAGGCGCGCGCGCGTTGCATGGCTTTGTGCCAGATCGACGGGAAAGCACGATTATGCTAGCACCAGGGCTTGCCCGGTACTGAAAACATGCGCACAGCACTGATCATCGACGACCAGAGCGCGGTGGGTGAGGCGCTGTCGCTGCTGCTGTCGCTGCACGACATCCGCCCGCTGATCGCGGCGACGCCCCAGCAGGGCCTGGAACTGCTGGATCGCGAGGCCGCGGATGTCGTGATCCAGGACATGAATTTCACCGCTGACACGACCTCGGGCGCGGAGGGCGTGGCGCTGTTCCACGCCATCCGCCAGCGGCAGCCGGATCTGCCGGTGGTCCTGCTGACCGCCTGGACCCACCTGGAGACGGCGGTGGAACTGATCCGGGCCGGCGCCGCCGATTACGTCGCCAAGCCCTGGGACGACGCCAAGCTGCTGGCCACGGTCGAGAACCTGCTGGAGCTGTCGGAGGCCAGCAGGCTGCGGGCGCAGGCGGCGGCCGAGCAACGGCATCGGCAGGCACAGCTCCGGGCCGGATACGATCTGCGCGGCCTGGTGTTCGCCTCGTCGGCGATGGAGCGGGCGGTGGAGTTGGCCTGTCGCGTCGCCCGCGCCGCCGTGCCGGTGCTGATCACCGGCTCCAACGGCGTCGGCAAGGAGTGCATCGCCGAGGTGATCCACGCCAATTCGGCGCTGCACGACGGGCCGCTGGTGGCGGTCAACTGCGGCGCGTTGCCGGCCGAGCTGATCGAGGCCGAACTGTTCGGTGCCGATGCCGGCGCGTTCACCGGTGCCGGCAAGGCGCGCGAGGGCCGCTTCGAGGCCGCCGACGGCGGCACGTTGTTTCTCGACGAGATTGGCAACCTGCCGCTGTCCGGTCAGGTCAAGCTGTTGCGGGTGCTGGAGACCGGACAGTTCCAGCGCCTGGGTTCCAGCCGCGCGCGCCGCAGCAGCGCGCGGGTGATCAGCGCCACCAATGCAGATCTGGCCGCGATGATCGCCGCCGGCGCCTTCCGGCAGGATCTGTACTACCGGCTCAACGTGATCGAGATCCGCGTGCCGCCGCTGGCCGAACGCCCGGAAGATATTCTGCCGCTGGCCGAGTCCTTTCTCGCCGGCGGCTGCGTGTTCGCCGAAGAGGCCCGTGACGCGCTCTGCGCTCACCATTGGCCGGGCAACGTGCGTGAACTCAAGAACGCCGTGGAACGCGCCGGGCTGCTGTGCCGCGACGGGGTCATTCGCGCCGCCGATCTGCATCTGCCGGCCACGCGGCCGGCGCCGCGGCCGCTCGACGAACCCGACCGCGAAACCATCGAGGCGGCGCTGCATGGCGCCGGCGGCGTGGTCAGCCGTGCGGCCCAGCGTCTGGGCCTGTCGCGCCAGGCGCTGTATCGCCGCATGCAGCGCTTCGGCATCCAACCGCCGGATCCGGCGTAGCCGGGAGATCAGCGCTCACGGCCAGACTGCCGCACAATCCGGTGATGCGCGCGAATTCACTCGAGGGCAAGCTGGCCTCGCTGCTGGGGCTGACGCTGGCCGCCGGCACGGTATCCGCTGCGCTGCTGTCGTACTGGCTGCAGGCGCCGGTGCTGGCCGCCGCGGCGACGCTGGCACCGAGTTTGGCATTGACGCTGTGGCTGGCGCGCCGCAGCGTCGAGCCGATCCGACGGTTGCTGCGCGCGCTCGAAGGCGCCGTGGCCAGTTATCGCGACGGCGATTTCAGCCTGTCGTTGGCGGCCGACCGGCGCGACGAACTCGGCACCCTGATCGCGGCCCACAACGAATTGGGGCAGGCGCTCCGGCGCCAGCGCGCGGACCTGCAGCAGCGCGAGCTGCTGCTGGATACCGTGGTGCAGAACACACCGGTGGCGCTGGTGCTGGTCGACGGGCACCGACGTGTCGTCTTCTCCAACCTTGCCGCCCGCCACCTGCTCGATGACGGTCGCAGCCTGCAGGGGCAGGCATTCGGCGAACTGCTGCAGCGCTGTCCGGCCGAATTGGCACAGGCGGTGTCGTTGCAGGAGGACTGCCTGGTGCCGATCGAGCTGGATGGCGCCGAGGAGACCTTTCACCTGTCGCAGCGCGATTTCAACCTGCAGGGCCGAGCGCATCGGCTGTATCTGTTCAGGCGACTGACGCGCGAGCTGTCGCGACAGGAAGTCGGAACCTGGAAAAAGCTGATCCGCGTGGTCAGCCACGAGTTGAACAATTCATTGGCGCCGATCTCGTCGCTGGCGCATTCCGGCGCCGAGCTGATCAAACGCGGTGCGATCGAACGCCTGCCGGACGTGTTTGCGACCATCGGCGAGCGCGCTCGCCACCTGCAGGGCTTCATCGAGGGATATGCCTCGTTGGCACGGCTGCCGGCACCGCGTTTTGAGGCGGTCGAATGGTCTTCGTTTCTCAATGGGCTGGCGCTGCAGGGTCAGTTCCGCCACGTCGGCTCCCTGCCGGAAGAGCCCGGCGTCTTCGACCGCAGCCAGATCGAACAGGTGCTGATCAACCTGCTGAAAAACGCACGGGAGTCGGGCAGTCCCGCCGACGCAGTTGAGCTGGAAGTCGTCCGGCGCGGTCGGGATCTGCAAATCGAAGTGCGCGACCGCGGCGAGGGCATGAGCGAGGCGGTGCTGGGCAGCGCGCTGCTGCCGTTCTATTCGACCAAGCGCAGCGGCACCGGGCTGGGCCTGGCGCTGGCGCGCGAAATCGTTGAGGCGCACGACGGCCGCATCACGCTGTCCAACCGCGACGGTGGCGGTCTGCGGGTTACGCTGCTGTTGCCGCAGCGGAGTGCGCAATCCGGGCGCGGGCCGCGTTGAGCCTGTCCGCCGCGTTGCGCAGGGCGACGGCCGCAGGCATTGGACATGGAGCAAGACAATGATCTACGAACTGTATTACTGGCCCGGGATTCAGGGACGCGGCGAGTTCGTGCGGCTCGCGCTCGAACAGGCCGGCACGCACTACGTGGACGTGGCGCAGGACGTGGGCGGGGAGGGCACCGCCATCGAGAAATTGGAACGCGTCCTGGATCGCTGCGGTTCGCCGTATCCGCCGTATGCGCTGCCGGTGCTCAGAGCCGGCGACCTCGTTATCGCGCAGACGGCCAACATCCTGCTGTACCTCGGTCCGCGGCACGGGCTGGCGCCGGCGGACGAGAGCGGACGGCTATGGGCGCATCAATTGCAGCTGACGATCATGGACTGGGTGTCCGAAATCCACGACACGCACCATCCGCTGGGGCCGACGCTGCACTACGAAGATCAGAAAGCGGCGGCACGCAAACGCACGACAGAATTCCTCCGACACCGGCTGCCGAAGTTCCTGGGGTATTTCGAAACCGTGCTCGAACGCAAACCGACCGGAGGCGGGCACCTGGTCGGCCGAGCGCTCACTTACGTGGATTTGTCACTGTTTCAGGCGGTGGACGGCCTGCGTTACGCTTTCCCGCGTGCTATGAAAAAAAACGGCGAGACGTATCCGCTGGTCAGCGCGTTGCACGATCGCGTTGCAAAAGGCGACCGCATCGCCGCCTATCTGGCCTCCGGCCGCCGTGTCGCCTTCAATGAAAACGGCATTTTCCGGCACTATCCGGAGCTGGATGCAAGCTGAGCGCGAGAAGCGCCGAGCCGGGCGGCGTATTGCTGCGGGTCGTCGAGTGAACGATGCGGGTTTTTAAACGTCGCCCACGGCGTCTGATGATCCCTGCCGCCGTGACCGGTCGGCGGCTTGCACACCGCCGAGCGCTTCGGGTTAAAGTCCTGCACGGTAACCCACGATCCAAGGGAAAATCGCGTGAATTCTTCACCGCTGCGGCGGCTTTTGCGCCGCAAGGATATCGACCGGCTGATCAGCGAATCCGAGCAGCCGGAGCGGCAGCTGAAGAAAACGCTTGGCTGGGTCAGCCTCACCTCGCTCGGCATCGGCGCCGTAATCGGTTCCGGGATTTTTACCGTCATCGGCACGGCGATCGCCGGCCAGCATCTGGAAGTTTCCTCGCTGCTCAATGCCCCGCTGCTGGACTGGCTGCTGAACCACGCCGGGACACTCGGCCGGCCTGGCGCCGGACCGGCGATTGCGGTGTCGTTCCTGCTGGTGGCGGGCGTCTGCGGTTTCGCGGCGCTGTGCTACGCCGAACTGGCGACGATGATCCCGATCGCCGGCAGCGCCTATACCTATACCTACGCCACGCTCGGTGAGCTGGTGGCCTGGGTGCTGGGTTGGACCTTGATCCTCGAGTACGCAGTGTCAAACATGGCAGTCAGCGTGGGTTTCTCGGCGCACCTGGTCAGCCTGCTGGGTTGGTTCGGCGTTCGGCCCAGCCTGCGCTGGATTTCACCGGCTTATCTGCCGGAAGGCTTGAACGATCTGCAAGGGACGACGCTGTATCCGCCGGGCTGGCACTTCGGTTTCAACCTGCCGGCGTTTCTGGTGGTGATGCTGCTGACCGTGGTACTGGTACGCGGCATCCGTGAATCGGTGCGCACCAACAACGCGATGGTATTGATCAAGCTGGCGGCAATCGTGATCTTTGTCGGCTTCGCTGCAGCTTACGTGCATCCCGCCAACTGGCATCCATTCGCCCCCAACGGCTGGCCGGGGATGCTGACCGGCGGCGCGATCGTGTTTTTCACCTACATCGGTTTCGATTCCGTTTCCACTGCCGCCGAGGAATGCGTCAACCCGAAGCGCGATCTGCCGATCGGCATCATCACCACGCTGCTGATCAGCACGCTGCTGTATGTGGGCGTCGCCGTGGTGTTGACCGGCATCGTGCCGTGGCAGAGCCTAGCCGGAGACGCCGCGCCGGTGGTGCATGCGCTGGCGCGCGTGCATCTGCTGAATATACAGCTGGTGGTGTTGATCGGCGCGATCATCGGCATGGTGTCTTCGCTGCTGGTGTTCCAGCTCGGCCAGGCGCGGGTGTGGTTTGCGATGTCGCGCGACGGGCTGCTGCCGGCGGCTTTCGCGCGCGTGCATCCGCGATTCCGCACGCCGGCGTTCGCCACCTGGGCCGCGGGTTTGGTGGTCGGCATCCCGGCCGGCCTGCTGGACATCGGCACGCTGGCCGATCTGTCCAACATCGGCACCCTGTTCGCGTTCGTGATGGTGGCGGCCAGTGTGCTGGTGCTGCGCTGGCAGCAGCCGGACCGCCCGCGTGCGTTCCGCGTCCCCGGCGGACCGGTGGCACCGCTGGTGACGATCATCACCTGCCTGCTGCTGATGGCCGGACTGACCATCGCCAGTTGGCTGCGCTTCTTCGTCTGGCTGGTGCTGGGGCTGGCCATATACTTTGCCTACGGTTATCGTCGCAGCCGGCTCGCTTCCGCCTGATCTGCGCCTATGCGGGCTTCTCATTTATACTGTGGTCGTGCCGTCCTCGTTGTTCCGAAAAATAACATTGTTTAAATAGTGAGTTGGCTCAATATATTCATGTTTTTCTGGATATTAGGCCCGCTTGAGTCGCTACGCTCGCCGATCGGTATACCGATGAGCGCGATGGCGCTTGCCGGCGGCGAACGGCAGTGGCGGGTCCTGTCCTGTGTTGAAATTCCAGCGGGCCGAAATTCGGCGGGTCGAGCTGCAGCGGTGAAGGCGGTTCTCGGTCGGGGTGTGGCGCAGCCTGGTAGCGCACCTGCCTTGGGCGCAGGGGGTCGCAGGTTCAAATCCTGTCACCCCGACCATTAGCCAGTGCCGATGAAAAGGCCGGGAGCGATGCTCCCGGCCGCGTGTCTGCGGAACTTCTGCTCTTTCTGCTGAAGAAATACTTTAGAAGTGGTCATCGCGGCCGTGACGGTCGCCGCCGCCCTCGCCATGCAGGACCGTTCCCGTCCGCGGGTCGAGAAACAGGCGATACGCTCCAGGGTGGCCATCGAAGTCGAACAGGGTGTTCAAGGTGCCGGCTCGGGCATCGAAGGACTGGTCGCCGATGCGGCCGAGCGCCCAGTTATCCTCGATGAACCGCAGGATGGATGTTTGATCGGTGACGCTGTGATCGACGAAATTGGTCCTGGCCCAGGGTGAGATCACCAGCAGCGGCAGGCGCGGTCCATAGCCGCAGCGGTCGAGATAGGCACCGGGTGCGGCCAGACCGCAGCTGCTGTCCACCAATGCATCGTGCGTCGAATCGCCGGACTGACTTACGATCGGACCCATGACGTGATCGTACCAGCCGTCGGAGTCGTCGTAGGCGATGATGACTGCCGTGCTGTTCCACTCGGGATTGTGCTGCAGGCGGTTGATGGTGTCGACGAGGAAGTGCTGCTCGTCCAGCGGATCGGAATAGCCGGCGTGGCCGTCCTGATACGCAGCGGCCTTCAGGAAGCTCACCGCCGGCAGGTTTCCGACCTGCACGGCCGACCAGAAATCCTGCAGATCGTACTGATGGTTGGCCTGATCCTGACGGCCGATCATCGCCACCGAACTCGGCGGCAAGTGGTGCGGGTTCGACGTCGATTGGTAGTACTGGAACGGTTCATGGTGCGGGATATAGTCGCGAATCCGGGCACCGCCGATATTGACGCTGGTGGCGCCGCAGACCGCCTTGCCGTTGGCATCCGTGCTGGTGGGGCGGAAGCCGCCTTCGAACCAGCCCCAGGTGACGCTCTTGGCATTGAGCAGGTCGCCGACGTTCTTGTTGCCGTTGGCCATCGAGACGGTGGGGTTCTTGCTGTTGGAGCAATCGTCATAGGTCGGGTCGGGGTCGTTGATCACTGTGCCGATGCCACTGGCGTTCGCGGCCACCACCCCGTAGGTGTCGGTCGCCGGTTGGGTGGAGCGCGCGCCATAGGTTTGACCGGACACCAGGTTCAACGCGCCCGGGGTCGATGGACCGAAAGTGGTATTGAAGAAGTTGTCGCTCAAGGCGAAGTTCTGAGCATAGTTCCACAGCGCCGTTACAGTATTGCCGTCGTAGTAGTCCATCACCAGACCCGATTTGCCGACATCGGGCGAATTGCAGGACTCGACGTTGGTGTTTTCAACGAACTTGTCCATCAGGCCGGCGTTGAAAGCCTTCTGCTCGGCGGTGTAATTGTGATCCTGGTCGCAGGTCAGGGCCTCATTGCGGTCCAGACGCATCGGGTTGGCGGCATTGGGGTTGTGGTTCAGCAACTGGTCGCTGAAGCCGTTCACCGATGGTGTGTCCGGGCGGCCGACGAAACGCGGTTCGCCATCGGGGTTAGCGGCGCGCGGGTAGGTGCCGAAGTAGTGGTCGAACGAGACGTTTTCCTGGAAGATCACGACGACATGGCGGATGGGTGTGGCCGTTGGAGCGGCGTCTTGCGCAAACACGGTTACGGGCGTCGCAACCTGCACCGCGATGGCGAGCGCTATCGCGCCGGCGAGCGGTGCACGGCGGAGTCTGTGCATGGGTTCGGACTTCATCTTCAATCTCCTGCGTGGCTTGGAGTTTCGGGGATGGCTGGCCCCGAAACGGCGGGCAGAAAATGCCCGCTTCATTTAAACCTAGCCTCGCCTGGTGAAAATCCGGTGATGGCCGCGTGACGCTTTCATGGCGCTCGCTGTCTTGAAGTCGCGACCGTTGCCGATCACGCTCGGGCGCTCGCCCGCATGCGAAAGCCGATTGGTCGCGCGGCGATGTCCGAAGCCGGAGCCGAACCCAAGGCTTCAGGCGCTTGGCCGGTGTAGCCGCCAGGCCAGCAGGGCGGTACGAACCGCAGAAGGGATGCGCGGCAGCGCCTCGAGCGGCGTATCAGCTTGTACAAATCCATGGTCTGCGGTGACGGCGGCACGATAGTGCCGAGCCACCAGGTCTCTCGCCCGCTGATCGTTGCTGCCGTTTGGATAGCAGAAGAGATCGATCGGGCGGTGCAGACGTTGTTCCAGTAGTTGCCGGCTGTGGACGATCTCGTATGCCAGTTGTTCATCATCCAGAGTTGGCAGGATCGGGTGGGTCAGCGAGTGCGATCCGATGGTGATGAGTTCTGGATCCATGGTGCGGATGCCGTCCCAGGTCAGCGGCTCGTACACGGCCTGCAATTCCGGCGATAGCGTGAAATCGCGGGTGGCCGTCCTTATCGCGTCCTCGACCGAACGCCGCTGCTGCAAACCCAGCGTTTTCATCCAGGCGATGGTGGTTTCGATATCCGCATCCGGCATGCCGATACCGGCACCGAGTCGCCGGCGCTGCGCGGGGGGCAGGGTGCGCAGGCGCATGCGGGTTTCCTGGTTCCAGAGCCAGCTGCGGCTGTCGACCAGTCCGGGGCAGACGAAGAACGTCGCCGGAATGCGATGCTTGAGCAGCACCCGGTAGGCGTGCTCCTCATGATTTCTGAGGCCGTCGTCGAAGGTCAGCGCCAGCTCGCCGCCAGCCAATGGCGGCAGACCGCGCTCTAGGCGCTCAACCATGGTAGGCAGCGACACGATGGTGAAATGCCGTTTAAGCCAAAGCATCTGCCGCTCGAACACCTCGGGCGGCAGCTCGCGATGTTCGATGTTGTGCAGCATCAGGATGCGTCGTTGCGGTCGCCGCCGGGCAAGCCACGTCGATACGCCGGTCGCCAGGGCCACCAGGTGAACGGGCTTGACCAGCTTGGTTTTGAGCCAGCTTCCAATCCGGCACAGTTTTTCGATCAACGGCTGTCCCCGTTATGGTCTAACCGCCACTTTGCTGTTTAAAGTCGGATCTCACAGACGATCCTGTCCCCCTTGCGTGCTCCCGAATCAGTGGCGGTGTCTGCGCATCTCGAGCAAGCGTCCAACGACGCCCCGGCCCATATCGCGTATCGGTCGATCGCTCAGCAACAATAGCAAACCATAGATTACGACGCCCGCAACGATCTGGATCGGCAATTTCAGCGCGAGGTTGTGCAGCCGGAATTGCGTGACTGCCCAATACATGATCGCCGACAGGGCACAAAATTTCACCAGATCCGGCCAGGGCATGCGGATGTTGATGGTGTGCCGGCCGAAATATGCGGTGGAAGACGAATACAGCACATAGCTCAACAAGGTCGCAACGCCGGCGCCGACGATTCCGAATACGGGTGTCAGCGCAATGGTCAGCGCCAGGTTGGCGATGGCGGCGGCCATCACCGAATACATGACGACTTTGGTCTGCTTCTTGATGTAAATGCCGGCGCTGAAAATGGGCGTACCGCCGCTGATCAGCATGCCGGCGATGACATAGGGAATCAGCGCGCTGCCGGCGTCGTACTTGTCTGATGCCAGCAGACGCAGCAGTTCCGGGCCGATGGCCATCATGCCGGCGAGGACCGCGAGCGAAATCGCGATGTAATAGCGAAGCGATTGCTGCAGGAATTCGGTAGTGATCTCCCGGCCGCGCCCTTCCCACAGGTTGGTGTACATCGGGATCAGGGCCTGACCGAAAGATGCGGTCAGCACCGCCTGCACGTAATCGCAAAGATTGTACGCGGCGGAGTAGGCGCCCAGCGGCTCCGCCCCCATGTCGGCGTTGATGATGTAGCGGCCGCCGATATTGAGAACGATGGAGGAAAGCTCGCTGCCCAGCAGCGGCAGACCGAACGACAGCATGGCCGTGAGCAGGGGCCACGAAAAGCGCCGCACGTCGATCAACCCCTTGCGCATGAACACCAAGAACAACACGCAGACCGATAAACCTTCGGCAACGATGGTGCTGACGAAAAACCCTTCCAGACTGCGGGCGATGAAGAACAGGACGGACAGAATCACGCCCAGGCCGAGGTATTTCCGGACCGCTGTGAAAATGCTGTAGAACGCGCTGCGTTGCTGCGCGCGCAGCAGATTGAGCAGGCCGCTGTCGACGACGCGCACGAAAATCAGCGGCGAGGCCACCAGCAGCACCTCTCCGGCACTGGTCTGACCCCACCAGGACGACGGCAGCACGACGGCTCCGATCGCGCACAGCACGGTTGCCAAGGCGCCGATACCGGCCATGCTCAGCAACACGGTGGAGAAGAAGTCGATGGTGTCGATGCTGCGTTTACCGGCGTCGACTTCGGCGTAGAAGCGGATCGTCGCATGCTGGATGCCGAATTTGCCGATGCCGACCAGCAGCAGGACAGTCGAGGTGACGAGCCCGAGCGTGCCGTACTCGGCGACCGAGAAAATGCGGGTGAAGATCGGAAAGGTGATGACGCTGGCCATGGTGACCAGCAGGCTGCCGGCGGAATAATTCGAGGTGTGCCGGGCGAGGCGGGAGAGCATTCAGGAGCCCAGATTTCTTTGCTGCGCCGGATCGAAGGTCAGGGCTGCGTCAGCGCTGCAGGTTACGGCGGTCAGCGGTGAAACGGCGCATCGCGGATGTCGGTCCGGTAGAGGTCCAGCAGCCGCTCGATGACGACGGTCGTCGCGAAATTCCGGCGCACGTAAGCGGCGGCCTGATCGCCCAGCCGGCGGCGCAGTTCAGAGTTCTCGAACAGTCGCTGCAAGGCTGCCGCCAGGGCGCCGGGGTCCGCGGGCGGCACCAGCAGCCCCGTTTCACCTTCGGCGATGATGTCCTCATGACCGCCGATACGAGTGGCGATAACCGGCAGCCCCGCGGCCATGGCCTCCAGCACCGAATTCGGCAGGCCTTCACGATGCGAAGGCTGGACGTAGGCCGCGGCACCCGCCAGCAGTGCCGGCACGTCGCTGATCGTGCCGGGGAATTCAACCGTTTCGGCGATACCCAACGCACTGGCCTGTTGCATCAGGGCTGGCCGCTCGGGTCCGTCGCCCGCCAGCACCAGACGTGCTCCAGCAGGCCGGGTCGTTTCCGCCCAGGCCCGCAGCAGCACGTCGAGCCCTTTGACCGCGACCTGCCGGCCGACGAAGACGACGCGAAAATCCCGCGCGCTGATCGGCGAATGGACGAAGCGCCCACAGTCGACCGCGTTTGGAACAAAGTGCAGTTTTTCGGCTGGATACCCGGCGCGCAACATAATTTGACCGGTATCTTGGCTGATGCATTGAAACGCGTCCAGCCGCTTGGCACCGGCATTGAGGACGCGATGCACGGCCCGGTGACGCAGTCCTGGATCCAGGATTCCGCCTTCGAATTCTGCGGCGCCGGACACCTTGACGGTTATTGACGGGCGTATCCAGGGCTTGATCCAGCCGGCGGCTCCGGCCAGGTTGTGCATCATGTGGATGTGGATCGCATCGAAATCACACCGGTGTCGCAGCAGGAATGCGGCAAAGCGCAGGTTGAGAATGACGGCGCCCAGCCCCTTGATTTTCGGATAGGCGAGACGATGTACCGGAATGCCGTCGATTTGTTCCTTCAGCGCCTGTTGCGCCTCCAAATGCGGGGCCAGGATCTGCACGTGATGGCCGGATTCTGCCAACGCGGCACTTACCAGCCGCGCCTGCATTTCAGCGCCGCCGGTGGCGGGATAGCGGCCGTCGACCACCATCAGGATGCGTAGCGGTTTGCTCGTGTCCGTGGCTTGGTTCACGGCGAGTGCCGGCGGCTCGGCCAGGCCGACACCGAATCGCGGGTTTCGCCTCATCTTGCCGATCCGGCGGCACGCAAGTGCAAGCAGTCGAGTGCTTCACGCACGCCGCGCGATACGTCCCCCGAACCGCACCGGGGCGCCATTTCGGCCGTCACCTCCATTTCAGCCAGCGATAAAACCACAGGCCGAGCCACTCGTGCAGCGCGCGGGACATTTTTTCCAGCGCACTGAGCTGCGGCGTGAGCATTGCGTATGGGGGCATCGCGATGGCGCGGAAATCGACCGGCCAGGCACACACCGGCTGACCGCTCTGGCGGAACGCCAGGAACGCCCTGGGCATGTGGTAGGCCGAGGTCAGCATATAACGAGGCGCATGGCTGCCGGCCAGCATGGTGCCGACGTTGACAGCGCTTTGATAGGTGGTGGTCGATTTCCGGTCCACGATGATACGGTTGCGCGGCAAACCCATCTGTTCGGCCAAGTTCGCCATCAGGTCGGCCTCACGATAACGGCCGCCGGCGCCGCCGGAAACCACCAGTACGCTGTCCGGCGTGCGCAGCGCGAGCTGGGCGCCGGACAGCAGGCGATGGATGCTCTCCGCTTTCAGGTCGGCGAAGTCGGTCGCGCTGTCCGGATCACCGCTGACACCGCCCGCCAGCACGATCAGTACGCTTCCCGCCGGCGGCGGACCGCAGGTCCGCTCACGGGCGGCAGTTGCCTCCAATGCGCCCAGAACCCAGTTGGCCGTGAGCGGAATGGTCAGCAGATAATAGAAGACGGTCACGGAGGATGACAGCACGCGCAGCCATCGGTTGCGCGAATTCCAGAAGCACAGCGCGGTGAGCAAAAACAGCCACCAGGCCACCACGGCCACCGGCGAAAATGCGTTTTCGAACCAGAATTTCACCGTCGGCCCGCCGTAAAACGTGGACCGCGCGTTGACCGGAGGCGGGGATTGTCGCAGCCGGGCGGCGTGCCGCTGTCCGGGGACGCACTCACGCCGCCGCCCAGTGCAGATAGATTTTCTCGTCGCCCTCGACCCATGATTCGCGCGAGAACAAACGTTCTGCGCGACGGCGGCCGGCCCGACCGTAACGGCTGCAGACGTCCCGATCCGCAAGCGTGGTCATTTTCGCGGCGAGGTCGTCGACGTCAGCCGCTTCGAACAGCAGTCCGGTGACGCCGTCCTCGACCACTTCCGGACAACCGCCGATGCGCGGCGCGATCACCGCCTTGCCGGCGGCCATCGCTTCGCGAGCCGCCAGCGGGAAGGATTCGCGGGTGGAGCAGAGCGTGAAGACGTCGAACAGGGCCAGGTGCGACGGGATATCGCGCTGCATGCCGGTAAAAATGGTTCTGGAGCCGACACCGGAGGCGTCGGCTTGCCGCTCGATGGTTTCGAGCAGCGGACCGTCGCCGACGATCAGCAGACGAAGATCGTCACGCTGGTCGGCGATCCTGGCGAAGGCTTCGATCAGATAGCGGTGCCCTTTTTCCTCCGACAGGCGCGCGACGATGCCGAACACGAAATGCCTGGACGGATCGATCCCGTAGCGGAGCCCAAGCTGCTCGGCCTGCGACGGCGCCGCCAGGCGGGCCAGATCGATGCCGCTGTGGATGACTGCCGATCGGTCCGGGCTCAGGCCGTGCTGTAGCAGGCGGTTACGTTCGTAGTGCGATTCGAAAATCACGTAATCGGTGCAGCGCCGCAGGATTTTCGCGGCCGAACGGAAATTCTTCGGGTTGTGGATGTTGTGGATGGTGGTGACGATGGGCGGGCGCTTGCCGGTAGCCGCCACGCGATAGCCGGCCGGCAGCAGGCGTAGCGCCGTCCACGCCGCGATCGTCGAGCGCACCGACTGCGGCGCCACCAGTTCGATGCTCTGGTCGCGCACGATGCACCGCAGCTTGCGCGAGACGGCGAGCAATCTTGCCGGTTCGCGAAAGCGGAAGTCGATGTCCACATGACGCGCACCCTTGGCGACGAGTTCGGTCAGCAGCACGCCCTC
>JAGWMX010000072.1 GCA_028871525.1 Gammaproteobacteria bacterium
TGCCGTGTGCGGCGGCCGCCGCACACGGCAGAGCCTGCTTTGTCAGCGGTTACGGCATCGGCGTTATGGTTGATCGCTACCCGCCCAGCATAACCTGCCGGCACCTGCCGACCAAGTCGCAGCCGTGCGCAGGCTTTCGCTTCGGCGCTATTGCCGCCCGGGGTCGATTCCATCGAAAAACTCGACGACCCCGGTGTCCAGCGAGTACTCGGCACCGACCACCAGCAGGCCATCGTCGCGAATCAACTGTTCCAGAATTTCGGATCCATGTCGTAAATGGCTTACCGAAACGCCGACATTGGCCCGCACGGCATGCCGCACCAGTGCATCCGGGTCGTGCTTGAGCTCGGTCCGCAACAGACTTTCCACCGATGGCCGGACGCGATCGACGATCGAACGCAGATTGCGTGATTGGTTTTCCGTCGCCTGCTGCAGCTCTTCGATGGTGGCCAAAACGGCCCCGCACTGCGAATGCCCCAGTACCACCACCAGCCGGGTGCCGAACCTCGATGCCGCGAACTCGACGCTGCCGATCTGCGAAGGCGCAACGATATTGCCGGCGACGCGGATGACGAAGAGATCGCCCAGGCCCTGATCGAATACGATCTCGGCAGGTACGCGAGCATCCGCACAGCCCAGGACGATCGCCAGCGGCGTTTGCGTCTGTGTTAGCTCGACCCGCCGCGAACAGCGCAACAGGCTGTCGCTGCTGCCGATGCTGGACACGAAACGGCGGTTGCCCTGCCGCAGGCGTTCCAGCGCCTCGAGTGCCGGTATCATGGTTTGCGCTCCGTCCTTGCAGTCGATTTCCGGACAGTATCCCCCAGCCGGCAGCGCAGCGCACCGCAGACGCCGGGCGGCCTTATGCAAGGTAACCCACCAACGACTTCGGACGCACTATCGTCTCGGCGGCATGCGGTTTTCCGGGTCCGACGGCGGGCAACCCACTTCGGCCGGCGGCAGCATTGCGTGCAGGTCATGCGGGCAAGGCTGCCGTGGCCGCGGCGGTGGCGGCGGTACCGGCGCGTTGGCTGGATCGACACATTCGGCGTAACCGCTGACCGGGTTGACCAGCGCCGTCCTGCATTTCAGCGGCGCGTCGACGCTGCTCGCCGGCGCGGTGCGATCGGCGGCGGTGATTGGACCGGAACCGAGCGCATAGCCCAGCAGAATGAGAATGAGAGCGGGGCTTTTACTCATCGGCATCGCTCTGCAGCAGCTTCCGCAAACCGCTCCAATCGATCACCGCGACGCCCAGTTTCTGCGCTTTTTCAAGTTTGCCGCCCGGCGTATCCCCGGCCAGCAGATAGTCGGTTTTGGACGATACGCTGGAACTGACTTTACCGCCGTGTTGCTGCACCAGGTCGATGGCCTGCTCGCGGGTCAGGTTCGGCAGCGTACCGGTAATGACGAAGGTCTTGCCGGCCAGTTTTCCGCTCTCGCCGCGCGGCGGCGCCGGCCAGCGGACACCGGCGGTCAGCAGCTGTTCGATGACTTTACGGTTACGCCGCTCGGCGAAGAAGCGGGCGATCTCGGCGGCGACCGTCGGTCCGACGTCGGCGACGCGCTGCAGCTGCGGATAACGATCCCTGGGTTTGACGTGCGTATCCCGCTCGCTGTCCAGATCGCGTCCGGCGGCCTCGGTCAGCGCCTCCAGCGAGCCGAAGTGTTCGGCCAGAGCGCGCGCGGTGGTCTCGCCGACGCTGCGGATACCCAGCGCGTAGAGAAAACGCGCCAGCGTCGTGTTTTTGCTGGCATCGATCGCGGCGACGAGGTTGGCGGCCGATTTCTCGCCCATCCGTTCCAGTCCGGCAAGCTGCTCGGCCTCGAGCCGATAAAGATCCGCCGCGTTTTCAACCAGCCCGCGGCCGATCACCTGCGCCAGCAGCTTCTCGCCCAGCCCGTCGATGTCCATCGCCTTGCGCGAGACGAAATGTACCAGCGAGGCATGGAGCTGCGCCGGACAGCTCAGACCGGCGGTACAGCGGACGATCGCTTCGCCCGGCGGGCGCTCCACTGCCGCGCCACAGACCGGACAATGCGTCGGCACTTTCGGCCGCCGGGCGCCGGTCGGCCTGCGCCCGGGCAGCGCACGGACCACTTCCGGGATCACGTCGCCGGCGCGGCGCACGACGACCGCATCGCCGACGTGGATACCCTTGCGTTCGATCTCGTCGGCGTTGTGCAGAGTGGCGTTGGAGACATTGGCGCCGCCGACGAACACCGGCATCAGCCGCGCCACCGGCGTCAATGCACCGGTACGACCGACCTGCCAGTCGACGCTGAGCAACCGCGTCACCGCTTCCTCGGCCGGGAATTTGTGCGCGATCGCCCAGCGCGGCGCGCGCGACACTTCGCCGAGCTCCCCGCGCGCGGCCAGGTCGTCGAGTTTGTAAACCACGCCGTCGATGTCGAAATCAAGTCTCGGGCGGCGCTCGAGCATCTCATGGTAATAGGCCAGGCAGCCGTCGACACCCTCGACACGTCGGGCCAACGCGCTGACCGGAAGACCCCAGTCGCGCAGCCGTGCCAGCAATTCCCAGTGCGTCGGCGGCAGCTCGCCCCCCTCGACGGCGCCGGTCTGGTAAGCGTAAAACGCCAGCGGGCGGCGTCGAGTGTTCGCCGGATCGAGTTGTCGCAGGCTGCCGGCGGCGGCGTTGCGCGGGTTGGCAAACGGCTTCTCCCCGGCAGCCTCCAGCTCGCGGTTGATGTGGGCGAAGCCGGCGCGCGGCATATACACCTCACCGCGAATCTCGATCAGTTGCGGATGCGAGGCGGGCTCGCCGCGCAGCCGTAGCGGGATGCTGCGCACGGTGCGCACGTTGGCGGTGACGTCCTCGCCGGTTTCGCCGTCGCCGCGGGTCGCCGCCCGTGACAGCATGCTCCGCCGGTAGATCAGGGACAATGCCAGGCCGTCGAGCTTGGGCTCGGCGACGTAAGTGATCGACTCGCGACCCAACGCTTCGCGCACGCGACGGTCGAAGTCACGCAGCTCCTCTTCCGAAAAGCAGTTGCTCAGAGAGCGCATCGGTTGATGATGACGAACCGGCTCAAAGCCGGCGGCCGGCGCGCCGGCGACACGCTGGCTCGGCGAATCCGCCGATATCCATTGCGGATGTTCGGCTTCGATCTGTTGCAGGCGCCGGAACAGGCGATCGTACTCAGCGTCCGGCATGATCGGATCGTCGAGCACGTAATAGTGATAGTCGGCCTTCGCGATCCGCTGCCGCAGCGCCCGCAGTTCCGCGGTCAACGCAGCACGGCCGGCACCCACGTCAGCGGTCGGCGAGCGGCTGGCGCCGTGCCCAGGCCTCGACTTCGGTCTGCAGCGCCCGGGTGCCGGCTTCGGTGAGCGGCTGGCGCTTGTCGTCGTAAACCTGGCCGTCGAGCGCAGCAGCGAGCGCACGGGCGGTGGCCAGCATTTCGTTCAGCGCCTGGCGCGCGGGCAGCGGACCCGGCAGCATCAGGAACAACGCCAGGCCCGGGGTCGAGAAATCCGCGGCTGCGGCCGGATCCAGATAGCCGGGCTTGACCAGGCTGGCGACGGAAAATACCGGGCGGCCGTCCTGCTGCGGCCGGTGATAGATCTGCTTGTCGCCGTATTGCAGGCCCTGGGCTTGCAACACCCGATGCAGCCGTAGACCGGCGATGGCCCGGCCGTTACGCTCGGCGATCAGCAACGAGATGATTTTCTGTTCAACGCCGGGGCGCGGTTGCGGCAGTTCAGCAGCCGCTACCGATTCGGATTCGGATTCGGGTTCGGCCAGCTCTGGCTGCGGATCGACGGGCCCGGCAACCTGGGTTGTCCGGGCGTCGATCATAGGCGCCTTGCGCCCCGCGGCCGGCGGCGCATCGCCGGTCGGGGCGGCATCATCCGACGCCGGCGTCAACGGCCCGAAGCTGGGTGCGACGCGGCGCGGTTTGCCGACGCCATACTCGTCGAAACCTCGGCCGAAAATATCGAGCTGCTGCTCCTTCGGCGGCAGCAGCGGTTCGGCATCGGAATCTTCGCCCGGCTCCTGCATCGCCCGGCGATCACGCCGGGAAAACCAGTAAACCGCGATCACCGCGGCCACCGCCAGAATCAACAACGCCCACTGCAGAGGGCTCATGGGTCAAGCCTCCACCGCTTCCGCCGCCTCACCGGCCAACCGTACCGCCTCTTCGACGTCGACACTGACCAGGCGCGAGACGCCCGGCTCCTGCATCGTCACGCCGTGCAGATGATCGGCCAGCTCCATCGTGATCTTATTGTGAGTAATGATAATGAACTGGATCTGGGCCGACATTTCCCGCACCAGCTCACAGAAGCGCACGACATTGGCATCGTCCAGCGGCGCCTCGACCTCGTCGAGCAGGCAGAACGGCGCCGGATTCAACGCAAACAGCGCGAACAGCAGCGCCAACGCCGCCAACGACTTCTCACCGCCGGACAGCATCTGGATACTGGCGTTGCGCTTGCCCGGCGGCCGCACCATCACCCGCACGCCCGCGGTCAAAAGATCTTCGCCGGTCAGCTCGAGGTGCGCTTCACCGCCGCCGAACAACCGCACGCAACGTTCGGCGAACAACGCGCTGAGCCGGTCAAAAGTGTCGCGGAACAGCGTCTCGGTTTCGCCGTCGAGCTTGCGCATCGCGGTCTCCAGTGTCGTCAGCGCTTCCTCGAGATCGCGCTGCTGGCCGACCAGGTACTCGGCGCGCGTGCGCGCTTCGTCCAGCTCCGGCACCGCCGCGAGATTGACCGCACCGAGCCGTTCGATGCGCCTGAACGTCTGCGCCAGCCGCGCTTCCCACTGCTCGACATCGGCCTTGTCGTTCAGGCCGGCACCGAGGGCCGCGGCGTCGGCGCCGGTTTCGCCGAGCAGTTCGGCGAGTTGGGCGGTTAGCGCTTGGTGGTGGGCACGCAGATTTTCGTGCTCCAGGCGCGACCGCTGCAGATCCTCGCGGCCGCTTTCGACGTCGCTCTCGGCGGCGCGCAGTGCGTACTGCGCGCGCTCGCAACGGCTCTCCGCAGCGGCCAGTTCCGAGCGCACGGCCGCCAGCGTCTGCTGCGCTGCAGTCAGTGTTTGACGTGCCGCCGCCACGCGTCCGGCCAAATCGGCCGGCGGCGTCTGCGCCGACTCCGCCGGTTGCGCCTGGGTCCGGCGTGAGCGCAGGGTATCGAGCTGCTGCTGCAATTCGGCAAGCGCGGCGGCGGCGGTTGTGCGCGCGCTGTGCTGTCCGGCATGCTGTACCTCGGCCTGACTGCGCGCCTGCGCCGCAGTGGCCTGTGCTGCGCGCGCCTGCTGCACCGTCTGCCGCGCTGCGGCCAGAACCTGCGCCAATTCGGCACGCCGCAGCTGCAGCCGGTCGGCGGTGGACTGCGCCGCCGCCAGGCGCTGACGCACGGTGCCAAGCTCATCCAGCCGCGCTCGGTGCTGATCCGCCAGCACTGCGGTTTCCTGCTGCAGTTCCCGCGCGCGCTGCTGGGTCTGCTCCAGCCGTACTGCCAGCGCCTGGCGTTCGGCCAGCAACCGGCTATGGCGGCTGCGCGACTGCTCGAGTTGAGCGGCCAGCTCGCGCCGCTCGCCGTCGTACCTGCGCAACCGGCCGAGCAGGCCGTCGAGCGCCTGCTCGCCACTGCGTGTCTCTGCGCTCAACGCTTCAACCTGCCGCTGCAGCCGCTGCAGCAGCAGGTTACGCGCCAACACACCGGCCTGCTCGCCTTCAAGCCGGGGATAACGCACCCAGCCGCGACCGTACCAGACACCTGCGGCGGTGATCACCGACGCACCGGGCGCCAGTTGCACGACCCGTTCGGCGGCCTGCGCGGCATCGGCGGCGACGCCGACCGCCGCCAGCCAATCCCGCACCGCAGATGGACCTTCCACGTAAGCTGCCAGGGTGTCCTCCGACACGACACCGCTGCCGTGGGCACCGAGCACCAGTGCCGCGCCGGAACGCGGGCCGCTGACCGGCAACGTCACCGCGGATTCCGCCATCGGCGCCTGCAGCAGCGCACCCAGGACGTGCTCGACGGCGGTCTCCCAGCCCGCCGCCACGCGCAGCAGCGAGGCCAGCCGGGGCCGCTGCTGCAGCGCGTGGAGGTCCAGCCACTGACGCAACTCGGCGTCGTGCTGGTGCAATGCCGCCTGCTGCAGTGTCTCCAGCGAAGCATGCCGGCCGCGCGCGTCTTCCAACGCCTGCCGCGCGGCGTGCAGAGCGGACTCGACGGCGGCACGCTGCTCGCGCAGCACGGCCAGTTCGCGGTCGAACTCGGCCAACCGCTCGGTCAATCGGGCAATTTCCGCTTCAAGTTGACGCAGCGCATCGCTGCCGTGCGTCAACTGACTCTGCAGCGGCGCCGGATCGATCACCGCCGCCTCGCGCTGCAAACGCTGCAGTCGCTCGTGCAACTCGGCGCTGGCGCGCTCAAGCATCTTCAGGCTCGCGCGCTCGCTCTCGGCGGCCAACAGCGGCACTTCGGCCTGCTGGCTGAAGCCATCCCATTGAGCTTGTGCGGCGGCCAGTGCCGCCTCGGCCGCCTCGGTCTCGACGGCACGCTCGGATTCGGCGCGCAGCGCCGCCTGTCGCTGGGCCTCGGCGACGTCGATCGCCCGCGCCAACTCCTGCAATCGAATGCTATCGCGGCCGCTGCGGGTTTCGAGTTCGCCGATCTGCGCTTCGATCTGGCGCAATTCGCGCGCACGCAACTCGGCCAGCTCGCGCGCATGAACCTGCGCCTGCGCCTGCTGCGCCAGATTCGCTTCGGCCTGGTAGACCTCCGCCTGGCGCCGGCTGAGCTGATGCTCGGATTGTCGGCGCGCGGCTTCGGCACGCTCGCGCTCATCACTGGCGGACGCCAGTGCGGCACGCCTGGCTTCCAGTTGCGATTCGAGGCCGGCGATCGCCTGCTGCTGCGCCTGTCGCGCCGCCTGCGCGCTGCGATCACGCAGCAGCAGCAGTTCGGCGCGCAACCTGCGCTCCTGCTGCTTGAGCTGCTGGTAGCGCTCGGCGTCGGCAGCCTGCTTTTGCAGCACCTCGAGGCGCTGATTAAGCTCGCCTTGCAGATCGGCCAGTCGCGCCAGGTTCTCGCGGGTGGCGCGAATACGCGATTCGGTCTCTCGCCGGCGGTCCTTGTAGCGTGAGATACCCGCGGCCTCCTCGACCCACAGGCGCAAATCCTCGGGCTTGGCGTCCACCAACCGCTGAATCGAACCCTGTTCGAGGATCGCGTAGCGGTTGCGGCCGCCGAGGCCGGTACCCAGAAACAGGTCGACGACGTCGCGCTTGAGACAGCGGCTGCCGTTGAGGAAATACTGGGCGTCCTCGCCGCGTTCCAACTGGCGTTTGACGACAACCTCGGCGTAGCTGGCATACGGCCCCTGCAGCGTGCCGTCGCTGTTGTCGAAGATCAGTTCAACACTGGCGCGGCCCGCCGGCTTACGCAATTTTGAGCCGGAGAAAATGACGTCCTCTGAATCCCCGCCACGCAAACTCTTGGGGCTGGATTCGCCGAGCACCCAGCGCACCGCGTCGATCAGGTTGGACTTGCCGCTGCCGTTGGGGCCGACGACCGCCGTCAGGCTGCTCGGCAGACCGATGCGTGTGAGTTCAAGAAAAGACTTGAATCCGGCCAGTTTGATTCCGGTCAGGCGCATCGCGGCAAAAAGGAGACCCGGTGGGCGAGCTGGGATGGGTTGACGGCGCTAGTTTAACCGAAGCCCGGCCGCCATCCGCGCGCCGGGCTGACACCGCGACGGCGGCGACGCGGCGATCGGCAGACCGCCGCCGGCGCAACATTGGCACAATAGACGACTCTCGCAGAACCCGACGATGTCCAGCCAGCCCAGCCTCAATCTGGAGACTTTCCAGAATCCGAACCCGGAGCGCGATTACGCAATCCGGATGCGGATGCCGGAGTTCACCTGCTTGTGCCCGAAAACCGGGCAGCCTGACTTTGCGACGCTGTTTCTGGAATACGTGCCGAACCGGCTGTGCCTGGAACTGAAGGCGCTGAAGCTCTATCTGTGGGGCTTCCGCGACCAGGGCGCGTATCACGAGGCGGTAACCAACCGCATCCTCGACGATCTGGTGGCGGCCACGGCGCCACGCTTCATGCGGCTGACCGCAGTGTGGAATGTGCGCGGCGGCATCTATACGCACGTGGCGGTCGAACATCGAGCGCCGGACTGGCACGGCCGGTTACCACCGTCCGTCTGGCACGCCGATCCCACCGCCGCCACCTCGCCGCCGGCGACGAAGGAACCAAGTTAAGGAATAACAACGTTCCCTCGCGATGACGGCCGGCTATTTCAGCCGTCCAGGTCGGCCAGCAGCGCCGCGCGCACCGGCTCAGGCGCTTCGGCGCTGTGCCGGTAGCCCGGGTGGTCGACGCCGAAATGCACTGTGGCACCCGTCCGCAGCGCCGCGATCGCCGGCGGCGGCAGCTCGAAGCGCAGGAAATGCACCGCCGAGGTCTTGGCCTGGTTCCCGCGCTCCAGATCTTCGTCGGCGACAGCAACGATCTTTTCACCGTCGCCGATTCGCACCCAGATGCTATCTTCGATACCCTTGAGTTCGGCCAGCCTGCGCTGCCGCTCCTCGAGCTCCGGGTATTCGATCAGACAGCTGGCCTTCCAGTTGCCGCCGTCCGGAATCAGCGGGTTGTAGACGGCCAGTTCGCCCTCTATCGCCCCACGTTCGAAGATCCGCTCGATGCGCAGCATCTCCTGGATCTGATACTGGATGGTCAGGCGATCCTCGAACAACAGCGTCAGGTGCGCGCCGATGTGCAGCTTGCGGTTTTTCTTGTGGCGGAGGACGCGGGCGCGAAACTCGCCACGCCGGCCGGCGTATTCCTCAAGCTTGAGCAGATCTCCGACTTGCAGCTTGTCCACGCTCTCAGATTCCATAAGCCTTGCGCAACAGGGAAATCGGATGTACCGGCTCGCACGGCCGGTTTAGACCGTGTGCGATATGGTCGGCAGCCATCGGGCAGTCGCTGGAGATGACGTCGGCGCCTTCGGCCCGGTGCGAGACTGGACGCACGATGGTCATCGACGCTGCGTAGGTTTCGCGGCGCACGCCGTAGGTGCCGTCGTGGCCGGAACAACGCTCGATGAATTCGATCTGCGTGCCGGGAATCAGCGACAGCAACTCGCGCGTCTGCGGTCCGATATTCTGTACTCGCTGGTGACATGGCGCATGGTAGGCCACCTTGCCCAGAGGGTGCTTGAACGCGGTATCCAGCAAGCCGGCGCGCTGCCGGAGCATGAGATATTCGAACGGATCGAAGACGTGCCGGCGGACATCCTGCACCGGCTCGTCGTCCGGATACATCAACGGGATCTCCTGCCGGAACATCAGCACGCACGACGGAATCGGCGCCATGATGTCCCAGCCGTCGGCCACTGCCTCGGCCAGCAGCGGCAGATTGGTCCGCTTGTAGCGGTCGACCGAGGCGAGATCGCCAAGCTCGAGCTTGGGCATGCCGCAGCAGCGCTCGCGCTCGATCAGTCTGACCTCGATGCCGTTGTGTCGCAGCACCATCACCAGATCCTCGACGACCTGCGGCATGTTGTAATTGCCGTAACAGGTGACGAAGACCGCTACCCGCCCCCGCGTCCGCCCGGCCGCCTGCGGCGATGCAGCCGCGGCCGGCAGTTTGCCGATCCGGCGCTTGGCGGTGCGGCTGTGGAACGTCGGCAGATGCGCCTCGGGATGCACATCCAGCAGCTTGCGCAATATCTTGCTGCGACCGCCGGCGTTGGCGATTTCAGTGACCACCGGAATGCTGGCCAGCTTGCCCAGAGCCTCGGTGTTGGTCAGCCGTTTGCGCGCCGCCGATACTTCGCCGCGACGAAACTCGGCCGCCTTGGCGCGCAGCATCAGGTGCGGAAAGTCGACGTTCCATGGATGCGGCGGCACGTAGGGACACTTTGTCTGGTAGCACAGATCGCACAGATAGCAGTGCTCGACAACCTTGCCATAATCGGACTCGGCGACCCCGTCGATCTCCATCGTCGACGATTCGTCGATCAGATCGAACAGGGTCGGAAACGCCCGGCACAAGCTGACACAGCGGCGGCAGCCGTGGCAGATTTCGAACACCCGCCGCAGCTCCTTGTCGATCGCCGCCCGGTCGTAAAACGCTGCGACGCGCCACGGCAGCGGGTGCCGCGTCGGCATATCGAGCCCACCCTCGCCGGCGCCACGCGGCTGATTTTCGTTCATGGCGATCGCGCGGCGCGGCGTCGCGCGCCGCACCATCATGGGTTCAGGCGAGTTCGTTCAGGGCCCTGGTAAAGCGGTTGGCATGCGAGCGCTCGGCCTTGGCCAGCGTCTCGAACCAGTCCGCCACCTCGTCGAAACCCTCGTCGCGGGCCGCCTTGGCCATACCTGGGTACATATCGGTGTATTCGTGGGTTTCGCCGGCGATCGCCGACTTCAGGTTGCTCTTGGTCTCGCCGAACGGCAGGCCGGTGGCCGGATCGCCGCACTGCTCGAGGTATTCCAGGTGGCCGTGCGCATGCCCGGTTTCGCCTTCGGCAGTGGAGCGGAACACCGCGGCGACATCGTTATAGCCCTCGACATCGGCTTTCTGCGCGAAATACAGATAGCGGCGGTTGGCCTGCGACTCGCCGGCGAAAGCGTCCTTCAGATTCTTTTCAGTCTTGGTGCCTTTCAGTGTTGCCATGTGTGTCTCCTCGAACGATGAAGGTGGCGGCCACCCCGCCAACGGCGGCCGTGACATTGGAGGTTACTGCAAACGCGCGCGGCTGCAAAAATTGATTGTTCGTATCCAGGCCATAGCAGCCGTCAATGGCGTCTCCCGGCCGCCGCCGTTCAGGCCGGGTAGCCGGTGATGCGGCGGATACGCGCATACAGCGGCTGCAGTCGCGGGTAGATTTCCCGATATACTTGGCGGTATAGCGCATCGTAGCGCGCGGCGGCCTCGGGCTGCGGCGTAAAGCTCATCCCCGGCGCGCACATCGCGCGCACCGCCGCAGAGTGGTCGACGTAGCGTCCGACCCCGACCGCGGCGTTGATTGCCGCCCCCAACGCGGCGCTCTCGTAATAGCGCGGCCGCTCCACCGGCTGGCCGAAGACATCGGCGGCGATCTGCATCACCGCGTCGCTGCGCGAACCGCCGCCGGCGGCTACGACGCGACGAATCCGGCGGCGCAGCCGATGCTCGAGCGTCTCACGGCCGGCACGCAGGCCGTAGGCCAGGCCCTCGATGATCGCGCGGTACAAATGCGCACGGGTGTGAACGTCGCCGAAGCCTATGACAGCACCTTTGGCCGCAGGATCCGGTTCACGTACTCCCGGCGACCAGTATGGCTGCAGCACCAGACCCTGCGCGCCCGGCGGCGCCGACCTCAGCAGATCGTCGAACAGACTTTCCACTGCGACACTGCGTTCGCGCGCGAGATCCCGCTCGCGCTGTGCGAACTCGCGCTTGAACCAGCTCACCATCCAGAAACCGCGGTAAATCTGGATTTCGGCGTTCCAGGCATCCGGCTGCGCCGCGGGATAGGCCGGCAGCCAGCGCTGCACTTCCAGGTAGCGCCGCTGCACCGTGTTGATGGTCGCCGTGGTACCGAAAGACAGTGCCGCCTCGTCAGCGCCGGCAAGGCCGCAGCCGAGCGCCTCGCAGGCCTTGTCGGCCGCCGCCGCGATCACCGGCAAACCGCTGGGCAAACCCAGTGCCGCAGCGACATCAGCCCGCAGTGTGCCGAGCGGCGTTCCCGGCGCAACCAGGCGCGGCAACTGCTGCGCGCGCGCCGCCAGGGTCTTCCAGCGCCAATCGCCGGGCGCCAGCCAGCGCTGGCGGCGGTAGTCGAAAGGCAGGTAGCCAACCTGGCAGCCGCTGGAGTCGACCCACTCGCCGGTCAGCCGATGCGTCAGCCAGCCGGACAGCAGCACGTAGCGGGTGCACTGCGCCCATAGCCGCGGTTCGTGTTGTGCCAGCCAGTTGGCCTCGGCCTGCGCCTGGAAATCGGCGACCAGATCGGTGGCTCCGACCAACCGCAGCAGCCAGCGCAGACGCGCCGGCAGCCGCGGCGGCTGGCTGGCCCGCCGCTGATCCAGCCAGACGATTGCCGGTCGCAACGGCATGCCGGCCTGGTCACAGCACACCACCGTCGATCTCAACGTGGTCAACGCCAGCGCGGAAATCGTCGACGGCGGCACCGCACTCTGCCGCCACAACTCGGCACCGGCCTGGATCAATGCCTGCCAGTAAATCTCCGGCGCCTGCTCGGCCCAGCCCGGTTGTGGGCTCGAGTAGGGCTCGATCGGAACCTGCGCCTTGGCCAGCAGCTCGCCGGCATCGTTGAAAATAATCGCCCGCGCGCTCTGCGTGCCGATGTCGAACGCCAGGAAACGTTGCCTCACCGGCCTCCCCCCAATGGATCATCCAGCAACACGCCGACATCGTTGACTCTGCGCTCGATCGCCGTCCGGCGGTGGCGTCGGCGCGACTGTCCGCTGCTCGGCGGTGGGTGCGGCACGGGGTCAGCCGAACAGTTTGCCGGGGTTCATCCGCCCCTCGGGGTCCAACTCACGGGCGATCGCGCGCAGCAGGCCGATGCCGATTTCGCCTTTTTCGGCCGCAAGGTACGGCGCGTGGTCAACGCCGACGCCGTGCTGATGGCTGATCGTCGCGCCCAAAGCCTGTAGCGCCTGCGACACCGCGGCTTTGAACGCCCGCCAGCGCGCCAGCTCGAGCTCCGGGTCGCCGGCCAGACGGAATACGAAAGTCGTGTAAAGACTGCAGCCCTGGCGATAGACGTGCGACAGGTGCGTATGGCAGTGTACGCGTTCGCCGAAGGCGGCAAAGGCTTGCTGCGCGGCGGTCTCGATCGCCGTCTTCAATGCCGTGACCCGTCCCCACGCGGTACAGGTTTCGACCGTATCGACGCCGTAACCGGTTCGCCACAGGTCATTGCGCAAATTGGGCCCGGCGAAACGCTGCGCCGACCAGGCGCGGCCCAGCGCACGGCCGACGTGTACCGCGCCGTACGGTCGCGCCAATGCCAGCGCGTCGCGGCGCGCGCGCAGCACCATCCGCTCGCTGCCGGTGTCGCCGATCAGCAACAGCACCGGCGACCTGTCCAACCGTCGCAACCCGAGATAGCGGCGCAGCCAGTTCACCGCTTTTCGATCGCCCGCGAGCCGCAGGCTGATGTGGGTCTCCGCCGCATCGGACAGACGCAGCATCGACAAACCGATCCCGGCCTGAGTGATGCGCCGCACTGCTTCCAGCCCCGACTCCCATTCCGGGAAGAAAACGGCGTGGAAGTCCTCACGCTCGGCCAGCGGCCGCACGCGGACCGTAGCTTCGGTCAAAAGGCCGAGCCGGCCCTCGCTGCCGAGCACGCATTCGCGCAAATCCGGCCCTGCGGCGGAAGCCGGGTAGCCGCCGACGTTCCACTCGCCGCGCGGAGTCGCCAGCCGCCCCCCATGGAATAGTTGCTCGATGCGGTCATAGCGCAAGGATTGCTGGCCGGAAGAGCGGGTCGCCACCCAACCGCCGAGCGTCGAATACTGCCAGGACTGCGGGAAATGACCGAGCGTGAAACCACGCGCGGCGAGCTGCGACTCCAACCGCGGACCGGTCGCACCGGCACCCAGCCGCGCCAGCCACGCGTGCTCGTCGAGCCACAGCAACGTGCTGCAGCGTGACAGCGAGATGTTGACCGCCGGCCGGTCGCCATCCGGCACCTGCAGGTGGCCGACGACGCTGGTGCCGCCGCCGTAGGGGATCACGATCGCCCCTGCGCGCAGCGCGGCAACCAGTGCTTCGGCGGCTTCGGCATGACCGGCAGGTAGCGCGACGGCATCAGCCACCGCACCGACCGCGCCATAGCGCAACGCCACCCAGTCCGGGAAACTCTGGCCATGGGCGTGACGCAGCCGCAACTCGGGGTCGTCAACAAAGCCCGGCGGACAGCAGCGCGTCGCCGGCAACCGCGCCGTCACCTCGGCCAGCGTGGCTTCCCGCGGCGCGCCGGCGGCGCCGATCTGCTCGGCCAGGTATGCCCGCACGGGTTCTGGCAGCGCCGGCTCGGCGCCCTCTTCTCCCCAGCCGTTCCAGCGACGCATCAACGCCGACTCCGGTCAGATTCGATAAATTCGCACGCAGGCTGGCAGTGTAGCCGACGATCGTTGCACCATCGCACCATGACCGGCTACCGCGGACGCTTCGCCCCGACCCCATCCGGACCGCTGCACTTCGGCTCGTTGTATACCGCGCTGGCGAGCTGGCTCGACGCGCGCGCAGCCGGCGGCCGCTGGTTACTGCGGATCGACGATCTTGACGCCGCGCGTTGTCACCCACAACACACAACGACGATCCTTCACCAGTTAGAAGCTCACGGTTTGATCTGGGACGAATCGCCCAGGCTGGCTTCACGGCATATCGCGGAATACCGCGCGGCGCTGGAACGCCTGCGTCGCGATGATCGCCTGTACTACTGCCGCTGCACACGCAAACGGCTGGCGCGGATACAGTTCGCCGGCCCCGATGGATCGGTGTATCCAGGATATTGTCGTGAAAGTGGCTTTGACAGCGGCGCACTGCGCCTGCGGACGACGTCCGGCCAGCTGGAGCTGAACGATCTCTTCTGCGGCAATCTGCTGCGCGACGCCGCGCGCGAGATCGGCGACTTCGTGGTCTGCCGCGCCGACGGCATCCCAGGCTATCAGCTGCACTGCGCGATCGACGAGGCGGCACAGCGCATCACCCGGGTGATGCGCGGAGCCGATCTGCTCGGCTCGACCGTCCGTCAGCGCATCGTCGCGGCGGCGTTGAGGCTGCCGAGCCCGCACTACGCGCATTTGCCGCTGGTGGTCGACGTCGCCGGCTACAAGCTGTCCAAACACAACCATGCTCAGCCGATCGACGCTTCGCGCGCAATCGACAACCTGCGCCGGGCACTGGTCCTGCTCGAGCAACCGGCGCCGGAGCCCGCCCTGGCGACGCCGGCGGATATTCTGGCTTTCGCGGTCGCGCACTGGCGCCCGGCGCGTATCGGCAGCAGCCTCGGACGCATCACGGCGCCGTTTCCGATTGGTCTACAGACAGGCGATCTGGCATTATCGACTCAACGCAATCACGGCGGATAGCGATGGCGAGCGACGTCCGCATCATCAAGAAATACCCCAATCGGCGCCTGTACGATACTCACATCAG
>JAGWMX010000073.1 GCA_028871525.1 Gammaproteobacteria bacterium
AGCACGAAGCTGTTTTTCGTTACGACATGACGAGCTGCCGAAGAAGAATCGGAGATGCACCGCGTACCGGGCAGTCGTGTCGACGGTGGATCATGCTGATATCCGCGGGCTGGTTACCGCATCACTGAGTTCCGTCTGCGAGCCTGTCCGCACTCTAGGAACGCGCATGGCATGGACTGCTGCCGCTTAACGCCGTCGCGGGTTGCTCGTATCACCGGTCCGGGCTGGCGGCGCACCTCCGATATTGAAGACTCAGGCCGCCCGCAGCGTGCGGTCGGCGTCCCAGATGAAAGCGGCAAGCTCGCGCGCCACGGCGGTGACGACGACGTTGTTGTGCTTGCCGCGCGCCTTGAGCTTTCGAAACTTGTGGGTCAGGCGCAGCTGCGCCTTCCACGCCAGCTCGCGAATGCGCGGATCGATGTCCTGGGCGCGGCGCTCGATGATGGCGCTGACCTTGGGGAGGTAGCGGTACGCCCACGCGGCTTCGATCAGCAGCGTGCGCGCCCAGCGATTGCCACAGCGCGTGATCGGCCCTTGTCGTCGGGTATTGCCGGAGCTGTGCTCGCCGGGCACCAGGCCCAGCCAGGCCATGAAGCGGGCGGGATGGTCGAAGCGGCTCAGATCCGCGGTTTCGGCGACGACGGTGTAGGCCACGGTTTTCTGGATGCCGCGAAACGCCAGCAGCGCGCACGCCAGGGCATAGCCGTCCCAGGATGGCGCCAGGCGATCCATCTCGGTTTCGAGCCGATCACGCCGGCGCTCGCGCGTGGTGATCGCATCGATCAGTTCCTGCAGCACGATCTGCTGGGGTGCGCCGGGCAGCACCAGCTCGGACAACCAGCGCCGGTGAGCGGCATTCCACGTTGCCTTGCCGGTGTAGCGAATGTCGTTGCGCAGCAGGAACGCTTTGAGTCGCTGACGCGCGGCGGCAATGTCGCGCTTGGCCTGCTGCCAGGCCCGCACCACATCGCGAAACGCCTCCTGCTCCGGGGTCGGGACGTGCACCGGCGTCAGCACGCCGGCGCGCAAGGCCAGGGCGAGCTTGCGTGCGTCACGACGATCCGTCTTGATCCGCTCCCCCGGACTTTTCGGAATCAGCGACGGTGCCGCCACGCAGCAGATCTGCTTCTTCTGCACCAGATAGCGCTGCAGCCAGAAGCCGCAGGGCCCGGCCTCATAGACGAAATGCAGCGTGCCGCGACCCGACAGCTTCTTGATCAGCCGGTCGATCGCGTACTGCTGTGTGCCGATGGTGCCGACGTCGATGACCGGGTCAGCCGGAGCCGATCCGACACAGGCCACGGCAATCGAGTCCTTGTGAACATCCAAACCGACGTACGCGGTGCTATCGTGTTTCATGCTGACCTCCGCATGAGGGAACCAACCTTGAGCGTAGTGCTATCTCGCTCGTGCGGCTCCGGCCCTGGGCTGATCCGCGATAAGGGCCTCGCGGAGGTCAGCGCCTGGGACCTCGAAAGTCATACTGTCTAGCGGTATTAGGACACTTACTCGGGGGAGAACTAATGGGACTCTTTAATGACATAGCCGCAAAGATTGCGGCAATGCGGCAGCACTCAAAGGACAAGAAGGCGTTCTTCCAGTCCCTGTTTGCGGCTGCGGAACATGGAAAGTTGACGGATGAAGAAATACAGCACATTCACTCGCGGCAAGCTGAGCTGAACCTTACTGACAAAGATTTGAAGAGCATTCGCGTACAAGCCTACAACGTAGCCCTCCACGCAGCGCGAAACGACGGAAAGGTTACGGCCGAAGAAGAAACGGAGCTACAAAAGCTGCAACAAGCGTTAAACATTTCGGATGTTGAAATCGCTACTTCAAAGCAAGAGTTGGCGCGGCTTCGGCTACTCGCGGAGATTCAAGACGGGAATCTGCCAGTGATCGGCGTGCAAGACGTGCTCCTTCAAAAAGGCGAAACAGCTCACTGGATTGAAGCCGGTAACATCCTCGAAGAAAGAGTGGTCAATCGTCGCTTCGTTGGCGGGTCGCAAGGTATGAGCTTCCGAATTGCTAAAGGCGTGTCCTATCGTGTGGGCAGTTATCGAGGACACCTTGTTGCGGACAAAGCCGTGGTTCCGGTCAGCGCTGGTGAATTGATCCTTACAAATAAGCGCGTCATCTTCCGAGGAGACGCCAAATCTTTCAATATTCGCTTGGATAAATTGCTTGAACTTCACTTCTACACCGATGGGGTCCGGCTCACTGACGGGAGCGGCAAACCTCGGATCGTAAAGTTCAGCAGCAGCGGTAACACGGACATTGTGGGTGCCATTCTGTCCGGCGCAATAAACAGGTATGCAGCGTAATACCGCTAACAAGTGGTTCCAGCGGACGGTCCTCGCGCTGCGCGTTCGGCCCGCCGCTGAACGCCGGCGTTGGGCGTCGCAAAGATAGCAGGGGGTTCGTTATGGCTTTCAACGAAGCATTGGCAAGTAGTGTTCGGACATTAATCGCTGGACAGCGCGGTGTCGTAGAGAAAAAGATGTTCGGGGGCGTTGCTTTCCTCATTAACGGAAACATGAGCGTTGGAGTTCACGGCAACGAGCTCATAGTTCGCATCCCGCCTGAAACAACTGACGCCGCTCTCAAAGAGCCGGGCGCGCGCCTCTTTGATATTACCGGCCGTCCCATGAAAGGCTGGCTCTTGGTCGATGGCGCAGAAATCAAAAACTCAAAGTCCCTGGCAAAGTGGGTCAATAGAGGCGTCGAATTTGCGTTCTCACTGCCAAAGAAACAGTCTAAGGCTCGCTGAGTTACTCACAATTCCAGGAGACCAGTATGAACATAAAGCGAATGTTTCTTGCTGCACTCGGCTGCTTAGTCATCTCGTTTGTCATCGCGGGGGTTTAGCACTTGGTTCTTGCGAAAAATCTCTATGAGCAGCTTGGCGTGTTCTCACGACAAGAACCGATAGTCGCGCTTGGCCTCATAGACAACGTTCTCAAATCGCTCGTCCTTGCTTACTTGTATCCCATCGGCTACAAGGGCGGCAGCCCTGTAAAAGAGGGTTTCAGATTCGGAATCCTCACTGGTGTTCTGGTGGGGAGCAGTTGGGTTTTAGGAGTCGGCGCAACGCAGCCAGTCACTTCGCTATCAACTTGGGTAGCCGTCGAGAGTGCGTTCGTCTTAATCCAGTTTGGTCTGGCCGGGATTGTCATTGGCCTGATTTACGGCAGGGGCCAGAAATCTTCTGCTTAACATCAGCGCCGCCTAATCGGGTAAGGGCTGACTTTTAATCAGCCCTCCCCACACCACCCGGCATGCGGGTCCGCATCGGGCGGTTCAGGACGCGGGCGCACACGATGTTCAGACGTAGCCCTGCGCCTGCATCCACAGGTCGCGAAAGCTGATCAATCCCTGCTGCTTCAACCAGGCGTTGGTCATTTCGCTGTTCGTTGCCAGCGCCTTCGATAGCCGCCAGTCGCTTTTGCCAATGATCGCCGTGAAGATCGCCTGCTTCTTGCTCACGCCAGGATTCAACAACCAGCGCACCTTCGTCCGCGTCAGCCGCCACTGTTTCCAGTAGCACATTCGCAAACGACGGCGGATCCAGTCATCGATCCCCGGCACCGGCCGGTAATATTGCGAAATGCCGAAGTAGCCCACCCAGCCCCTCAGGTATTCGCCGAGCTTGTGCAGCCGGTGCTCCATCGACACGCCCCAGCTCCGACCGGTGAGTTGGCGGATCGGGTGCTTGAAATCGTCGAGCGCGGCCGTCGACACTGCGTCTATACGGGACCATTGTTTCTTGCCATCGCGGCCGCTGCCTTGTTCTCCGGGCCGCAGGTGCCGCCACGCAGTGAATGGAGCTGGAGATTGGGCATTGCCGTGGCTGGCGCCCTCTTCTCCCGGCCTCTGGAAATCCGGCTCGGGGAATATGCGCATCGTCGTAATGTTGGGTAACACGTGCGCGGGTTCCATCCGGGCGCTCAAGCAAGGGGTCAAGCCGATGGACCGCTTCCACCGTTCATAGCCCGTGGCTTAACCCGAGCGTTCGCGCGGCGCTCGCGCCGAGGTGCGTGACGGGTGGTAAATCGCGATGATGGACGGCGCGCATCCATATCTGCATGCGCGATACGGTTCCGCAACGTTGCGTCGTCGCTGCTCGACCGGGCATCGAACGCTGTGCTGCAGCGTCGCTGCACTGAGTTGCGAAGGCGCCGATCGGCAAGATTTGCGCGTGTCCCGCCTTTGAAACGCGGTCGCTGATTTCTGAACTATTTATGCCTACTCATTGAGTGGATGGCGCTTTGTACTCAGCGCAGCGAGGGTTTGGTACCCTCATCCGCACCGATTGGGACCAAGCCGATGGCGGAACGACGTTTGCGCAAGATTCTTCTGATCAATAGCGTGTTGGTCGCGGCGCTTGCCGGGAGCGCCGTCGCCGGCAGTGCAGCGCCGCCGGCCGCCGATCTGGTTTTATACGACGGGCACGTGGTGACGATGGCGCGCTACCGACCCGAGGCGCAGGCGCTGGCGGTGAACGGTGAACGTATCGCGGCGGTCGGCAGCGACGCGCAGATCAAGGCGCTGATCGGCCCGCACACGACGGCGATCGATCTGCACGGCGATACCGTGGTCCCGGGCTTCATCGACAGCCACGCGCATTTCTTGGAAACAGGCGAGGATTTGAGCGAAATCGATCTCAGCGCGGACCGGGCGCCGACTTGGCACGACGTGGTGCAGAAAGTCGCGGCGGCGGTCAAGCGGGCGAAACCCGGCCAGTGGATCCTCGGTTACGGTTGGCACCAGGAGCATTGGACGAACCCGCCGCACCCCAACGTAAACGGCCTGCCGACCGGTCGGGCGTTGGATGCGGTCTCCCCGGACAACCCGGTCCTGCTGCGCCACGCCAGCGGGCACGCGATTTTCGTAAACGCCAAAGCGCTGGAGCTGGCCGGCATCGGGCCGCACACGCCGAACCCGAAAGGCGGTCAGATCGTGCGCGACGCCCACGGCCGCGCCATCGGCATGCTGCGCGACGACGCCATGAACCCGGTCTATGCCGCACTGGCCAAGGCGCGCGCGGCGCAAAGCCCGGCGCAGAGGACCAAACGTCTGCTCGAGCAGGTCGATCTCGCCACGCGCGACGCGCTCGCGCATGGCGTGACCAGTTGGCAGGACATGGGGCAGCCTTTCAAAGTCATCGATTTCTACAAGCAAATCGCCGCCCAGGGAAAGTTGCACCTGCGCCTGTACGCGTGGATCAACGGCGAGTCGGTGGCCGCGCTCAAGGCGCATCTGAAAGACTATTTTCTGGTGCACTACGGAAAATACGGCCACCTGACCGTGCGCGGCATCGGCGAGATCCTTTCCGACGGCGCGCTCGGCACGCACTCGGCTTGGTTCTTCCGGCCCTATCTCGATCTGCCCTCCTCCAGCGGCTTCAACGTCACGCCGATGAAGCAGATCCAAGCGATGGCCGAGATCGCGATCGCCGACGGGTTTCAGATGTCGGTGCACGCGATCGGCACGCGCGCCAATCACGAAGTGCTCAACGTCTATCAGCAGGTGATGGCCGAACACCCGGATGCGACCGACCTACGCTGGCGCATCGACCACGCCCAGCACCTGATCCCGTCCGACATCCCACGTTTTCACGCACTGCACGTGATCGCATCGATGCAAACCGGCCACGCCTGCGACGACGGGCCCTACGTGACCAAACGGATCGGCGAAGTACGCGCCGCCTATTCGTACGCGTGGCATTCGCTGATCGCCGATCGCTCGATCATCGCCAACGGCACCGACGCGCCGGTGATCCCGCTGGACCCGATGCCGAATTTCTTCTGCGCGGTCACGCGGCGGCAACGCTTTGACCCGCGCCAGCCGGCGTTTTTCCCGTTCCAAAGGATGACCCGCATGCAGGCGCTGGCCTCCTATACCTACAACGGCGCATACAGCATGTTCGAGGAGGGAGAGCTCGGATCGCTGGAGCGCGGAAAGCTCGCGGATATCGTCGTTCTCGATCGCGACATCATCACCGAGCCGGCCGGCGATATCTTGAACACGCACGTGGTCTACACCATCGTCGGCGGCCGCATCATGTACCACCGCGGCCAGGGCTTTCCGGGGCTGCAGTAGTTCGCGATCGGCGCGCGCGGCGCCGGATGCGGATTCGGACCAAGCCGCGGGCGAGCCTATGTCTTGGGCGGTCGCGCCGAACGCTCGCGCGACAGCAGCAGCGCCTTGCGCTCGGCTCCCCAGCGGTACCCGCCGATGCGCCCGTCGCTTGCGACCACCCGATGGCAGGGGATCAGCAGCGCCACCGGGTTGTTGGCACAGGCGGCACCGACGGCACGGGCGGCGCCGGGCTCCCCGAGCCGGCGCGCGATCTGACCGTAGCTCGCGGTCGCACCCAGGGGAAGGCGCCGCAGGGCGCGCCACACCCGCGCCTGAAACGCAGTGCCCTGGACATCCACCGGCAGCTCCAGCGCCGTTTGCGGCAGCAGCACGAACTCGCGGACTTGATCAAACCAATCGTACAGGCGGGCTTGGTCGTCGCGGAATCGCGCCTTCGGAAAAGCCTCCCGCAGTGCGTGTCGCATCGCTGCCGGGTCGTCACCGAAAGCGAGCCAACAGATTCCGCGCTCGGTCGCCGCCAGCAGCATCCAGCCGAGATCCGACAACCCCATCCAGCAGCCAATATCGAGCGGCCGCCGCAGCCTGCCGGGCGGTACGCCCAGGGCGCCGCCGGCCGTGGCATACGCGGCCGCGGTCGACTCGAAGCCGGCGGCGAGGGTCGCGTCCAGCGTGGAACGTTCCCGTCCCACCCGCCGGACCAGGCAATGCAGCCGCAGGGCCTGGCGGTAGGATTTCGAGCTGATGCCGAGGCGTGCTGCGAACTGCCGGTGCAGCGCATGGGCACTTACGCCCAAGCTGCGAGCGATGCCGTCGAGCGACAGGTCGCCTTCGCCTCGCTCGACCCGCCGGCATGCGTGTAACAAGGGCCGGGGCCAATCAGCGCGCTGCGCCGGCGAAACAAAGGGCACGAGTTCGCCGCCTTCCAAAATCAAACCGGAGTTTATGGTAGGGGGACGCTGGCTTTGCGTCTTCCTGTTTTTTGCGGACTTGCCGCGGCGTGCAATCCAGGCCCGCGGACAGACCCGCCGCACTCCCCGTTCAACGGCGCGATTCGGCGGCCTCCAGCGCCAACCCCTCGAGCACCAAATCCGGCGCGTGATGCCAGCCGTCGCCCAAGTGCGGCAACAGGCGCGCGGCGTCGCCGCCGTGGACAAAACCGGTCGTGGTCGGATAGCGCCGCAGCAGCCGCTCGACCAGACCGACCGCGGCGTGCAGCGCACCCAGCGCTACCGCCTGCTCGGTATCGCCGCCCAGCCAGCCCCGCGGCTCGACCGCAACGCGGTGTTCGAAACGGGTGGCGCCGAGCACCGCGGCGCGCATCGCGGACAGACCGGGCGCGATCACGCCGCCCAGATGGGAACCCTCGGCATCCACCAGATCCACGGTCAACGCCGTGCCGGCACCGACCACGCACAGCTCCTGCGCCGAGCGCGCGCGGGCCGCGATCATCGCCAGCCAGCGATCGGCTCCCAGACGTTCCGGTTCCGGATAGCCGTTGCGCAGGCCCTTCCACTGCGCTTGCGCGACGGCGAAATGTGCGGCACATCCCCAGCGCCGGGCGATCGCCGCCGCCAGCCGTTCGCGTGCGCGCCCGCCGAGCACGTCGCAGACCCATACCGACGCGGCGGGCGCCGGCAACGCCTCGAGCCCTTCGTCCGGCGCGCCGGCATGGGTCTGCGCTCCGCCCGGCTGCAGGCGGTCCTCGGACCAGCTGGCCCACTTCAGCCGGGTATTGCCGACGTCCAGCAGCAGGGTTGGCATTGTCGTATGTTCCCATGCCCGCCATCCCTGGCGCGACGGCGGCGGTTTCGGTCTTGCCCCGGCCCGGCCATTCCTGGCCGGGTGTTCGGGATCGCCGCGACCGGTGGTCGCGAAGCGCGATGCTTTGGGATCTTCCCATGCCCGCCATCCCTGGCGCGACGGCGACGGTTTCGGTCTTACCCCGGCCCGGCCATTCCTGGCCGGGCGTTCGGGATCGCCGCGACCGGTGGTCGCGAAGCGCGATCCCTCACCCACGCAGGCTGACGTCGCCGCAGGAAACGGCGACGACGCCAGTTGTGGTCTCGAGCCGCAATGCGCCGGCGTCGTCGATGCCGCGGACCACGCCTTCCAGCGGCGGGTCGGCATCGATGCGAACGCGACGTCCGACCACCGCGTCCGCAGCATCCCACTCGGCAGCCAGCGGCGCGAAGCCCTCCGTCGCATAAGCCTCCAGCACCACGCACAACTCGGCCAGCAGCGCGGCGGCCAGCGCGTTGCGGCCCACCGTCTGGCGTCCGGCGCTGCGCTGGAGTTCGTCGACGGTGATCCACGGCTGATCGATCACACCGGCCTGATCGTCGGTCATCGACACGTTCAGACCGACGCCGACCACGGCCCGGCAGGCGCCGGCGCCTTCGGCACGGCTTTCCACCAGCACGCCGCCGAGCTTGACGCCGCGGGCGTACAGATCGTTGGGCCATTTCAGCAGCACGCCGTCGACGCCGGCGCGGCGCAGGGCGCGCATGCAGGCGATGCCGGCGGCCAGTGGCAGTGCGCTCAGTTGCGGCGGCCAGCCGGCGAAGCTCCAGGCCAGCGACAGGTAGAGATTGGCGCCGAACGGCGAGCGCCATCGCCGGCCGCGGCGGCCGCGGCCGGCCGTCTGCAGCTCCGTGAGCAGCGCCTGTGGATCGGCGGCCGGGTCGGCCTGAGCCAGTGCCGAATTGGTGGAATCGATCACCGGCTGCACCGTAACCGGCAGGCGCTCGCGCCACGGCTGCGGCAGCAGGGCGCGGATGCGCTGCGCCTGCAGGCGCTCGATCGGCGCCGCCAGCCGGTATCCGACTCCATGCCGGCGCTCGACGATAAGCTGCCAGTCCTGCAGGCGCGCGATGCGCTTGGCCAGCGCCGCGCGCGTGACGCCGGCGGCCTGCGCCAGGGCGGGTCCGGATTTCCAGCCGCCGTCGGCCAACGCATCGACCAGCGCCAGCAGTTCGGTCTGCGGCAGACGGCGCGACATCAGTGCCCCGACGACTTGAAGCGGCGTTCGAGCCAGCGGCCCAGCAGCCGTGCGCGCTCGAACCGCGATTCGCGCCCGGCCAGCAGACGACGCAGGTTGTCGCGGTGGGTGTAGAGCGTCAGCAGCACCATCGCCAGGCAGAATGCCGCCAGCGACGGTGCGCGGTACAGCGCCAGCAGGCCGCCGCCGGCAGCCGTTGCGGCAGCGGCCAGCGAAGCCAGGCTGACGTAGCCGAACAGCAGCACCGCGAGCGCGAACACCGCCAGCATCGCCAGCAGCAGCGATGGCGCCAGCACCACGAACGCGCCGCCCAGCGTCGCCACGCCCTTGCCGCCGCGCAGGCCGTGTTGCGGCGGGAAACAGTGGCCGAGCGCCACCGCCGCGCCGCAGGCGTACGGCAGCCAATCGTGCTGCGGCGCCAGGCGCGGCAACAGCCCGGCCGCGACCGCCCCCTTGCCGAAATCGATCAGCAGCACGCCGAAGGCGAAGAGCGGGCCGCGGGTGCGCAGTGCATTGGTGGTGCCGACGTTGCCGGAACCTGCGCTGCGCAAATCGGCGCCGCCCAGCAGCATGCGCATCAGGTCGCCGCCCATCACGCTGCCGAGCAGATACGCCAGCACCGGCGCCAATGCCGTCAGCCATCCGTTCGACATCGGCTCAGACTCCCAGCCAGTCGATCCGGCGCTGCGCCGTCTCGCCGTCGACGGTGGCCAGCGTGAAGGTCCAGGTATCAGCCGGCGGCTGCCGTGGAACCAGCGTCTGGCTGCGCAGCCGGTTATCGCGGAACAGCGTCACCTGCACCGGCTCGCCGTGCTTGAGTACCTGCACGCGGCGCAACCAGTTGTCGGCGCCGATCCGCTCGCCGTCGATGGCGAGGATCTGATCGCCGGCCGCCAGACCGGCAACCTCGGCCGGTCCGCCGCGGGTCAGGTGAGCGATGACGGTCTGCCGCGGCCGCAGCCTGAGACCGAGATCGGCCGCTGCTGGAGCGCCGGCATGACGGCCGCCCGGATCGTCTTCGCCGCGGGCCGGGCGGAGCTCGGCAGCGACGCCGAACCCGGACAGCGCCTCGGCCAGCGGCAGCGGCGCGGTCGAGCGCAGCGTGGAATCGAAGAATTCGCTCAGGTCCAATCCGGAACACTCGGCTGCCGCCGCCTCCAGTGCGCCTTCCGGTGCCGGCTTCTCGGGCCCGCCATAACGCGCCCACAGCGCGCGCATCACCGTGTCGAGGTCGCCGCGACCTGCGCGGCGCAGGCGCAGATCCAGCAACAGAGCCACCAACGCGCCTTTCACGTAGTAGCTGACGGTGCTGTTGGGCGAGTCCTCGTCGGGCTGGTAGTACTTGATCCAGGCTTCGAAGCTGGCATCGGCCAGAGTCTGTATGGCGTGTCCGGGCGAACGCTGCAGCCGGGTGGCGGTTTGCGCCAGCAGGTCCAGGTAGACCGGCGCGTCGATCCGTCCCGAGCGCAGCAGGAACAGGTCGCCATAATAACTGGTCACGCCCTCGTAAGCCCATAAGTCGCGGCTGTAGGCCGGCCGGCCGAGATCGGATTCGGCGAACGCGCGCGGTGTGATGCGCTTGACGTTCCACTGATGAAAATATTCGTGGCTGACCAACCCCAGAAAGCCGCGGTAACCGTTGCGGGTCGCCGGTTCGCCGGGGCGCGGCATGGCGTCGCGCGCGGCGACCAGTGCCGCCGAGTTGCGGTGTTCCAGCCCGCCGTGGCCGGAGGCGGTGAGCTGACACAGGAAAACGTAGCGCCGATGCTGCGGCCGGTGGTCGAACAGCGCGCGCTGGGCGCTGCAGATCGCCTGCAGATCGGTGGCCAGCCGGGTCTCGTCGGCCGCACCGTCGCCCGCCAGAACCAGAGCGTGCGGGATGCCGTCCACGGCGAAATCGATCCGCCGCTGTGCGCCGAGCGCGAACGGATGATCCAGCAGCGCTGCGTAATCGGCGAACCGGTAGCTGCCCCAGCCGCGCACATCGCAGCGTGCCGGATCGGCGGCGGTATATACGCGCCAGCCGGTGCACGCCGGCGCCGTCGGCACCGGCAGCTCGAGCTCGCAGCCGGCGCCGTCGGCGCCGACGGCTCGGTAGCACAGCGAGCCGGGATTGAAAAAGCCACGCTCGGCGTCGAGATACGTTTTGCGCACCGAAGGGTCAAAAGCGTAGACCTCGCCATACAATTCCAGCGGCCCGCCGCAGGGCGCGCAGCGCAGGCTGCGCGTGTCCAGCCGCGTGCAGGCCAGCGGCTGGCCGCGGCATTCGGCGCGCAGGCGGACGATGTGCTTGGCGAAATCGCGGATCAGATAGCTGCCGCGAATCCAGGTTGGCAGCGTAAACACCTGGCCGGCGCGATCCGGTTCGGCGATCTGTGTGCGCACCGCGTACAGGTGTGCGTTGAGATCCAGCAGTTCGATGCGATAACGGATGGGGCTCAAGACGGCGGATTCAGCGGCATGCCAGCCGTCATTCTATCGGCGCCGCGGTCGCCGCCGCGGATCAATCCGGCGCCACCGCCAGCGCAATCACCGTGCGATCACCCTGATCCAGCGCACCGACCAGGGTCGCCACGCCGCTGGTCAGGTTGATCGTGTACAGCGAGGCACCGGCGCCATTGGGCGCCAGCAGCGCGAACGCGGTACCCAGGCCGTCGATGTCGAAACCGTCGTTGCTGCCGAAATTCACGCCCAACGTGCCGACGGTGAACAGCAGTCCGGTGGCGGCCGCATCCGGCGAGCCGCCGAAGCTGCCGATGCGCACCAGGCTTTGGGTCGACTGGTCCAGCGCGTAGAGCGTCGTGCTGGTGTTGCCGGTGCGGTTGTTGTTGTAGGCGATGCCGGCCAGGTTCGGCGCAACGTTGACGTTGACATCACCGGCGGCGTAGTCGGGCGCGGTGTCGCTGGCTTCCAGCACGCTCGTATCCGGCAGCACGCGCAGATTCTTAGCGGTGGCGATCACGCGCAGATCGCCGGCCACCGGATCGAAATCGACCTGCGGATCGGCCAGCGCAGCGGTAACGAACGGCCCGCTGCCGACCGGTGTCACGGCGCCGGTGGAAGTGTCGATCACGCACACCTGCGCGCCGTTGGTCAGACAGTACAGGCGGCCGTCGACCGGCCGGAACTGCATCTGCACCACGCTCTGGCCGCTGGCCAGCCCCGACAGGGCGACGTCGTTTTCGATCTTGCCCGGTTTGTCGGTGGAAAACTGCAGCAGATGGCCGGCGCTGGTCAGCGTGTAGGCCGTGTGGCCCTTGGTGCAGCCGCACAGCGCCGCAGCCGTCAGCAGAATCGGGATCGCCAGTTTGCGCAAGATCGTTACGCCCCCGCGTCGCACAGCAACAACCGCTGATCGCACGCCGTGTTCCGGCTAACGACCGCCGGCGGATGCGCCGGTTCGGCGCCGGCCGCCACCTTTACTCAAGTTTACGCCGGTCACGCGACGGATCGTCAGCTGTCGCCGGCGGATGGCCGAACAGCGCCGGTGCTTCGATGCGTCGCTCAAGCCTGCGCGTGCGGTTGCTGCGCCCGCTGCCTGGGGCCGGCCGGTGCTGGAGCCGGCCCGCCGCGGTCCATCCGTACAGGGTTGCCGGCTTAGCGCTAGACTCCCGCTTCGGCAATGACTTGGCGCGGACAAGGACCGTCGATGGACAGCTGGATGATTGGCTCGTTGCTCGGCCTGTTAGGCCTGATCACGCTGTCGTATCTGCTCTACGTGGTGTTCTTCGCGCGCGGCGGCGGCAATCCCGGCGGCAGCGCGCGGGGTCCGCTGTACCGCGGCTTCAGGCACCGTGAGGCCGATGCGCTCGACGAGCGGCGGCAAGACGATCAGGGTCCGCCGCCGGGGTTGCCGGAACGCCGCAAAGGCCCGCGCCGAATAGACCGATAAATCTCACCGGGTCGGAGTCATTGGTCCGGCAACATGATGCTTGAATAACGACGATCCGCACCAACCGATAGCGCCTGCGGTCGATGACGCGGCATGTTGCCGTATCAATGGCAAAAACCATGTGCTGTGCTATTGAAGCGGCCATTGGACTGTGCGATTCACCTGCCGCGCTGGCGGCAAGTCCTGCACGGTGTTCAAACAGCTGATGGCCGCTTTAATAAAGATTGGCCCAGCCGTGCGGCGCCACGCGCACCGCTGGCATCGCCGTGCCGGGCGGCCGCCAGGCGGGTGGTGACGACGTCCGAAAAAACCCACCGTGACCAGCGCTGCGGAACCTGCCGGTACAGCCGGGCCACCCGCGACAGCCCGCCGCCGAGCACCACCAGTTCCGGATCGAACAGGTTGATGACGTGCGCCAGGGCGCGCGCCAGGCGATCCTCGTAGCGCTCCAGCGTCTCCAGCGCGTCGGCGTCCGCCGCCGCCGCCGCGACGATCGTTTCTGCGCTCATCGTCGTGCCGGTTCGTCGCCGATGGTCGGCCGTCAAACCGGGGCCGGACAGCCAGGTCTCGATACAGCCGCGGCGGCCGCACCAGCAGTTGGGGCCGGGCAACTCATCCCAATCCGGCCGCGGCCACGGCAGCGGATTGTGCCCCCATTCGCCGGCGATCGCGTGCGGGCCGACGCGCACGCGGCCATCGATGACGATCGCGCCGCCGACGCCGGTGCCGAGAATCGCCGCGAACAATCCGCAAACGCCGACTCCGGCACCGTCGAACAGCTCGGAAGCGCCCAGGCAGTTGGCATCGTTGGCCAACGTCACCGGCCGTCCCAGTGCGGTCTGCAGATCGCGCTGCAACGGCCTGCCGTTCAGACAGATCGAATTGGCGTTCTTGAGCAAACCGCTGGCCGGCGAGATGGCGCCGGGGTGGCCGACCCCGATCGGCAGGCCGCGATAGCCGACCGCCTGCTCCAGCTCGCCGATCAGTCCGGCAATCGCCGCGACGATTTCACCATAGCCGCCGGGAGTGGCGATGCGCCGCACCGCCCGCTCGTCGCCGTTTTCGTCCAGCACGACGCCGGCGATCTTGGTGCCGCCGAGATCGATTCCCAGACGCAGACCGGCAGCAACCATCGCTGGCCGCGCGTCAGCGGCAACCGGCCGCCACTCCGCCGTAACAAGGAATGGAGGCCGCCGCGGCTCTGCCCGCCGGCGCGGCAACTGCCGGCCGCAGCGCGTTGCCGATGCTGGTGTAACGGCTGCCGGCCGCGGCGCGGGCCGGATTGAACCCGGCCCTGTCGCGCAGTGCATTGCCGAGGCTGGTGTAAGGGCTCGGCGCAGCGGCCGCCGGCAAACTCCCGCGGCCGGCCATCGTCCCCAGGCTGTCGCTCGACGACGCCGGCGCAGGCCCCGCGGCGAACTGCGCGCCGGCAGTGCCGCTCAGGTGGTGCTGTAGCCGTTGCGCCTGATTCCGCCACGGCGCGGAGGCGATGTTGCCGCTGGTTGCAGGCGACGCTGGACCGCCGGCCAACGGCATAGCACCGTTGGCGCGGTGCAACCGGCGCTCGAACTGACCGGACTGGCTGTTCCAGGGCTGCTGCGAAGACGGCGTCGCCGGCGCCGCGCCATAGAGCCGCTGCAACATCCGGCCGCTCTGGTCGTTCCATGGCCGCGCCGTAACAGTGCCGGCGGCCTGCGCAAGAGCACCGCCGGCCAGCAACAATCCGGCCAGACTCAGTGCACAGCGACAGGCGGTTGGCATGTGCGCATGATACCGCGCGACGCCCGGGCGCACCGCCACCGGCGCGCGTCGCCGGGCTCAGACCGGCGCCAAGTCTATCGTGCCGCGACCTCGTCGGCCGGCGCGCGGGCGCACACCGGTGCGGCGAAAATGTTAGGGTCTGTTGACAATTGTTCGACCGCCGCGTTGTGGTCCAAATCGCGCCAGGCAAGGCGGAGGCCGCCGGCCTTGGTGGTTCC
>JAGWMX010000074.1 GCA_028871525.1 Gammaproteobacteria bacterium
CTGTGCCCTCGACCAGCTCCGGCCCGGCCATCCTTGGCCGGGCGCTCGGCGCGCCCGCGAGCGCACCCACCACCGGCTCGCGCGCAGCCATCCCTGGCGAAACGGCTGTGCCCTCGACCAGCTCCGGCCCGGCCATCCTTGGCCGGGCGCTCGGCGCGCCCGCGAGCGGTGCTCGCGAAGCGGCGCGCCTCGCCCAGCGGCCGCGGTCGTGATCTTCACCGGCGGCCTTCCGCCTGGGGGTGGCCGGCGGCGGCCAGCCGGTTCTCGTGATCCACACGCAGGATCAGCGCCAGCATCGCGTAGACCGTGATCAGGCTGCTGCCGCCGTAGCTGACCAGCGGCAGCGTCAAGCCCTTGGTCGGCAACAGACCCATGTTGACGGCCATGTTGATCAGCGCCTGCAGGCCGAGCCAGGCGGAGAGTCCATAGGCCAGGTACGACTCGAACAAGGCGCCGCGAAGCTCGGCGCGGCGACCGATGACGAAGCCGCGCCAGACGATCACCGCATACAGCGCTATCAGGCAGGCGACGCCGATCAGCCCGAACTCCTCGGCCAGGACGGCGAAAATAAAGTCGGTGTGCATTTCCGGCAGGTACAGCAGCTTCTGCACGCTGTTGCCAAGACCGACGCCGAACACCTGCCCGCGGCCGACCGCGATCAGCGATTGCACCAGCTGGAACCCCGTATCCTGCGCGTGCGACCACGGATCGACGAAACTCAGCAGCCGCCGCACGCGGTACGGCGCGGCCAACGCCAGCAGCGCCATCCCCAGCGTCAGCAGCGCGCCGATGGCCAGCAGGTCGCGCAGCCGCGTGCCGCCGACGAACAACATCAGGATAGCCACCGCGAACAGGATCACCGCGGCGCCGAAATCCGGCTCGGCGAGCAGCAGCAGGCTGGCGAGGCTCAGCGGCATGAAGGCCAGCGCCAGACCGAGCACGCCGTTCTGCAGTTTCAGTTGCCGTCGGACGATATAGCCGGACAGATACAGGATCAACGCCAGACGCGCCGGTTCCGAGGCCTGCAGGTTGAACACGCCCAGACGCAGCCAGCGACGCGAGCTGTTGATGCGCTCGCCGACACCCGGAATCAGTACCAGGGTCAGCAGCACCAGGGCCAGCAGCAGCAGCGCGAAACCGCTGCGTTGCCAGCTGCGCAGGGGCACTGCGAACACCGCCAGCGCCAGCGCGATGCCGAGACCGCTGAACAGCAGTTGCCGTTCGAAGAAGTGCAGCGGGGAACCAGCTACCTTCTCGCCGATCGCCACCGACGCCGAAGCCACCATCACCAGTCCCCAACCGATCAGTGTCGCCAGCGTCAGGCAAAGCGGCGCGTCCAGCCCGTAGCGCGCGGCCGGTACGCCCAGGCTCATGCCGGCGGTGGCGTTCACGTCGCCGCCCCGCCGCCGGTCAGCCCGTGCACCGCCGCGGCGAACCGCTCGCCGCGTTCGGCGTAATCGCGGAACTGGTCGAGACTGGCGCAGGCCGGCGACAACAGCACGCGATCGCCGGCCTGTGCCAACGCATACGCGCGCGCCACCGCCTGCTCCAGATCGGTCAGCCGCTCGACCGGCACCGCATCGGCCAGCGCCGCGGCCAGGCGCCCGGCATCCTCGCCGAACACCAGCGCGGCGCGTCCTTTTTCCGCCAGCGGCGCGCGCAGCGGCGAGAAATCCTGACCCTTGCCCTGGCCGCCGCCGAGCCAGACGATCGGCCCCGGCAGACCGGACAGCGCCGCCAGCGTGGCGCCGACGTTGGTGCCTTTGGAATCATCGATCCAGGTCACCCGGTCGATGTCGGCCACCCACTGACAGCGGTGCGGCAGCCCGCTGAACGAAAACAGCGCTTTGAATATCGCCACTTCGCCGATACCCGCAGCCACAGCCAGGGCGGTCGCGGCCAGCGCATTGGCGGCGTTGTGTCTGCCGTGAATCTTGAGGCTGTCCAGCGCAAACAGCGCGCTGTCCCCGCGCGCGCCCCAGGCCTGGCCGTCGCAGTCGATCACGCCGTACTGTCCCTTGGCCGGCGCGTCGACGCCGAAGCTGACCAGGTGCTGCGCGGCATCGGCACCGATCTGCGTCAGCGGATCGTGACGGTTGACCACGGCGGTTTGCGCGTGCGCGAAAATGCGCGCCTTGGCCGCGGCGTAGCGCTCCACCGAACCATGGCGGTCGAGATGGTCCGGCGACACATTGAGGATGGCTGCGCCGACCGGCTGCAGGCTGGCGGTGCTCTCCAGCTGGAAGCTGGAAAGCTCCAGCACGTAGAGCTGCGCATCAGGGTCCAGCAGATCGAGCGCCGGCGGACCGAGGTTGCCGCCGATGGCCACCCGCAGGCCGGCGCAGCGCGCCATCTCGCCAACCAGGGTGGTGACGGTGGACTTGCCGTTGGAGCCGGTGACGGCGATCACCGGGACCGGGTGCACCGCCAGCACGCGGGCGAACACCTCGACGTCGCCGATCACCTCCGCGCCGGCCTGCGCCAGCGCCCGCACCAGCGGCACCTCGAGCGGCAGGCCGGGCGAAATCACCGCAGCGTCGAACTGCGACAGCGGCGCCGGCGCCGACAGGCCGCCGAGGCGGAACTCGACGTCGCCGTATTGCGCGCGCAGCGCATCGATGGCCGGCGGCTGCGCGCGCGAGTCGGTGACCGTCAGCACGGCGCCGCAGCGCCGCAGATGGCGCAGCGCCGAAGCACCCGACGCGCCCAGGCCGATGACTAGCACGCGCCGTCCGCGCCAGCTCGGATCGATCACCGCCCGGTCGGCCATCTCAGCGCACCTTCAGCGTCGCCAGGCCGATCAGCACCAGGATCAGCGTGACGATCCAGAAACGCACGATGATCTTCGGTTCGGCCCAGCCCTTGAGTTCGTAGTGATGGTGCAGCGGCGCCATGCGGAAGATGCGCTTGCCGCCGCTCCACTTGAAGTAAGCCACCTGCAGCGCCACCGACAGGGTCTCGGCGACGAACACGCCGCCCATGATCGCCAGCACGATCTCCTGGCGCACCAGCACCGCGACCACGCCCAGCGCCGCGCCCAGCGCCAGCGCGCCGACGTCGCCCATGAACACCTGCGCCGGGTAGGCGTTGAACCACAGGAATCCCAGACCGGCGCCGGCGATGGCGGTGCAGAACACCGCCAGCTCGCCGGTCCCGGCGATGTACGGAATGCCGAGATAGTCGGCGATCTTGACGTTGCCGGTAACGTAGGCGAACACCGCCAGTGCGCCGGCCACCAGTACGCAGGGCATGATCGCCAGCCCGTCGAGGCCGTCGGTCAGGTTGACGGCGTTGCTGGTGCCGACAATCACCAGGTAGGACCAGGCGACGAAGAACCAGCCCAGCGGCAGCGCGACGTGCTTGACCAGCGGCAGGATCAGCGCGGTTTCCACCGGCACGCGCGCGGTGAGGTAGATCGCCAGCGAGGTCAAAAACCCCGCCAGCGACAGCCACAGATACTTCTGCCGCGCCGACAGGCCTTTCGACGAACGACGCTTGATTTTCAGCCAGTCGTCGGCAAAGCCGACGGCGCCGAACGCCAGCGTCACGAACAGCGCGAACCAGACGAAGCGGCTGCGCAAATCCGCCCAGGCCAGCGTCGCGATCGTCACCGCCGCCAGGATCATCGCACCGCCCATCGTCGGCGTCCCGGTCTTTTTCAGATGCGAAGCCGGACCGTCGTCGCGCACCACCTGGCCGAATTTCAGCAGCTGCAGCCGGCGGATGATCCACGGCCCGGCCCAGAACGAAAACAGCAGCGCGGTGAGGACGCCGAGAATCGAGCGGAACGTCAGGTAGGAGAAGACGTTGAAGCCGGAAACGTAGTGACGCAGCCATTCGGCCAGGGCGTAGAGCATCAGCGGCGCGCCTCCGTCCGCCGCGGCTGACACAGCGCGGCGACCACGCGCTCCATCCGCGCCGAACGCGAACCCTTGACCAGCACGCTGGCCGCGGGCGTCAGCAGCGGGTGCAGCGCCGCCAGCAGTTGTTCCAGCGTCTCCAGCGTTTGCGCGCCGGCGCCGAAGCCGGCGGCGGCATGCCGCGACAGCGTGCCCAGCGCCAGCAGGTACTCGACGCCGAGCGCGCGCGCGTACTCGCCGACCGCGCGGTGCAGCGCGGCGGCCTGCGCGCCGAGTTCCGCCATGTCGCCCAGCACCGCGATGCGCGGCGCCGGCCGGGCCGCCAGCAGCTCCAGCGCCGCGCGTACCGACGCCGGGTTGGCGTTGTAGCTGTCGTCGAGCACGCGCACACCCCCCGCCGCGGCCAGCCAGCGGCTGCGCCCCGGCGGCGCCTCGACGCACGCCAGACCGGCGGCGATCGCCGCCGGCGTCAGACCCAGCGCGTGCGCCGCGGCGGCGGCGGCCAGCGCGTTGGCGACGTTGTGACGCCCCGGCAACGGCAGCCGCACCGCGGCGGTACCGGCCGGCGTCAACAGTTCGAAGCGGCTGCTCTCGGCACCCTGCACCAGGGCCTGCGCACGTACCTCGGCGCCGGCGGCGAAACCGAACGTCAGCACCGTTCGGCCGCCGCTCTGCGCCCGCCACAACGCCAGCTGCGGATCCTCCGCCGGCAGCACCGCGACGCCGTCCCGCGGCAGCGCTTCCAGCGCCTCGCCGTTGGTGCGCGCACTGCCCTGCACGCTGCCAAAACCCTCGAGATGGTCCTCGCCGGAACAGGTGACGACGGTGACCATGGGCGCAGCCAGCCGCGCCAGCGGTGCGATCTCGCCGGGATGGTTGGCGCCGATCTCGATCACGGCGGCGCGGTGCGCGGCCCGCAACTGCAGCAGCGTCAGCGGCACGCCGATGTGATTGTTCAGGTTGCCGGCGGTGGCCAGCACCGCCCGGCGCCCGGACAGTACCGCGGCCAACAGCTGCTTGGTGGTGGTCTTGCCGTTGCTGCCGACCACCGCGACCACCGGCAAATGCAGCCGCGCCCGCCAGGCGCCGGCCAGCCGCTGCAGCCCGAGCAAGGTGTCGTCGACAACGATCTGCGCCGGCAGTGCGTCGATCTCGCGCGCGACCATGCACCCGGCGGCGCCGAGACTGACCGCGCGACGGGCGAAGTCGTGGCCGTCGAAACTGCAGCCTTGCAGCGCGACGAACAGATCGCCACGCGCCAACGCGCGGGTATCGCTGGTGACGCCGCAGAACTCCGCGTCGTCACCGCTCAACCGTCCACCGGCCATCGCCGCCGCCGCCGCCAGCCGCGCCATCGGTTCGCACGCGGCGTTCATGTCGGTACGTCCGTGTCGAGCCCGAGCACCGCGGCGACGTGGCTGCGGTCCGAATAGCGGCGGCGGTGACCGCCGTGAATCTGGTAGTCCTCATGTCCTTTGCCGGCCACCAGCACCACGTCGTCGGCGCCGGCAGCGGCGATCGCCGCCTCGATCGCACGCTCGCGCTGATGCATCACCTGCACCGGCGTCGCCGGATGCCGGCGCAGGCCGTCGAGAATTCCGGCGATGATCGCTGCCGGCGCCTCGCCGCGCGGGTTGTCGTCGGTCAGCACTACCGCGTCCGCCAGCCGCGCGGCGGCCTCGCCCATCAGCGGCCGCTTGCCGATGTCGCGCTCGCCGCCGCAACCGAAGACGCAGTGCAGGCGTCCGCGGGTATGCGCGCGTAACGCCTGCAGAATCTGTTCCAGCGCCTGCGGCGTATGCGCGTAGTCGACCACCACCAGCGGCTTGCCCGGTGCACGGAACACCTCGGCCCGGCCCGGCACGGTGCGCGCACCGGCCAAGGCCGCCGCCGCCGCCGGCAGCGGCACGCCGGCGGCGATCAAGCCGGCGCCGGCGGCCAGCAGGTTGTAGGCGTTGAAGCGGCCGAGCAGCGGACTTTTGATCCGCGCGGTCGCGTCGCCGGCGTGCAGTTCCAGCGACAGACCTTCGGCGCTCAGCGACAACCGGCGCCCGCGCAGCAACCGCACCGCCGACGGCGCCGCATCCAGCGCGTAGCCGAGCACCTGCCGATCCCGGCCCGCCAGTTCGGCGGCCCAGGCGATGCCGCAGGCGTCATCGAGATTCAACACCGCGCTCGGCGCCAGATCGAACAGCCTGCGTTTGGCGGCGGCGTAAGCCTGCTGACTGCCGTGATAGTCCAGATGGTCGCGGCCGACGTTGGTCAGCACGGCACAGTCGAAGGCCACTCCGGCCACCCGTCGCTGATCCAACGCGTGGCTGGAAACTTCCATCGCGCAGGCACGGGCGTCGGCATTCAGTCCCTGCGCCAGCCGGCGCTGCAGCTCGACCGGATCGGGCGTGGTGGTCGCCGCCGGCGCCAGCGCGCCGAGACGGCCGTAGCCGAGCGTGCCGAAATAAAGGCAGGGCCTGCCGAGCGCGTCCAGCGACTGTGTCAGCAGATGCGCAGTCGAGGTCTTGCCGTCGGTACCGGTGATACCGATGCACAGCAGACTGTCGCTCGGACGGTCATAGAAGCGCGCGGCGATCTCGCCGGCCTGTGCCGCCAGCGACGGCACCGCGATCAGCGGCACCCCGAGCTGCGGCACGGCGAGGTCCGGCGCCGGTTCGTAGGCCACCGCGCCCGCACCGCGTGCCAGCGCCTGGCTGACGTGCGCCAGCCCGTGACCGCGGCTGCCGCGACAGGCCAGAAACAGTGCGCCGGCCTCGATCCGCCGGCTGTCGAGATCGATGCCGGTCACCGGCAGCGCCGGCACCGCGTCGGCCAAGCCGGCCAGCAGCGCCGGCAGCCGCTTGCAGCGCAACGGCGGATTCATGAATGCCCCCGGACCGCTTCGAGCGTGGCGGTACGCGTCGGCACTCCGGCCGGAATCTGATCGGGCGCCACCTGCAGCATCCGCGCCGCCGAGCGCATCACCCGGCTGAACACCGGGCCCGAAACCGAGCCGCCGTAGTAATCCATGCCTTTTGGGTCGTCGATCACAACCACGCCGACCAAACGCGGCTGCTGCGCCGGTAGCATCCCGGCGAACAGCGCGCGGTATTCGCCCTGCACGTACCCGCCGTCGGCAGCGATGCGCGAGGTGCCGGTCTTGCCCGCCACCGAGTAACCGGGCACCGCGGCCAGCGCGGCAGTGCCCTGATCGGAGACCACGCCGGTCAGCATCTGCCGCAGTTGACGTGCGATCGCCGCCGGGATCACCCGCTGCGGCGGCACCGGCGGCACGTCGGCACGGATGTGCAGTTGCGGCATCAGGCCGTCGTCCGCCAGCACCGAGTAGGCACGTAGCAGCTGCAACGCATTGACCGACAGGCCGTAGCCGTAAGCGGCGGTGGCTGTGGCGATCTGACCCCAGTCGGTCCACGGACGCAGCACGCCGTCGGCGGCGCCGGGCAGATCGATCGACAGCGGCTGGCCGATGCCGAACGCCTGATAGCCGCGCCAGATCATCTGCGGCCCCATCATCAGACCAACCTTGGCGGCGCCGACGTTGCTGGATTTCTGCAGCAGCTTGGCCAGATCGACGACGCCGTTGGAATGGACGTCGTGCACGGTCAGCGAACCGACCTCGAAAGTCCCGGGGTCGGTTTCGATGCGGGTGCCGGCGTCGACCACGCGATGATTCAGCGCGGTGGCGATCAACAGCGGCTTGATCGTCGAGCCGGGCTCGAAGACGTCGGTCAGCGCTCGGTCGCGCACGCCGGCCGATGCGCGATCGTCCTGCCGGTTCGGGTTGTAGCCGGGCTGGCTGGCCAGCGCCAGAATCTGCCCATTGCGGGCATCGGCGATGACGATCACGCCGGCGCGTGCGTGATGCTCCTCGACTGCCCGCTTCAGCTCGCGATAGGCGACGTACTGCAGGGGCAGATCGATGGTCAGCCGCAGATCCTGACCCGGTCGTGCAGCCTGGTACTGTGCGGCGTCCTCGACCACCCGGTCGCGGCTGTCGCGGATCACGCGGCGGCGGCCGGGCCGGCCGGCCAGCTGCCGGTTGTCGGCCAGTTCGATGCCTTCCTGGCCGTCGCCGTCGATATTGCAGAAACCGATCACCTGCGCGGCCACTTCGCCGGCCGGGTAATAGCGGCGATAGTCGTGCTGCGCGAACAGCCCCGGCGCGCCGAGCGCCAGGAAACGCCGGGCCCCGGCGGGATCCACCTGGCGTACCAGATAAACGAACTGACGCTCGCGGCGCGCCCGCAGATATGCCTTCAGCCGCGGCAGCGGCTGTTCCAGCAGCTTGGCCAGCGCCGGCAGATACTGCGGCGAAGCCAGCAGATCGTCCGGCACCGCCCAGATCGAATCCACCGGCGCCGACAGCGCCAGCGTCTCGCCATGGCGGTCGAGGATCGCGCCGCGGTGAGCCTGCAGCACTTCGGTGCGGATAAAGCGCTTGTTGCCCTGAGCGGTCAGAAACTGGTCGTCGACCACCTGCAGATAGAACGCGCGCGCCAGCACCGCGCCCGCGGTGACCAGCATCAACCCCAGCAGCGCGCGCGCGCGCCAGGCGCCGGGCGGGCGCGGACCCTGCTCAACGGCGACGGCGTTGCCGCGGCGGCGCCAGATCACCGCGAATTCCCGGATGCCGGCGCGCGCAGAATCACGGTGTCCTTCGGCTCGACCATGCCGAGCTGGCTGCGGGCGAGGACGTCGATGCGGCTGTGACTGGCCAAAGTCGCCTGTTCGAGCTGCAGTTGCGCCTGCTCGATCTCGAGCCGTCGCTGCTGCGCGTTCAGTCGCTCCAGGCGGCTGGTCAGTTCGCGGCTATGCTGCTTGAGCTGTACCACCGTCACCGCACTGGCGATGACCGCCACGGCCAGCAGCAGCGGCAGCAGCGCGCCGCTGGAACGCGACAGCCGTGAAGACGACCGCGGGGCGGCTGCGGCCGATCGCCGCAACATCATCATCCGGCCCGCTCCGCAATCCGCAATACCGCACTGCGCGCACGCGGGTTGTCGGCAATCTCGGCCGGCTGCGGGAACACGCGCGCCAGATGCCCGAATGTGCCCTGCTGCCGAGCCTGGCGCAGAAAGCGCTTGACCAGGCGATCCTCCAGCGAATGGAAACTGATCACCGCCAGACGCCCGCCGGGCGCCAGCAACGCCGGCGCGGCGTCCAGCGCCTGTGCCAGCGCGCCGAGTTCGTCGTTGATGAAAATGCGTATCGCCTGGAAGCTGCGCGTGGCCGGATGGAGGCGGCGACTGCGGGGTCCGGGCACCGCTGCGATCAGCTCGGCCAGTTGCCTGGTGGTGGTGATCGGCGCACGGACGCGCGCCTCGACGATGCGCCGCGCGATGCGCCGGCTGTTGCGCTCTTCGCCGAACCGCCACAGCACCGTGGCGATCTCGCGCTCGTCGGCCGTGGCCAGCCACTGCGCCGCCGGGCGACCGCATTCCGGGTCCATGCGCATGTCCAACGGCCCGTCCTGGGTAAACGAAAAACCCCGCTGCGGATCGTCCAGTTGAGGGCTGGAAACACCGAGATCCAGCAGCACCGCGTCGATGCCGCCGCACAGACCCTGCTCGGCGGCCCAACTCGCCAGCTCGGCAAAATTGCGGCGGTGAAAAGAAAAATTGGCCGCCCCGGCGAATTCCCGCCAGGCGCAGGCGGCGGCCTGCGGATCGCGATCGAACGCGTGCAGCACGCCGCGCTCCTGCAGGCACGCGAGCAGAGCGCGCGCATGGCCGCCGCGGCCGAAGGTGGCATCGACGACGGTAGCGCCGGGACGGACAGCGAGCCCGGCCAGCGCTTCGGTGAGCAGCACCGGCCGGTGAACACTCATGGCCGGGTCAGTCCCCGCGCGGGTGAGGGGCCGCGCTTCGCGACCGCCGGTCGCGGCGGTCCCGAACGCCCGGCCTGGGAGGGCTGGGCCGGGGCGGGATCGAAGCCACCAGCGTCGCGCCAAGGATGGCAGGCACGAACCATGCGAGGGCCGCGCTTCGCGACCACCGGTCGCGGCGGTCCCGAACGCCCGACCAGAGGTGAAGCCCTGCGCTTTGCGAGCGAAGCTCGCAGCAGGACTGAACAGGCGCGCCAAGGATGGCGCGCACCGGCTTACCGGCGTAGCAGGAGCCAAGCCGAGCAAGGCCGGGCCGGGATCTGATCGACGCCGCCGGCGTCGCGCCGGGGATGGCAAGCACTGCAAGCGAACACAGGCCTCCATCGAAACTCACCGCCTGATCGCCCGAAACGCTGCGGCCAGTTCGGCAGGCAGGCTGCCGACCTCGGCGCCGAAGCGCTCGTTCCAGGCTGACTCGGCCCACAGGTCGAAACGCGTGATCTGCCCCACCAGCACCGCCGAACCATCGAGCCGCGCGCGACGGCGCAGCATCGGCGCCAACAGCACCCGGCCCTGACGGTCCATCTCCGCCTCCACCGCGAAGCCGATGAACCACTGCTTCAGCTGCTCGGCGGCCTGCTGGTCGGCGAGATTCTGAATATCGGCGGCGATGCGCCGGAATTCCGCCGCCGGATAGAGCTCCAGACAGGGATTGGAACCCAGCGTGATATAGAGCTGCACTCCACCTTGTTCCTGCAGCGCCTGGCGGAAACGGGCTGGAATCGCGATTCGACCCTTGTCGTCGACGCTGAGCTGATGCGATCCCGCAAACATGGCCGGCCCCCAGGAGCGATGGCAGGCAACCGGTTTGCCTCCACTTTGCGCCCCTTTGCGGCACTATAATCCACAATTTTCCACTGCGCAAGCCGATCGAAGGCAAAAAATGCCGCAGCAGCAAGGACTTAAGTCAAACTCCGTCGCAGGCTATCTCGGCTTCAAATAAAACAGTGGGTTAAAAAATATAGCTACGGCAATTTCTTGAATAGAAGCAGGCGGCGGCGGGAACCGGAAACCGTTCGGCAGCGCCGCCACCATCCTGGCCTCGTAGAAAACCGGCGTCGGAGCGTCGTTGTGAACCTGCACACATCGGGTGCGGCGATCGCCCGGCCAGGGGTGAAGCCCTGCGCTTTGCGAACAAAGCTCGCAGCAGGATTGAACGGGCGCGCCAAGGATGGCGCGCACCGGCTTGCCAGCGGTGAGGCTTCGCGCTTCGACGCTGACTCAATGTCAGCGTCGGCGAAGCCGAACGGATGCCAAGCCGAGCAAGGCCGGGCCGGGCAGTTCGAAACCACCGCGGCCGCGCCAGGGACGGCAAAAAGCGGGAGCCGGCCTATAAGCCGGGTTCTGTGCGAGCACCTGGCGGTGCCCCGACAGCCATTCCTCTACGGCGACGATCGCTCGTCGTCTCAAGCGGCCTACCCGGAAGGCGCGCGGGCCGCGCGTCGGATCTTGAAAGACCCACCTTCCCTATTTGGCCTTGCTCCGTGTGGGGTTTGCCGTGCCGTTTCCGTTGCCGGAACCGCGGTGCGCTCTTACCGCACCGTTTCACCCTTGCCTGCGCCCTGGCGGGCCATCGGCGGTCTGTTCTCTGTTGCACTTTCCGTCGGCTCACGCCGCCCAGCCGTTAACTGGCACACTGCCCGGTGGAGCCCGGACTTTCCTCCCCCGCTCGCGCGGCGGCGGCTGTCCGGCCGACTCCCGCGCCTATTGTACCGGTGAAACGGCGCTACCATCGGGCTTGATGCGCGTCGTCAGCCATACCTGCTCGAATACCGAAATCGTGTGCGCACTGGGCTGCGCATCGGCTCTGGTGGCGGTGGACGCGGATTCCGACTTCCCGCCGGACGTGGTCGCGCCGCTGCCCAAGCTGGGCCGAGACCTGGCGTTGGACACCGCGGCGGTGGCGAGGCTGCGTCCGGACCTGGTGCTCAGCTCGCTGACCCTGCCGGGGCACGAAGCGATCGTCGGCGAGCTGCAGCAGCGCGGGCTGCCGACGCTGGTGTGCGATCCGACCAGCCTGGAGGACGTCTATCGCGACATCCTTCGCATCGCCGCGGCGCTGTCGGTTTTCGACCGCGGCCGGACGCTGGTGGAAAAAATGCGAGCCGCGATGCCGCCGGTGCCGACCACCCGCCGACCGCCGGTGCTGATCGAATGGTGGCCGAAACCGGTAATTGCGCCGGCGCGCAGATCCTGGGCCAGCGACGTGGTGCGCCTGGCCGGCGGCGTCAATCCGTTCGTCGACACCGATCTCAAGAGCGTGCAAGTCGACGCCGACCGCGCGCGCCAAGCGAACATCGAGTTGATCGTCCTGAGCTGGTGTGGGGTCAAGGTGGAGAAATACCGCGCCGATGTCGTCGGCCGCCGCGACGGCTGGCAGGAGATCCCGGCGGTCGAGCGTGGCCGCATCGTGCCGATCTCCGAAACCTATCTCGGCCGGCCCGGCCCGCGTCTGGTCGAGGGCTACCGCCTGCTGCGCGAGTCGATCGCGGCGCTGATCTGACCGCGCGCCGGGTGGTCGCACCGCGAATCCGCCCGCAGCAGGTAGGATGAGCGTAAACGCCGCCTTCGCGCGCATGCCCCGCGGGCGCTTTTTCAGGGAACCACGATGCACGCAGTCACCGGCAACGCAGCGTCCCCGCCCGCAGCGCGCGGCCGGTTGCTGCGCGTGTTCGGACTGGTGTTCGCGCTGGCGATCGCCATCGGCTCGACCATCGGCGGCGGCATTCTGCGCACGCCCGGCGACATCGCCGCGCTGCTGCCGAGCGTGCCGCTGTATCTGGCGGTATGGATTCTGGGCGGCGTCAACGCGCTGCTCGGCGCCACCGCCTACGCCGAGCTCGGCACGATGATGCCCTGCGCCGGCGGACCCTACGTGTTCGCGCGCCGCGCGCTCGGGGACTTCGCCGGCTTCTTCGTCGGCTACATGAACTGGCTGCAGGACTGCACCACCAACGCAGCGCTGTCGCTGCTGGTGGCCGAGTACACCATCGCATTCGTGCCGGCGCTGTACGGGCACTCGGTGCCCGCGGCATTTTTGATCTACGCCACGCTGGTGGCGGTGCAGTGGCGCCAGGTGCGCTGGGGCGGACACGTGCAGACGTTCACCTCGCTGGCCAAGACCATCGCCCTCGGCGGCCTGGTGGTGGCCGCGTTCGTGTGGCCGCATCCGGCAGCGGCGCCTGGCGCAGCACACCTGCTGCCGCACGGCGGTGCCCTGCTGGTGGCGCTGGCGCTGGCGATGCAGGGGGTGATTTTCACCTACAGCGGCTACCACTACGCGGTGTTCTTCGGCGAGGAGCTGCACGATCCGGGCCGCCAGATTCCGCGTTCGCTGTTCTATGGCCTGGCGCTGATCATCGGCATGTACCTTTTGCTCAACGCGGCGTACCTGTGGGTGATCCCGATCGCCCACCTGGCGCACGATCCGTTCGCCGGCGCCACCGTGGCGCGCACGCTGTTCGGTGCACGCGGGGATTCGATCATCCGCGCCATTGTCATCGTCTCGATCCTGGGCACGATCAACGTCAGCGTGCTGTCCAGCGCCCGGGTCCTGCTGTCGATGGGACGCGACCGGCTGTTCCTGCGCCAGGCCACGGCCGTCAACGCCGGCGGCACGCCGACGGTGGCGACATTCTTGAGCACGCTGGTGGTGTTCGCCTTTCTGCTGTCCGGCACCTTCAACGCGGCGCTGCAGGTGGCGGTGGCGTTCGTGGTCGCGCAATACCTGCTGATGTTCGTGACGCTGATCCTGCTGCGCCGGCGCGAACCGGAAGCGCCGCGGCCGTACCGCGCCTGGGGCTATCCGTGGACTACGGCGGTGGGCATCGTCATCGCCGCGGCGTTTCTGGCCGGCGTCGCGCTCAACGATACCCGTCACACGCTGATCGCACTGGCGGTGCTGGCGGTCAGCTACCCGCTGTATCGCTTGACGCTGCGGCCACGACGCGGCGCACGGCGGTAAGGTAGCCGCCATCGGCAATGGCGGCGTCATCAGCGACTGCCTCGGAGGTGAAAGTGAAATTCCTGACCGGCGCGGCGAATGGCGCTGCAGCAACCCGAATACTCCCGGCGATGGCGGCAGCGGAATTCGTCGCCGCAATTCGCAGACCGATCCGCCCGCCAGCCGGACCGCCAATGCGGTCGCCGCTAGCGGGTTTCCGCAGTCGGCTTTTCGGCGCCCTGGCGTCGTGCATGCTGCTGTGGGGCCTGCCCGCGCCTGTGCGCGCTGACGCCGGCAAGGCGCCGGTCACGCAAAGCATCCCCGGCCTCGGTGCGCTGTCGTTTGCCACCTCGACCGGATCGGCGGCGGCACAGAACGCCTTTGTGCGCGGCGTCCTGCTGTTGCACCTGTTCGAGTATCCCGACGCCGCGGATGCTTTCCGGCAGGCGGAGAAGCTCGACCCCGGCTTCGCCATGGCCTACTGGGGCGAGGCGATGACCTACAACCACGGCATCTGGAACGAACTCGACGTTGAGGCCGGCCGGGCCGTGCTCGACAAACTCGCCGCCACCCCGGCCGCACGCGCGGCCAAGGCGCCGACGGGGCGTGAAAAAGCGTATCTGGCCGCGGTGGAGATTCTCTATTCGGGCACTGGCAGCAAACGCCAGCGCGACGCGCGCTACGCCGACGCCATGGCGCGTCTGGCACGGGATGATCCGCAGGACAACAACGCGCAGTTGTTTTACGCGCTGGCCTTGATGGGACGCAGCGAGGGTGTGCGCGACGTTCCGACCTATCTGCGCGCCGGCGCCATCGCCGAACGCAGTTTCCGGCACAACCCGCGCAATCCCGGGGCGGCGCACTACTGGATCCACGCGATGGACGACCCCGCGCACGCCGCCGGCGCGCTGGAAGCGGCGCGCGCCTTATCGAGCATCGCCCCCGACGCCGGCCACGCCCAGCACATGACCTCGCACATCTTCATGGCACTGGGCATGTGGGACGACGTGGTCGAAGCCAACCAGAACGCAATGCGCGTGGTCAAT
>JAGWMX010000075.1 GCA_028871525.1 Gammaproteobacteria bacterium
TCGAGTCCTCCAGGAGAATGAGGCGCGGGTCAGCGGATTCCATCAGGGCCAGCAGGCATTCCCTGCACAAACAGGCCGGATATAGAACTGCAGCCTATTCTCGCCCAACACACCAAAACCGATCTTGGCAAACGGGAGGCGTCCATATATAACTGGCATGTCAGCGATTGAATATTTTCCGGCGATGAATTTGCGGTCAGCCAAACGCTGGTCCAGCACCCCGTAGAGTCGATGCGTCTCATCGACGTATCGCCCGATGGCATAGTCGATGCGCTGCGGTGCGTACTGTACGAAATGATGGTTCTGCCCGGCCATCGGCCCGAGCCCGCAGACCTGCCAGAACAACCACTGCATCACCTCGAACCGGCCGGGAATGTCGGTGGGCAGGAACTTGCCGGTTTTTTCGGCGAGGTACTGCAGGATCGCTCCGGATTCGAAGATGCCGATCGGTGCGCCGCCATTCGCCGGTTCGGTGTCCACGATCGCAGGGATCCGGTTGTTAGGCGAGATCTTCAGAAATTCCGGCTTGAACTGGTCGCCTGCACTGATGTTGACCGGAATGAGCGGTAGGCGACTTCGGTTTCTTCGAGAAAAATGGTGATCTTGTGTCCGTTTGGCGTGGTCCAGTAATACAGATCAATCATCTTCGGATCTCCAAGGGGCAGTTTCATGTTGTGCGATGCACCGCGAGTTTGGTCTTGCTCAATCTAAAGCGGTACGGCATGTTTAAACAGCGAGCGCGAAGCCGGGAACAGCACCACGCGCCTTGATCCAGGTCAAGGCGCCAAGTGGGCAAGGCGGCGGATGCTTATTTGCGCAATGATTTCAAGTCCGTGCCGGCGAGCGGAGGATCGTGGGGTAGCGGTGCACCGTCGCCAGCGCCGGGCGTTGTATGCTGGGTCAAGTTTGGCCGCCGTTGGCACGAAAGGTCGCCGGCTGGCGCGCCGGGCGCTTCTGCGGCCTGGCGTTTTGATCGGGAACCTGTCGGAGGAAGCGATGGACGCCAGTGACGCACACACAAGCCTCGGTGCCGCCGGTTTTCAGGCTGCGCCGCGGCGGCTGTTCGCGTGTGGTTGGCATCGGGCGGAAGCGAGTCGACCGGCGTCGGTCGCGCCGCACTCGTGCCGGTGAAGGCAAGACAGCTCGCCATGGACCGACCCCGCGACACACCGATCATCTCGCTGCCGCCGTTGCAGGATGCTTCGGCGTTTATCGCCGCCAGCAAGTATTTCCTGCCCGGCGAGGATCTCGACGGCATGCGACGCCGCCTGGCGCTGGCGCTGGCGCGCCCGGAAGCCAATCCGAGTCGCTGGGAGGAGCCGTTCTATCGCGCGCTGCATTACGCGTTTCCGGGCGGGCGCATCATGGCCAATGCCGGTGCGGAGGCGCTCAAACCCAACGTCTCGACCATCAACTGCACGGTCTCGCGCACGATCGAGGATTCGATGCGCGGCATCATGGAGGCGTTGGCGGAAGCGGCGCTGACGCTCAAGGCCGGCTGCGGCATCGGCTACGATTTCAGCACCTTGCGTCCGCGTGGCGCCTGGGTGCAGGGCGCCGGCGCCATCACCAGCGGTCCGCTGCCGTTCATGGATGTGTTCGATGCCGCCTGCAAGACGATCTCATCCGCCGGCGGGCGGCGCGGCGCGCAGATGGGCTGCCTCGAGGTATCGCATCCCGACGTCGAGACTTTCATCGTGGCCAAGCGCGAGGCCGGCCGCCTGCGCGCCTTCAACCTATCCTGCCTGATCAGCGACGAGTTCGTGCAGGCGGTGAAGAACGATGCGCCGTGGCCACTGGTCTTCCCGGTATTTCCGGGCGAACTCGAAGGCACCGAAATCGTCTGGCGGCGCTGGCCGCTGGCCGATTCGCGCTACACCGTAAACGAACGCGGCGAGATCGCCTGCAAGGTCTACCGGACCGTGCGCGCACGCGAACTGTGGGCGCTGGTGATGCACGGCACCTACGACTATTCCGATCCCGGCTTCATCCTGATTGACGAAATCAACCGGATGAATCCGCTGTGGTTTTGCGAGGAGATTCGGGCGACCAACCCGTGCGTAACCGGGAACGCTTGGGTGCAGACCGCGGAAGGTGCCCGCCAGGTTCGGGAATTGTTGGGTCGGCCGCTGACGCTGCAAGTGGACGGCCGCAGCGTTGTCACCACGGCGCAAGGTTTTTTCCAAACCGGTGTACGTCCGGTCGTGCGACTCAGCACGCGCGAAGGACATGCGCTGCGCCTGACCGCCGATCATCGTGTGCTGCGCGTGCGCCGGCTGACGCGCTGGACGCGCGAAACCGAATGGACCGAAGCCGGATCTTTGAAACCGGGCGATCTGGTGGTGCTGCACGACCACTGCATAGCCTGCGAGTGGGCCGGCACCGGCGGTTACGAGGAAGGTTATCTGCTCGGCCTGCTGATCGGGGACGGAACCCTGAAGCGAGACGAGGCGGCGCTGTCGGTATGGATGCCGCGTGCCGTCGTCGGAGCGCATACGGCCACCGGCGCTGAAGGCGTGATGGCCGAGGCCTTGCGTTGCACGCAGCGGCTGCCGCGGCGGGCGGACTTCCGCGGCTGGAGGCCGATCGCCGGTCGCAACGAGTATCGCCTGTCGCTAGCCGCGTTGACGCGGCTGGCCCATGAATACGGGCTCGCGCCCGCCAACATGACTGTGACGCCGGAAATCGAGCGGGACTCCAGCGCGTTCTATCGTGGCTTCCTGCGCGGGCTGTTTGACACCGATGGCTCGGTGCAGGGCACGCAGGCCAAAGGAGTATCGGTGCGCTTGGCGCAGTCGGATCTGCCGTTGCTGCAAGCGGTGCAGCGCATGTTGTTGCGTCTGGGCGTCGCATCCACGATCGATCCGGAACGGCGCGCCGCCGGATTGCGCGGGCTTCCGGACGGACGGGGCGGTCGGGTCTCCTATCCAGTCCGTTCCCAGCACGAGGTTGTGATTACAGGCAGCAACCTCATCGTCTTTCGCGAGTGCATCGGCTTTGCCGACCGGGACAAGGCGGCACGGCTCGATTCCGCGTTGGCAAATTACCGGCGCACACTCAACGCCGAGCGTTTCGTCGCCACCGTGGAATCGGTGAGCCCCGATGGCGAAGAGATGGTCTACGACGTGCAGATCCCCGGTGCCCATGCGTTCGATGCCAATGGCCTGTACGTGCACAACTGCGGCGAACAGCCGCTGCCGCAGCACGGCGCTTGCCTTCTGGGCTCAGTGAACCTCGCGTCGTTGGTGCGCCGGCCGTTCTCCGCCGAAGCTGCGTTCGACTTCGAAACCTTTCGTGAAGTGGTGCGGACGTTCTCACGCATGCTCGACAACGTGGTCGAGATCAACGCCCTGCCGCTGCCGCAGCAGCAGACCGAGATCCTGCGCAAGCGCCGCCACGGCATGGGCTACTTCGGGCTCGGTTCGGCGCTGACCATGCTGGGACTGCGCTACGGCGCGCCGGTATCGGTGGCGTTCACCGAGGAAGTCACCAAGATGCTGGCACTGGAGTCCTGGCGCGCGGCGCTGGAGCTGGCGCGCGAAAAAGGTCCGGCGCCGATTCTGACCGAAGATTTTGAAATCACGCCGGCGCTGCTGGCGCTGCGGCCGGAACTCGCCGCCGACGGCGTCAAGGCCGGCGCCAAGCTGCCGGGCCGCGTGCTGCACGCCCGTTATTCGCGATACATGCAGCGCATCGCCTCGCTCGACGCGGAACTGACCCGGGCGCTTGCCGACGTCGGCGCGCGCTACACCCACGCGACCTCGATCGCGCCGACCGGCACGATGGCGGCTGCGGTCGGCAACAACGCGTCGAACGGCATCGAGCCGTCGTTCGCGCACGCCTACACGCGCAACATGATCGTGCCGGGCGAGAAGGCCAAGCGCGCGGTACGCATGGAATCCTTCGAGCTGCTGGTTTACCGCCGGGCGGTCGATGCCGGCGTGGATCCCGAGAAACTGCCGCCGACCTTCAACGGCACCGCCACCGGCACCGATCCGCGCGGGCACATCGACGTGCAGGCGGCGGCGCAGCGCTGGATCGATTCGTCCATCTCGAAAACGATCAATGTACCCACGGACATCGGTTTCGAGGATTTCCAGAATCTCTACCTGTACGCGATCGACCAGGGCCTAAAGGGCTGCACCACGTTTCGCTTCAATCCCGAGGCGCACCAGGGCGTGCTGGTCAGCGACCGCGATCTGGCGGACACGATCTACGAATTCCGGTTGGCCGACGGTCGCAGCGTCCAGCTCGCCGGCAACGCGATGGTCGAATATGAAGGCCAGCGGTATACCGCCGCCAATCTGTACGATGCCTTCAAAGAAGGGTTTTACGGGAGGCTGTGATGGCCAGGACCACATCCAAAACCGCCACACCCAAAGTCGTACGCATCGACCAGCGTATCGTCGGCTGGTCCGTGCGCAAGCGGGGTGCGGCCGCGGAGGGCGAGGACATCGACCCGCGGCGCGTGCGCATCGACCGCCGCGAAGAAGGCAGCTGGGAGTCGGTGACGACCAAGATCGTTTTGCCGACCGCTTCGGGACCGAAGACGGTCTACTTCGTGATCGGCTTCGGCGTGGTCTGCGGGCGGGCGGGCGGCCGCGAAGTCTGCATCGAGCGGCCGCTGGAATTCTTCGTGCCGGCCGGCCAGACCTCGGCCGAGCATCAGTGGGTGTCGGCGACCATGCGGGCGCTGTCGCTGGCCGCGCGCGGCGGCTTCATCGCCAAAGCGCTCGCCGATCTGCGCCAAGTGTCCTGGGATCGTGGCCCGATCTGGTTCGGCAAGAACCGCAACGGCAAGGGCATGGTGCACGATTCGGAAGTTGCCGCCATCGCCTGGGCGCTGCAGCAGGCGCTCCACCGGCGCGGCTTTCTGGACGAGCACGGCAACGAGGGCGCGGTGGAAGAACTCGCTGGGCGCTACGCAAGGCTGAAGGCCTACCGCGAAAGTCTGCCGGTGGACAATCCGCACGCGCTGGAGGCGTCGGAATCCGCTGCGCGCGCGCGGTTGCGCGGCGGCCAGCCGGTGGTGGACGTCTGCCCCGACCGCGACTGTCGCGGCGACATGGTGATGAAGGACGGCTGCCCGACCTGTCTCGACTGCGGCTACTCGAAATGTGCCTGAGGACGGTGTGCGGCCGCCGATCCGTTTCCCCCGGCACGCGGCCGATCTGACGGCGGGAGATCGCGCGTGAATGGCGGGCAGTGTATCGCCGCGGTTTTGCAGCGACGTGGCGTGCGCTTTTTGTTTGCGCTTTGCGGCGGCCACATTTCACCGATCCTGGTCGGCTGCAAGCGCGCGGGCATCCGCGTCGTCGACGTGCGCAACGAAGCCACCGCGGTTTTTGCCGCCGACGCGGTGGCGCGGCTGACGGGAATACCCGGAATCGCGGTCGTCACCGCCGGTCCGGGAGTGACCAACAGCGTCACCGCCATCGTCAACGCTCGCCTGGCGCAATCGCCGCTGGTGGTGCTGGGCGGCGCCACTGCCACGGTGCTCAAAAACCGCGGCGCACTGCAGGATATCGACCAGCTGGCCCTGATCCGCTCTTCGGTGAAATGGGCGGCGCGGGCACGGCGGCTGCGCCAGTTGCCGGAGCTGCTGGAGAACGCCTTGTGGACAGCGCAGCAAGGCGTGCCCGGGCCGGTGTTCGTCGAGTGTCCGGCGGATCTGCTCTACGACGAAACGGTGGTACGCCAGTGGTATGCCGCCCGCAGTACGCCGCGACCCGGGGCTGGAATCGGCGAGCGCGCCATCGCCAGCTACCTGCGTTTCCATCTCGATCGCCAGTTTGCGGACGCCGGGGTTTTGCCGCCACCAAGACCGGCGCCGATCGCCGCCGAGCCATCGGCTGCGGCGGCGGACCGGGCGGCCGCGCGCCTGGCGCAGGCGCAGCGGCCGCTGCTGCTGATCGGCAGCCAGGCGCTGCTGGACGTCGAACAGGTCGAAACATTGCGTGCGGCGGCCGACCGGCTCGCTGTCCCGGTTTACCTCTCGGGCATGGCGCGCGGTTTGCTGGGGCCGCGGCATTCGCTGCAGTTGCGCCACCGGCGCCGGCAGGCGCTACGTCAGGCCGACGTCGTCGTGCTCGCCGGCGTGACTTGTGATTTCCGGCTCGACTACGGCGCCCATATCGGCAAAGACACATGTCTGATTTCGGTCAATCGCAGCCGCCGCGATTTGCGCCTGAACCGCCGTCCACAGATCGCGGCGGAGGCGGATCCGGCACGTTTTTTATGCGCGCTGGCGCGGCGTTTTTCCGCTGCGGATCTGCGCCCGTGGCGGGAGACGCTGGCGCTATCCGAGCGCGGGCGCGAAGACGAGATCGACGAGCAGGCTGCGCAGCCCGCCGAACGCATCAACCCGCTCGCGCTGTGCCGGGAGATCGAGGCGAGGCTGCCGGACAACGCGGTGATCGTCGCTGACGGCGGCGACTTTATCGCCACGGCCTCCTACATCATTTGGCCGCGCGGGCCGTTGTCGTGGCTGGACCCCGGCGTCTATGGCACGCTGGGGGTCGGGGCCGGTTTCGCGCTCGGCGCCAAACTGTGCCGGCCGCAGGACGAAGTCTGGGCGCTGTTCGGCGACGGCGCCTTCGGCTACGGTCTGGCCGAGTTCGATACCTTCAAACGTCATGGCGTCGGCATTGTCGGCGTCGTGGGCAACGACGCGTGCTGGAGCCAGATCGCGCGCGAACAGGTGGAATTCCTGCGTGACGATGTCGGTTGCGCGCTGCGTTACAGCGACTACCATCTGGCGGCACAGGCGCTTGGCGGCCGTGGGATGACGATTCGGCAGCCGGCAGAAATCGCCCCGGCTTTGAGTGCGGCGCGGGCGTCGGCTGCGCAAGGCATGCCGGTGCTGATCAATGCCCTGATCCAGCGCAGCGAGTTTCGCAAGGGCTCGATCTCGATGTAGCTGCCGCTGCGCCGGAAAAGTGGCGCCGACCCTCGCCGGTAGGGTAGGTTGGGTCAACCAGGCGGAAATGAGTCAATGGCTGACATGGACCGGATACTCAAGCTGCTGCTCGACGATCACCTGCGGATGCGGCGGATATTCGACCTGTTCGAGCGGGAGTTGGCGGCGTTCGGGAAAGGCCGGCCGGCGGATTACGACGTGCTGGCGGGTGCGCTCGACCTGCTGTCCGAATATCTCGGCGCCGTACATCACCCGCTGGAAGATCGGATGCTCGAGCGCCTCAGGCGCAGGGACGCGGCGGCTGCGGGAAAGGCGGCTGACCTCGACCAACGCCATCGGGAACTGGAGGATTTGACCCTTGAAGTGAGCCAGATCTTTGCGGCGGTGCGCGACGATACGATCGCGCCGCGCAAACCATTGTGCGAACGCGGACGCAACCTGCTGCAAGCCTACCGCGAGCACATGGACTGGGAAGAAAGCGAGCTGTTCCCGGCGGTCGGCAAGATTTTCACGGCGGACGACTGGGAAGCGATCTCGATTGCAGCCGGAGCCGGCGTGGATCCTCTGCGCGAACGGCCGGCGAAGCGCCGCTTTGCCGCATTGATGCACCGGCTCGATGCGGACACGCTCGGTTGACGCCGGCAGCGGCGACGGTGGCGCCGACCAGGCGGGGGTGGGGATCTGCCGGGGCGTTGATCTGGATCAAGGCGCCGGCCGCGTCTGCGACCTAAGGTAGCGGTTCGGGAAATCTCAAGGAGACCGGGACCGATGCGGATGCCCGTGGCCGATGCCATTCCATTGCCGCCCGCCACTGTTCCGGCGGCTGCGACGTTCCCGGAAACCGACTTGCTGCGGCGCTATGACCGGCCAGGGCCGCGCTACACCTCTTATCCGACTGCGCTGGAGTTTGATCCGCGCTTTGGCGAGGCGGATTATCGGGCGGCGGCCGCCCGGTGCAATGCCGGCGCCGGCCGCGATCCGCTGTCGCTGTACGTTCACATCCCGTTTTGCGCCAGTCCGTGCTTCTTCTGCGGCTGCACCAAGGTGATTACCCGGCAGATGCCTTTGGCCGAGACTTATCTCGAGCGTTTGTACCGGGAGATCGAACGCCAGAGCATGCTGTTTCCCCGTAGTCGGGTGGTCGAGCAATTGCATCTGGGCGGCGGCACGCCGACTTTTCTCAGCGCCGGTCAGCTGGCTGATCTGATGGGGCATCTGGGCCGTCATTTCGCGCTCAGCTCCACGCCGGAGCGTGAATTCTCGATCGAGATCGACCCGCGTACCGTGACCACGCGAACGTTGTCGCAGTTGCCGGATATCGGTTTCAACCGGGTCAGCCTGGGCGTGCAGGATTTCGACCCGGCGGTACAGGCCGCAGTCAACCGAGTGCAACCCGCGGCGCAGACGATGCAACTGATCGACGCCGCCAAGCGCGGCGATTTCAAGTCGATATCGGTCGATCTGATCTATGGCCTGCCGCTGCAAACCGAGGCCTCGTTCGAGCGGACGCTCGATCTGTTGCTGGCTGCCCGGCCCGATCGCATCGCCGCCTACAGCTACGCGCACCTGCCGCAGCGCTTCAAGCCGCAGCGCCGGATTCGGACCGACCAGTTACCGAGCCCGGAGGAAAAGCTCGCGCTGCTGCAGCTTACGGTCCGGCGATTGACCGGCGCCGGCTACGTTTACATCGGCATGGACCATTTCGCGCTTCCCGGCGACGAACTGGTCAAGGCAGCGGAGCGTGGGGATCTGCAGCGCAATTTCCAGGGCTACTCGACGCATGGCGATACCGACCTGATCGGTTTCGGGATGAGCGCGATCGGCCGCATCGGCGAGTCCTATGCGCAGAACGCACGATCGCTTACGGACTATTGCGCCGCCATCGACGCCGACGGCCTGGCGATCCGGCGCGGGCTTCGCCTTTCGGCCGAAGATCTGCTGCGGCGCGATGTCATCGCCGCGTTGATGTGCCGGGGTCAACTGCGGTTCTCCGACGTCGAGGCGCGTCACGCGATCGATTTCGCCGCTCATTTCAGCCGGGAAGTGGCGGCCCTGCAGACGCTGGCCGCTGACGGACTGGTCACGCTGGAAGCGGACCGGATACAGGTCACTGCCGCCGGCCGCTATCTGCTGCGCGCGGTGGCGATGGTTTTTGACGCCTATCTCAGCCAGCCTGCCGCGCCTGCGGCGGTTTCGGCGCCGCCGCGTTATTCGCGGGTGGTATGACGACGGTGCCGGAGCTCGGGCCGCTCTCCGTTTGGCCATGAAATGTACCGCAGCCGGCGCGTGGCTCAGGCGGAAACGGCAGGTCGATGTTTGAAGCCGACGCCGCCTTGCTGCAAGCTTGGCCTTGAGCAATCAGACGGCGGAATGGCCGCTTGCAGGGACCATGGCTAGATCATGGCTGGATCATGGTTAGATCACTGAGCCGCTTGGCCGGAGCACGTCACCGATGAATCCAATTTCTGGCAGCGCCGCCGAGGTACCGCGGCAGGCGAGTGAAGGCCGCAAGAACGCTTACCAGCGCGCGGATCTGCTGGCCTGCGCGCACGGCGAACTGTTCGGACCCGGCAATGCCCGGCTGCCGTTGCCCAACATGCTGATGGTGGATCGGATTACACGCATCGCCGATCAGGGTGGACAGTACGGCAAAGGCGAGGTCGTCGCCGCAATGGACGTGCATCCCGGACTGTGGTTTTTCGGCTGCCATTTCGAGAGCGATCCGGTGATGCCCGGCTGCCTCGGTCTGGATGCGCTATGGCAATTGCTCGGGTTCACGCTGGCCTGGCGTGGCAATCCGGGTCGCGGTCGCGCGCTGGGTTGCGGCGAGGTGAAGTTCTTCGGTCAAGTGCTGCCGCAGGCGCGGCTGGTCGAGTACCGGCTGCAGCTCAAGCGCGTCATCGAGCGCAAGCTGGTGTTGGGTATTGCCGATGGCAGCGTTGCCGTCGACGGCCGTGAGATTTTTACCGCCGCCGATCTCAAGGTCGGGCTGTTCACCTCCACCGACGGGTTCTGACCATGGTCGAGAAGCGTCGGGTCGTCGTCACCGGCAGGGGCATCGTTTCCTGTCTCGGCAATTCCGTGGACGAAGTTACGGCGAGCTTGCAGCAGGGCCGTTCGGGCATCCGCTTCAATGCGCGGTACGCGGAAATGGGCATGCGCAGCCGCATCAGCGGCCGGCCCGACATCGATCTCGATGCGCTGATCGACCGCCGCGTGCGCCGCTTCATGGGCGATGCCGCCGCCTACGCCTACCTGTCGATGCGGCAGGCCATCGCCGACGCCGGATTGCGCCCCGAACAGATCTCCAGCCCTCGCGCCGGGCTGGTCGCCGGCTCGGGCGGTGCGTCCAGCGCCAACCAGGTCGACGCGGCCGATCTGCTGCGCGCCAAGGGCATCAAGCGGGTCGGGCCGTTCATGGTGCCGCGGGCGATGGGCAGTACCGTGTCGGCTTGTCTGGCGACGCCGTTCGAGATCAAGGGCGTGAATTACTCGATCACCTCCGCCTGCGCCACCAGCGCGCACTGCATCGGCCACGCCGCGCAATTGATCCGTTGGAACGAGCAGGATCTGGTGTTCGCCGGCGGCGGCGAGGAGGAAAGCTGGCAACTGTCGATGCTGTTCGACGCCATGGGTGCGCTGTCGAGCAAATACAATGAAGCGCCGGATAAAGCCTCCCGCGCTTTCGATGCGGATCGCGACGGTTTCGTCATCGCCGGCGGCGGCGGCATGCTGGTGCTGGAGGAACTCGAACGCGCGCGCGCGCGCGGTGCGCGGATTTACGCCGAACTGGTCGGCTACGGCGCCAACTCGGACGGCTACGACATGGTGGCGCCGTCCGGTGAAGGCGCGGTGCGCTGCATGAAGGCGGCGTTGAGCGGCGCCGCGCAACGGGTCGACTATATCAACGCCCACGGCACTTCGACGCCGGTCGGGGACGCCGCCGAACTCGAGGCGATCCGCGAAGTGTTCGGCTCCGAACCGCCCTTGATCAGCTCGACCAAGTCGCTGAGCGGCCATTCGCTCGGCGCCACCGGCGTACAGGAGGCGATCTACTGCCTGCTGATGCTGGAGCATGGGTTCGTCGCCCCGTCGATCAACATCGAACGGATCGATCCGCGCGCCGAGGGCCTGCCGATCGTGCGCGAAACCCTGCTGCGGCCGCTGGGCAGCGCAATGTCCAACAGCTTCGGATTCGGAGGCACCAATGCCTCGCTGGTTTTTGCTCGCTGGCCGCGGTAGACGCCGCGCCGGCGCGGCCACGGCGGCGCGAGCATGACCGATCCGAGCCTGTACCCCTGCTTCCTCGGCCCCTACGGCGAGAACGATTCGTTGCTGGAGCGCCTGGTGGTGGAGTTTCTGCGCGATCACGTCTACTGGCGCCGCAACGTGCACCCGGAGGATCCGCCGGCGATTCCGACGCGCGCCGCGCAACAGCCGCAGTTCCTCGAGTTCGAAGCGCGTCTGCGCCGCGAGCTGCACACGTTGTCGGCGGCGCTGAAGCGCTCGGTCCCTTTTCATAGCCCGCGTTACATGGGGCACATGGTGTCCGATCTGCTGCTGCCGGGACTGGCGGCGCAGATATTGACGCTGCCCTACAACCCGAACAACGTCAGCGAGGAAGCCGCGCCGATCACGATCGATCTCGAGATCAAAGCCGGGTTGCAGTTGGCGGGGATGCTGGGCTATCCAGCCGATCCCGCGCAGCCGGATTGCGCGTTCGGTCACCTGACCTCCGGCGGCACGCTGGCCAATTACCAGGCTTTGCGCGTCGCGCTGGCGCTGAAATCGTTCCCGGTGGCGCTGCGCGCGGCCGCTCCGCCGGGTGTCGACGTCCCCGCCGATGACTGGAGCGCCTTCAATCTTGCGCCGCGTGCCGGGCTCGGGCTGGTCGATGCCTGGCAGCGTTGGCTGGCCGCGCTCGCACCGGCCAAGCGCGCCCGCTGGCGCAAACGGCTGCAGGCCGAACGCATCGAGCAGCTCGGTCTCGCCGCGTTCTTTACCCGGCATCCGCAGCTCTCGACGCCGGTCGTTGTCGCGCCGGTCACCGCGCATTATTCGTGGAGCAAGGGCATGAAGCTGCTCGGCCTGGGCCGTGAACAACTGGTCCTGGTTCCCGAGCGCGGCATGCGCCTGGATCTGCAGGCGCTGCAGACGACGCTGCAGCAGTTGCGAGCATCGCAGCGCCCGGTACTGCTGGCGGTGGCCGTGCTCGGCACCACCGAGTTCGGCACCATCGATCCGATCCACGAAGTGGTGGCCGCGCGCGAGCGCCATGCAGACGCCGGCTATGGTTTCTCGGTGCACGTGGACGCGGCATGGGGCGGTTATCTGGCCTCGCTGTTCCGCGAGCCGGATGGCCGCTTGCGCACCATCGCCGGCATGCGCAGCGAGTTCAACGTGTTTCCGAGCGACGGCACCTACGCGGCGGTGGCTGCGCTCGGTCGCAGCGACTCGGTCACCGTGGACCCGCACAAGCTGGGCTACCTGCCTTATGGCACCGGCGCCTATGTCTGCCGCGACCATCGCGTGATGGCCTTGCTGGCCGAGGACGCCGACTATATCTTCGGCGGCGAAGGCGGTGACGACTACTTCTCCCGTTTCCGCAATCTCGGCCGCTACATCCCCGAAGGGTCAAAATCGGGCGCCGCCGCCGCCGCGGTCTACGTCACCCACCGCGTGCTGCCGCTGGATCACACGCATTTCGGCCGTCTGGTGGGCGAGACCATCCGCTCGGCGGAGGCATTCGCCGCGCGCAGCGAGCGTTTCGCCGTGGAGATGGCGTCGCTGCTGCGCGTCTGTGTTCCGTTTGCGCCCGACAGCAATCTGGTATGCCTGGCGCTCAACCCGGCCGGCAACCGGGACGTGGCGGCGATGAATGTCTTTGTCGGCCGCCTGCACGATGAATTGCGCTGCGACTCGTCAACGCCGCTGCAGATGCACGAGTTCTTCGGTTCGGTGACCACGCTGCGGCCGGAGGTACTTGGGGAGAACGACACGGGCCGGGTGCTGAACGAACTCGGCCTGGATCCGGCCACGCTTGGAAACGACCACGAGCAGGCGGACCGGCTGCTGATTCTGCGCCACACGCTGATGAATCCGTTCCTGATCGACGCCGAGAACGGCATCAGCTACATCGACCGTTATTTCGAATTCCTGGAGCGGCGCGTGCGCGGGCTGTTGCCGGTTCCGCGCGCATCGGCCGTTGCCTGACGGCGCCGTTTCCCGTGAGCGACCAGGATCTGCGTGAATTCATCGCCACGCTGGAAGCTCACGGCGATCTGTGCCGCGTCGGCGAAACGGTCGATCCCGACCTGGAGAGCACCGCGTTTTGCCTGCGTGCCCAGCGTGCCGAAGGGCCTGCATTGCTGTTCGAGCGGCCCAAGGATTCCATGCAGCCGTTGCTCGGCAACCTGTTCGGCCATCGTCGGCGCATCGAGGCGGCGCTGGCCGGCCGGCCGCTGGCTTCCTTGCGCGAACTGGGCCGGCTGCTTGCCGCGATCAAGGAGCCGCGCTGGCCGTCCAGCCTGCGCGATGCGCTGGCCACCTGGCCGGAGCTGGCGCAGCTGGCGCATGTGGCGCCACGCCGTGTGCGCGAGGCGGCGTTCGAATACGAGACGCTGCGCGGCAGCGAGATCGACCTGGCGCGCCTGCCGATCCAGCGTTGCTGGCCCGGCGATGCCGGCAAGCTGATCACTTTCGGCCTGGTGATCACCCGCGGCACACAGAAGCCGCGGCAGAACGTGGCGATCTACCGCCAGCAGGTGATCGGCCCGAACCGGGTGATCATGCGCTGGCTGCCGCATCGTGGCGGCGCGCTGGACTACGCCGACTGGAAAGCCGCGCATCCGGAAAAACCCTTCCCCGTGCTGGTGGCGATCGGCGCCGACCCGGCCACCATGCTGGCCGCGGTGGCGCCGGTGCCGGACACGCTGTCCGAATACGAATTCGCCGGCCTGCTGCGCGGCCAGCGCACGCGCGTGTGGCCGAGCGAGCTGACCGGGCTGGATGCGCCGGCCGGCGCGGAGATTCTGCTGGAGGGTTTCATCCATCCCGGCGACACCGCGCTGGAAGGGCCGTTCGGCGACCACACCGGCTACTACAACGCGCAGGATCACTTCCCGGTACTGACCATCGAGCGCATGCGCCTGCGCCGCGACGCGATCTATCACGGCAGCTATATGGGCCGCGCCCCGCACGACGAACCGTCGGTGCTGGCGATGGCGCTGAACGAGGTGTTCGTGCCGATCCGGCCACCATGCTGGCCGCGGTGGCGCCGGTGCCGGACACGCTGTCCGAATACGAGTTCGCCGGCCTGCTGCGCGGGCAGCGCACCCACGTGTGGCCCAGCGAGCTGACCGGGCTGGACGCGCCGGCCGGTGCGGAAATTCTGCTGGAAGGTTTCATCCATCCCGGCGACACCGCGCTGGAAGGCCCGTTCGGCGACCACACCGGCTACTACAACGCGCA
>JAGWMX010000076.1 GCA_028871525.1 Gammaproteobacteria bacterium
AGGGCGCGGAGATGGTGATGCCGGGCGACAACGTTAACGTGACGGTGGAGCTGATCAATCCGATCGCGATGGAAGAGGGCTTGCGCTTTGCCATCCGCGAGGGCGGCAAGACCGTCGGCGCCGGTGTCGTGACAAAGATTCTGCAGTAAGTTTCTGCTTCCCGCCGGCGGTGAAATCCGCCGGCGGGTCTTGCGAGCGGTGCGAGGGCGCGACTATAATCCGCACCCTTTCGCTTCACCTCGTTCTTTAAGACCCGAGTGAGAACATGGCCGCGACCAGCCAATCCATTCGTATTCGCCTGAAAGCGTTCGACCACCGGCTGATCGACAAATCGGCGCGGGAAATCGTCGAGACCGCCAAGCGCACCGGTGCCGTCGTCCGCGGACCGATTCCGCTGCCGACCCGCAAGGAGCGTTTCACGGTGCTGGTATCGCCGCACGCCGACAAAGACGCGCGCGACCAGTACGAAATCCGCACCCACAAACGGCTGATGCAGATTGTCGATCCCACTGAAAAAACCGTGGATGCACTTTCCAAGCTCGACCTGCCGGCCGGCGTGGAAGTGCAGATCCGGGTCAACTGAGCCGACAGGAGCGCATCATGAGTATCGCCATTGTCGGTCGCAAGCTGGGTATGACCCGGGTGTTCACCGAGTCGGGCGAATCGGTGCCGGTCACGGTGATCGAGTGCACGCCCAACCGCATCGCTCAGGTCAGGAACGAACAGACCGAGGGTTACCGCGCGGTACAGGTGGCTGTCGGCGAAGTCAAGCCGAGCCGCGTCAATAAGCCGCTGGCCGGTCATTTCAGGAAAGCCGGGCTTTCCGCCGGCCGCCGCCTGGTCGAGTTGCGGCTCGACCAAAGCGAAGGCGCGGATTTGGCGGTCGGCGGCGATATCGGCGTCGATCGGTTTAAGGATGTCGCCGCGGTCGATGTCACCGGTATCAGTATCGGCAAGGGATTCGCCGGCTGGCAGAAACGCTGGAATTTTGCCGGCGGCCGCGCCAGCCACGGCAATTCGCTGTCGCACCGGATGCCGGGCTCGATCGGTCAGCGCCAGAGCCCGGGCAAGGTCTGGAAAGGCATGAAGATGGCCGGCCATCTCGGCGCCGAGCGCGTTACCGTGCTTAACCTGGATCTGGTGCGGGTCGATGTCGAGCGCAATCTGCTGCTGATCAAAGGCGCAGTTCCGGGTCACAAGGGCGCCGACGTGGTCGTGCGCCCGACGGTCAGGTAGAAAAGCCATGCAACTGCAACTGCATCAGTCCCAGCAGACGATTGAAGTCGCCGATGCCGTGTTCGAAGCTGTTTATAACGAGCCGCTGATCCACCAGGTGGTAACCGCCTACCTTGCCGGTGGCCGCGCCGGGACCAAGGCGCAGAAAACCAAGGGCGAGGTTCGCGGTGGCGGCAAAAAGCCGTGGCGTCAGAAAGGCACTGGCCGTGCACGCGCCGGATCGATCAGGAGCCCGTTGTGGCGCGGTGGCGGAGTGACCCACGCGGCCAAGCCGCGCGATTTCAGCCAGAAAGTCAATCGCAAGATGTATCGCGGTGCGATGCGCTCGATCGTCGCCGAGCTGGTGCGTCGAGGCGACCTGCTCGTTGCCGAGCGGTTCGCGGTCGAACAGCCGAAGTGCAAGGCACTGCTGGGTCAGCTCGAGCGTTTCGGTGTCAGCGACGTTTTGCTGGTGACCGACCAGGTGGAGCCGAATATGTATCTTGCGGCACGCAACCTGGCGGCGGTCGGCGTCTGTGATGTCGAGGCGTTGAACCCGGTGACGCTGCTGTCGTTCCGGAAAGTGCTGATGACCGCGCCGGCGGTGCGTAAGTTGGAGGCCTGGTTGTCATGAGCAAGATTGTCATTGGCGGCGAGCGCCTGCATCAGATCATCCTCGGTCCGGTTGTTTCGGAGAAGAGCACGCGGGTTTCCGAGAGAGCCAATCAGGCGGTGTTTCGGGTGCTGCGCGACGCGCGTAAGCCGGAGATCAAGGCCGCGGTCGAAAAGCTTTTCAAGGTCAAGGTCGAAGCGGTGCGCACGCTGAACGTCCACGGCAAGCAAAAGCGCTTTGGTCGTTTTGAGGGGCGGCGCTCGGATTGGAAGAAGGCCTACGTGACCCTGGCTTCCGGTCAGCAGATCGACGTGCTGGCGCCCGGCGCCAACTGACGCAGCGGAGAAGACCTCATGCCATTGCAGAAAATGAAACCGACGTCGCCGGGCCGTCGACACGTGGTTCGTGTGGTGTCGCCGGATCTGTACAAGGGCCGGCCGCATGCATCGCTGGTCGAGAAGAAGTCATCGACCGGCGGGCGCAACAATCACGGACACATCACCACCCGCCACCAAGGCGGTGGGCACAAGCGCCACTATCGGCTGATCGATTTCAAGCGCAACAAAGACGGCATTCCGGCGCAAGTCGAGCGCATTGAATACGATCCGAACCGCAGCGCACACATCGCGCTGCTGAAATACGCCGACGGCGAATATCGCTACATCCTGGCGCCCAAGGGCCTTACCGCAGGCGATGCAGTGGCTTCCGGCAGCGACGCGCCGATCAGGCCGGGGAGTGCGCTACCCCTGTCCAACGTGCCGATCGGTTCGACCGTGCACTGCATCGAGTTGCGGCCTGGCAAGGGCGGGCAGCTGGCGCGCTCGGCTGGGGCCGGCGTGCAGTTGGTGGCGCGTGAGGGCGATTATGCAACCGTGCGCCTGCGTTCCGGCGAAATGCGCAAAGTGCATGTCACCTGCCGTGCGACGATCGGTGAAATCGGCAATGGCGAGCACAATCTGCGCAGCTACGGCAAAGCCGGCGCCAGGCGCTGGCAAGGGGTTCGCCCGACAGTGCGCGGCGTCGTCATGAATCCGGTAGATCACCCGCACGGTGGCGGTGAGGGCAAATCCGGTCAAGGCAATCCGCATCCGGTTTCACCCTGGGGCCAGAAAGCCAAGGGTCTCAAAACCCGAAAAAACAAGCGGACGCAGAAATTTGTTGTCCGCAGCCGGCACAAGAAGTGAGGTAGTCAATGCCGCGTTCCATCAAGAAAGGTCCGTTCGTGGACCATCACTTGGCGAAGAAGGTCGCCGAGTTGCAGGGCAGCCGTGTCAAGCGGCCGGTCAAGACCTGGTCGCGGCGCTCGATGATCGTGCCGGACATGATTGGATTGACGCTACAGGTGCACAACGGCCGCCAGCACGTGCCGGTGTTCGTCACCGAGAACATGGTTGGGCACAAGCTCGGCGAGTTCGCGCCGACGCGGACCTTCAAGGGCCATACCGGCGACAAGAAGACGGCAGCGGCTTGAGGATCGAACCATGCAAACCCAGGCGGTTCTCAAGTTCGTACGGCTGTCACCGCAGAAAGCGCGGCTGGTGGCCGACCAGGTGCGCGGCAAGCCGGTGGGCCAGGCGCTGGATGCGTTGAAATTCTCGCGTCAGCGTGCCGCCGGCATCATTCGCAAGGTGTTGGAGAGCGCCATCGCCAACGCGGAGAATAATGACGGCGCCGACGTCGACGAGTTGCGCGTGGCCGCGATCATGGTCGATCAGGGGCCGGTGATGAAGCGCATGAGCCCGCGCGCCAAAGGCCGAGCTGATCGTATTCTCAAGCGCACCAGCCATATCACCATCCGCGTAGCCGACGAGTAAGGACGAGATTTATGGGCCACAAAGTCAATCCGTACGGCTTCCGGCTCGGCGTGACCACGCAGTGGACGTCGAATTGGTATGCCGAGCGCGCCGCTTACGGCGAGAATCTGAACCGCGACATCGCGGTACGCGACTTTCTGCTCAAGAAATTGGCGCAGGCGTCGGGTTCGCGGGTGCAGATCGATCGTCCGTCCAAGAGCGCGCGGGTGACCATCCACACCGCACGCCCGGGCATCGTCATCGGCAAGAAGGGCGAGGAAATCGAGAAACTGCGCCTGCAGGTGGCGCGGATCATGGCGCTCAAGCCCGACGCGGTGCATATCTCGGTCGAGGAAATCCGCAAACCGGAGGTCGACGCGAAATTGATCGCCGACAGCGTCGCCCAGCAGCTGGAGCGCCGGATCATGTTCCGCCGTGCGATGAAGCGCGCGGTGCAAAACGCGATGCGGCAAGGCGCGGCCGGCATCAAAATACAGGTCGGTGGCCGCCTGAACGGCGCTGAAATCGCCCGCAGCGAATGGTATCGCGAAGGCCGGGTGCCGCTGCATACCTTGCGCGCGTTCATCGATTTTGCGCAGTCTGAGGCCAAGACCACCTACGGAGTGATCGGCGTCAAGGTCTGGGTGTTCAATGGCGAAGTGTTCGAAGCCGACCGCCACGCCACCAGGAAGGAAGAAGCTGCCGAGGCCGCTGCCGCCTGAGGGTTGGCGGTGCAACGAGTCAGGAGAATGTCGTCATGATGCAGCCCAAGCGGACCAAGTTTCGCAAACAGCAGAAGGGTCGCAACCGGGGTCTGGCTTTCACCGGTAACCAGGTCAGTTTCGGCGAGTATGGGCTCAAGTCAGTTGAGCGCGGACACATCACCGCACGTCAGATCGAAGCGGCGCGCCGCTGCATCACTCGGTATGTCAAGCGCGGCGGCAAGATGTGGATTCGCATTTTCCCGGATGTGCCGGTTACTAAGAAGCCGCTGGAAGTCCGCATGGGTTCCGGCAAAGGTAACGTCGAGTACTGGGTGGCGAAGATTCAACCCGGCAAAATGCTCTACGAGCTGGAGGGCGTGCCGGAGGCCGCGGCGCGCGAAGCATTGCGCCTGGCCGCGGCCAAGCTGCCGGTCAAAACCACTTTTGTCCACCGCACGATCATGTGATGCGCCATGAAGTCCTCTGAATATCTGCAGACGTTGCGGAGCAAAGGTCAGCAGCAGCTGAAGGAAGAACTGGCTGCGCTGCGGCGCGAGCAGTTCTCGCTGCGCATGCAGGCCGCAACCGGCCAGCTGGCGAAAACCAGCCTGATCAGCGACGTGCGCAAGAAGATTGCGCGTCTTAAGACCCTGATTCGTATGCAGCAGAGCGCGTCATGAACAACCAGTCTTCCGGAAATACGCGGGTCCAGCGCCGCGTCGTCGGCCGCGTCATCAGCAACAAAGCCGCCAAGACGATCACCGTGCTGGTCGAACGCCGCGTGCGTCACCCGCTGTATGGAAAATACATGCGCAAATCGACCAGACTGCACGCGCACGACGAGAATAATGACTGCCGCGAAGGCGACTTGGTGGCAATCGTCGAGACGCGCCCGCTGTCGGCGACCAAGCGCTTCCGCTTGGTCGAGATCATCGAACGCGCTGACGTCGATGCGCCGGCGGAGGTTTGAGGCGATGATTCAGCAGGAAACAATGCTGGTGGCCGCCGACAACAGCGGCGCCAAACTGGTGCAGGTGATCCGCGTCGCCGGCAGCACTCATCGCCGCTACGCCAACATCGGCGACTTGATCAAGGTCACGGTCAAGGACGCGATCCCGCGCGGAAAAGTCAAGAAGGGCGAGGTGCATGACGCGGTTGTGGTACGCACCAAGAAAGGCGTGCGGCGGCCGGACGGATCGCTGATCAGATTCGACAGCAACGCGGCAGTGCTGCTGACCAACAAGCTGGAGCCGATCGGTACCCGCATCTTCGGACCGGTCACTCGCGAGTTGCGCGAGAAATTCATGCGCATCATCTCGCTGGCTCCGGAAGTTCTGTAACGGCGAACACGCAACGGAATCGATTAGTCATGCGCAAGATTCGAAAAGGCGACGATGTGGTCGTCATCACCGGCAAGGAAAAAGGCCGGCACGGTACCGTAATCCAGGTACTGGCCGACGATCGGGTGGTCGTCGAAGGCCTGAATCTCGCCAAGAAGCATCAGCGGGGCAATCCAAACGCCGGCGTTGCCGGCGGGATTATCGAAAAGGAAATGCCGCTGCAGTTCTCCAACGTCGCGCTGTGGAATCCGTCCAGAAACAAGGGTGCAGGCGGACCCGATCGCGTCGGTTTCAAGTTTGTCGGCGAGGGAGAAGTTCGCCGCAAGGTGCGTTACTACAAGTCCAACCAGGAATTGGTGGACCGTTAACCGGATCGCGAAGTCATGGCAGCCAATCTCCAGACCCACTACCACAAGAAGATCGCGCCGACGCTGCGGGAGCGGCTTGGCTGCAATCCGATGTCGGTGCCGCGTATCACCAAGGTTACGCTGAACATGGGCGTCGGCGAAGCCACCACCGACCGCAAAGTGATCGAGCATGCGGTGGCCGACATGACGGCGATCGCCGGTCAGAAACCGGTGGTTACCAAAGCGCGCAAGTCGATCGCCACCTTCAAGATTCGCGAGGATTACCCGGTCGGCGTCAAGGTCACGCTGCGCCGCGAGCGCATGTTCGAGTTCCTCGAGCGGCTGATCAATGTCGCACTCCCGCGCATTCGCGATTTTCGCGGCCTGTCGCCGCGCGGGTTCGACGGCCGCGGCAATTATAACTTCGGCATCTCCGAGCAGATCATCTTCGCGGAGATCGACTACGACAAGATTGATGCGTTGCGTGGCATGAACATCACGATCACGACCAGCGCCAGCAACGACGAGGAAGGCCGGGCGCTGCTTGAGGCGTTTAACTTCCCGTTCCGCAAATGAGTTTCGCCAGGTAACCCAAATATGGCCAAGACCAGCATGATTCAGCGCGAGCACAAGCGCACCGCTCTGGTAAAGAAATACAGCGCCAGACGCAAGGCACTGAAGACGGTGATATCCGATTCCGGCGCCGGCTACGACGACCGGCAGGCGGCGGTGTCCGCACTGTCCAAGCTGCCGCGCGACTCCAGCCCGGTGCGGCAGCGCAACCGCTGCAAGCTCACAGGGCGTTCCCGCGGCGTCTACAGCAAATTCGGTCTGGCACGGACGAAGTTGCGCGAGGCGGCGATGCGCGGCGAGGTGCCCGGCCTGAAGCTGGCGAGCTGGTAAGGAAAGCCCACGATGAGCATGAACGACCCGATCGCGGACTTTCTGACCCGCATCCGCAACGGCCAGCAGGCGCGCAAGAAACAGGTTTCAGCACCGTCGTCGAAGGTCAAGGAAGCGATCGCCGCGGTACTCAAGGATGAGGGTTACATTGCCGACTACTCGGTCAGTGCCGATGGCGCCAAGAAGACGATCGTGGTGACGTTGAAGTATTTCGAGGGCAAGCCGGTGATCGAGCGCCTGGAGCGCGCCAGCAAGTCCAGTTTGCGGGTGTACCGTGGTAAGGGCGAGCTGCCGAAGGTCATGGGCGGGCTCGGTGTGGCGATCGTTTCGACGTCCTCCGGTGTGGTCAGCGACCGCAAGGCGCGCGCCGTCGGCCAGGGTGGCGAAGTGATCTGTTTCGTGGCTTGAGGTTGAACCGAACATGGCGCGTGTGGAAAAGATGCCGGTGTCGATCCCGAAGGGGGTCGAAATCGCCGCTGCGGGTGGCTTGCTGACCGTCAAGGGCGGCAAGAAGGCGCTCAGTCTGTCGTTACCGCACGAGATCGGCATCGAGTTGCGCGATGGTGCAGCACACGTGGTAGTCGGCGCCGGCGTGTCGTCGGCGGCGCTCGGCGGGACTGTGCGCGCGCTGCTCAACAACATGGTGATAGGCGTGACCCGTGGTTTCGAAAAGCGCTTGACGCTGGTTGGCGTCGGCTATCGCGCGCAAATGCAAGGGCGCAAGCTGAACCTTTCGCTGGGTTTCTCTCATCCGGTGGAATACGCGGTCCCGGAAGACGTCACCATCGAGACGCCCAGTCAGACCGAAATCGTCGTCAAGGGTGCGGACAAGCACATCGTCGGGCAGGTGGCTGCGGATATCCGCGGATTCCGGCCGCCCGAGCCGTACAAGGGAAAGGGCGTTCGTTACGCCGACGAACGCGTGATCCTGAAGGAAGCCAAAAAGAAGTAAAGCGGCGAGCAGCGTGGAGATTTTAGCGTGGCGAGTCGCGAGGCGGCGAGCAGCGTGGCGAGCGGCCGTCGGCGTAGGCGGAATTACGTGGCCGGCTCCGGGTTCGATACGGTGAAGGCACCGGTCGACAGAGGTGAATCGAGGTGATGGAATTAATTTGAAGCCATGAGTACGAAAAAGACATCCCGCCTGCGCCGCGCTACCCGCGCACGCGCCAAAATCCGCGAACTGGGTGTGTTCAGGTTGACCGTGCATGGTACGCCGCAGCATATCTATGCGCAGTTGATCGCTCCGGACGCCGGTTCGACGGTGGCTGCGGCTTCGACTCTGGAAAAACCTCTGCGCGAAGGATTGACACATACGGGCAACGTCGAGGCGGCGCGTCGCGTCGGCAGGGCGATTGCCGAACGCGCCAAAGCCGCCGGTGTCACCAAGGTGGCTTTCGACCGTTCCGGGTTCAAGTACCACGGGCGCATCAAGGCTCTGGCCGATGCGGCGCGCGAAGGCGGACTGGAGTTCTGATATGGCAGGCAACGAGCGGTACGAAGACAGCCAGGGCGGCGACCTCAAGGAAAAGCTGGTAACCGTCAACCGCGTCGCCAAAGTGGTCAAAGGCGGCCGGCAATTCGGTTTCACCGCCCTGACCGTGGTCGGCGATGGCGCCGGCCGCGTCGGCTTCGGCTACGGCAAGGCGCGCGAGGTTCCGGTAGCGATCGCCAAGGCGATGGAGAAGGCGCGGAAAAACATGATCGCCATACCGCTGCGCGGTCAGACGCTGCAGCACGAGATCTGGGGCCAGCACGGCTCCACGCGCGTGTTCATGCGTCCGGCCTCAGATGGTACCGGCGTGATCGCCGGCGGCGCGATGCGAGCGGTGTTCGAAGTTGCCGGCGTGCAGAACGTACTGGCCAAGGCATTGGGTTCGCGCAATCCCATTAATATGGTTCGTGCCACCATCAACGCGTTGTCGAGGCTGAATCTTCCGTCGGAGATCGCCGCCAAAAGAGGCAAAAGCGTCGAGCAGATTCTCGGCGGCTAAAGAGGACGATCATGAGTGCAGTCGGCAAACGTATCCGTGTGACGCTGGTCAAAAGCCCGTTCGGCCGGCTCCGGACTCATCGCGACAGCGTGCGCGGGTTGGGTTTGAAGCGGATGCACCAGAGTGTGGAACTGCTGGCCACACCCGAAGTGCTGGGCATGGTCCGCAAGACGGCTTTCATGCTGAAGATCGAAGAATTATGGTGAGGTTTGACATGATTGGGATTAAGATGCGTCGGCGGCCTTCTTGCTTCACGCTCGATTCCTTGCGCCTGAAGTGAGCGATAGCGAATGAAACTCAACGACATCAAACCCGCCCAAGGTGCCGGCAAGACCAGAGTCCGCGTCGGTCGCGGCATCGGCTCCGGCCTCGGCAAGACCTGCGGGCGCGGTCACAAGGGCCAGCATGCGCGTTCGGGCGGTTATAACAAGGTTGGTTTCGAGGGCGGACAGATGCCGCTGCAGCGGCGGCTGCCCAAACGCGGATTCGTTTCCGCCGGCGCCGGTCTGACCGCCGAGGTGCGGCTGTCCGATCTGCAGCGGCTCGATGCCGAAACAGTGGATCTGGCGGTTCTGAAGAACGCGGGCATCGTGCCGCGAGCCGCGCTCGCGGCCAAACTAATCGCTTCCGGCAAGCTGACCCGCAAGGTGACGATATCTGGTCTTGGCGCTTCCAAAGGCGCGCGCGCGGCCGTCGTCGGCTGTGGCGGCAGCGTCGCCGAGTAGGTACGAGCCAGCTAAAGGCGAGCGACGATGGCGACCAACACACTCGGGGCAGCTGGCACGCTGCCGGATCTTTCGAAGTTTCGGGAAGTCCGCGGTCGGCTGCTATTCCTGCTCGGCGCGCTGATTGTCTATCGGATCGGCACCTTCCTGCCGGTGCCCGGGATCAATCCGCAGGCGGTGGCACGGCTGTTCTCGCAAAACCAGGGCACGATTCTGGACATGTTCAACATGTTCTCGGGCGGTGCGCTGCAGCGGCTGTCTATTTTCGCGCTTGGCGTCATGCCGTATATCTCGGCCTCGATCATCGTGCAGCTGATGGCGGCGGTGACGCCGAGTCTGAAGGAGCTGCGCAAGGAAGGGCAGGCCGGGCAGCGCAAGCTGACCAAATACACGCGCTGGGGCACCTTGGGACTGTCCACGTTCCAGGCCGTCGGTGCAGCAATCGCTCTGCAAAAAGCCGGTGCGGCGCTTGCTCCGGGTTGGGGTTTTATCTTCATCGCCGCGGTGTCGCTGGTCACCGGGTCGATGTTCCTGATGTGGCTCGGCGAGCAGATGACCGAACGCGGCGTCGGCAATGGCATGTCGATGATCATCTTCGCCGGTATCGTTGCGCGATTGCCGGCGGCAGTCGGCGCCACCGCGCAGCTGGTCAATGAAGGTTCACTCAATCCGGCAGTGGTGCTGCTGATTGCTGCGTTGGTGGTGCTGGTGACATGGTTCGTCGTCTACGCCGAGCGTGCACAGCGACGAATCCCGATCCACCACGCGCGGCGCCAGCAGGGACGCCGGCTGTACGCGTCACAGACGCAGCATCTGCCGCTGAAACTGAACATGTCCGGCGTCATCCCGCCGATTTTTGCGTCCAGCCTGATTCTGTTTCCGGCATCGATGGTGAAGTTTTTCGGAAACGGCAACGGCGGCGGCGTGCTGCAGGAAATTGCCAATGCGCTTTCGCCCGGTCAGGCGCTTTACATGGTGCTTTACGCCACGCTAATCGTCTTTTTCTGTTTCTTCTATACCGCGTTGGTATTTGATTCGCGCGAGACCGCCGATAACCTCAAGAAGTCGGGTGCGCTGATTCCCGGAGTGCGCCCTGGACACATGACTGCGCGTTACATCGATCAGGTGTTGACGCGCTTGACCGTGGTCGGCGCGATTTATGTCACCGGCGTGTGTCTGCTGCCTGAAATGATGATCGTCGAGTTCAATGCGCCGTTCGCGTTCGGCGGCACTTCATTGCTGATTGTTGTGGTGGTGGTGATGGATTTCATGTCGCAGCTGCAAGCGCATTTGATGTCGCATCAGTACGAAGGCCTGCTGAAAAAGGCCAATTTGAAGACGCTGGGCAGCGGCGGCTCCAGCCGCACGAACATGGTCCGGCAGCACTAAGTCGGCCGGCTGGCCTATGTGAGGTGTGAGATGAAAGTTCGCGCGTCTGTCAAAAAAATCTGCCGCAACTGCAAAGTGATCAAGCGCAATGGCGTGGTCCGGGTGATCTGTACCGACGCCCGTCACAAGCAGCGACAGGGGTGAAGCTCCGCGTTTGCGCAGCACCGCTTCGCGCGGAGCCGGACGGGCGGACAGGATGGTCCGCCCAGGCGTTGGATCGAAGCCGCGGTATATCGCCACGGAAGGCAGTTCAGTGCTTGCGGACGGCACAGCGTTTTCGGACCCGAGAGGCGAGCGCAGCGGATAGTGCTATCGCCACTTGGTTTGAAAGGGTTCTTCGGTTTATAATATAGGGCTCGGCGAGCACTATCTATTTGAGGATCAAGCATGGCTCGTATCGCGGGCGTCAATGTTCCCGCCGGTAAGCATACTGTGATCGCGCTGCAGTCGATCTACGGCATCGGTTCCACCCGCGCGCGCAAGATCTGTGAAGCGGCGCGCGTTGACCCAACGGTTGCGGTCAAAACCTTGACTGAGGCGGAACTCGATCTGCTGCGTGCCGAGGTGAGCAAGATCACGGTCGAAGGTGATCTGCGGCGCGAAGTGTCGATGAGTATCAAGCGATTGATGGACATGGGCTGTTACCGTGGATTGCGTCACCGCCGGGGTCTGCCGGTACGCGGTCAGCGTACCCGCACCAACGCCCGTACCCGCAAGGGTCCGCGTCGCGCAATCCGCAAAACCTGACCGCCCACACCCTTCACCCTGAATTCTTGCTGATCCGACCATTGGAGTTTTCGACTTAAGCAGTCATGGCGACCTCCCCCTCCAGCGGCACCGCCGCCAAGACGCGCAAGCGCGTCAAGAAAAATGTCACCGACGCCATCGCGCACGTGCATGCGTCGTTCAATAATACGATCGTGATGATCACCGACCGCCAGGGCAACGCTCTGTCTTGGTCTACGGCCGGTGCCTGCGGGTTCAAGGGCTCACGTAAAAGCACGCCGTTCGCCGCGCAGGTGGCGGCTGAACGTGCCGCTACCGCGGCGGCCGAACACGGGGTGAAGAACCTCGAGGTGCTCGTCAACGGTCCGGGTCCGGGGCGCGAGTCGGCGGTGCGATCGCTCAATGCCGCGGGATTCAAGATCACCAATATCACCGACATCACCCCGATTCCGCACAACGGCTGCCGCCCGCCGAAACGGCGGCGCGTTTAGGAGGCACCCTAGTCGATGGCTCGTTATATCGGTCCCACCTGCAAACTGTCGCGACGCGCCGGCAGCGACCTGCTGCTGAAAAGCCGTGGCCGCTCGTTGGAATCCAAGTGCAAACTCGATTCGCCGCCCGGTCAACACGGCGCGCGCAGACAGCGGTTGTCTGACTACGCGCTGCAGTTGCGCGAAAAACAGAAGCTGCGCCAGATGTACGGCGTTCTGGAACGTCAATTCCGCAACTATTACCTCAAGGCCGCGCGCGGCAAAGGGTCTACCGGCTTGAACCTGCTGCGGATGCTGGAGGCTCGGTTGGACAACGTCGTCTACCGGATGGGGTTTTCCGCCACCCGCGCCGAGGCGCGCCAGTTGGTCGGGCACAAGGCCATAGCGGTCAACGGCAGGACCGTCAATATCCCGTCCTACTCGGTCCAGGCCGGTGACCTGATCGAGGTGCGCGAAGCTGCCAGAAAGCAGACGCGCATCGGTCAGGCGCTGTCGGTGACGGCGCAGATCGGTTTTCCGGAGTGGGTGGAGGTCGACGAGAAAGGGCTGAAGGGCACATTCAAAATGTTGCCGGAACGCGATCAGATCCTCCCGGACATCAACGAGAATCTGGTCGTCGAGCTGTATTCGAAGTAAGCCATATTCAGCCGCGACGGTTTGCTCCGCCCCGGCTCGCTTTCGAGAGGTGTCCCATGCAGGGTCTGATTTCCGAACTGTTGAAACCGCGCTCGGTCGAGGTCGAGCAGCTTTCCCTTAACCGCGCGCGCATCACACTGGAGCCGCTGGAGCGCGGTTTCGGTCATACCCTGGGCAACGCGCTGCGACGCATCCTGCTGTCGTCGATTCCCGGCGCAGCGATCACCGAGGTGCAGATCGCCGGTGTGGTGCACGAGTACAGTGCGATCGAGGGCGTGCAGGAAGACGTCATCGATATCCTGCTGAACATCAAGAATGTAGCGTTGCGCATGACTGCGCGCGAGTCGGCCACGCTCAAGCTCGAGAAGTCCGGCAAGGGAGTGGTTACTGCCGGTGACATTCAGCTCGATCACGACGTCGAGACCGTCAACCCCGAGCTGGTCATCGCCAACTTGACCGGCGGCAAATTGTCGATGACGCTGAAAGTCACCCGTGGCCGCGGCTACCAGCCGGTGGCCACACGCCTAGCGAGCGAAGACGAGGAAAACGCCGCGGTCAGCGTGCTGCGGCTGGACGCCTCGTATAGCCCGGTGCGGCGGGTCAGCTACAGCGTCGAGCGCGCGCGCGTCGAGCAGCGTACAGACCTTGATAAGCTGATTCTCGACGTCGATACCAACGGCGGCATCGATGCGGCCGAGGCTCTGCGCCTGGCGGCGCGCATTCTGCGCGATCAGCTCACGGTTTTCGTCGATCTGGAAGCGGATGAAGATTTGTCCCGTGACGCGATCAAGAAGGACCTGAATCCAATCCTGCTGCGCCCGATCGACGATCTGGAACTCGGCGTGCGTTCGACCAACTGCCTGAAAGCCGAAAACATCTACTACATCGGCGATCTGGTTCAACGGACTGAAACTGAGCTGATGAAGACGCCGAACCTTGGCAAGAAATCGCTAAACGAGATCAAGGAAGCGTTAAACGCTCATGACCTCGAATTGGGCATGACACTCGACAACTGGTCGTCGCCGAAGCTCGCCGCCTGACCCGAGCCGACCTGAAGGAGTTCAAGCGATGCGTCACAAGACCGCCGGCCGCAGGCTCGGCCGCACCACCAGCCACCGCAAGGCGGCATTGCAGAATATGGCCGTCTCGCTGTTTCAGCACGAGTTGATCCGCACCACGGTGCCGAAAGCCAAGGAGCTGCGGCGTGTGGCCGAGCCGCTGATCACCCGCGCCAAGCACGACTCGGTGGCCAACCGCCGCTTGGCCTTCAGCCGCCTGCGTGACCGTACCGCAGTGCAAAAACTGTTCAACGAACTGGGGCCGCGCTACCGCGGCCGTCCGGGCGGTTATCTGCGCATCCTGCGCTGTGGTTTCCGTCCCGGCGACAATGCGCCGATGGCCTATGTCGAGTTGGTGGAGCGGTCGTTGCCGCGTCAGGACGTTGCCGGGGTCTAAAGGTT
>JAGWMX010000146.1 GCA_028871525.1 Gammaproteobacteria bacterium
CGTCTGGGCGACGCTGCTGCGCGACGCCGGCGAGTGCATCGGCTTTCATCTGCTCAACCACATTCAGGGCGAGACGCTGATCCAGGTCGGCTATTGTCTGTTCCGGCGGCATTGGGGGCGGGGTTACGCCACCGAGATGAGCGTCGCGCTGCTGCGCTATGGTTTCGCGCGACTCGAGTTGCCGGTCATCAGCGGCATCACCGATCAGGCGAATCTGGCTTCACAACGCGTATTGCTGAAGGCCGGGCTGCAGCGCCGCGGACAGCGCAGCTTTACCCATCCAGCCTATGCCGCGGCCGGTCCGCTGGCTTATTTCGAATGCAGGTCCGCTGAGTGGCTGGCGACTTTTTCCGCACAACCGGAGTCGAGGATTGATGAAGCGCTTTGAAAAAATCCTCGTCGCCAACCGCGGCGAGATTGCGGTGCGAGTGCTGCGCGGCGCCCGGCGTCATGGTTATCGCACCGTCGCTGTCTATAGCGACGCCGACGCCCAGGCGCTGCACGTGCGCTTGTCCGATGAAGCGGTTCGCATCGGCCCACCGCCGGCGCGTGAATCGTACCTGTCGATCGCGGCGATCCTGGCGGCGGCCAAAGCCACCGGTGCGCAGGCGATCCATCCAGGCTACGGCTTTTTGTCCGAACGCGCGGATTTCGCGCAGGCGGTACAGGATGCCGGGCTGGTTTTTATCGGCCCGGACCCGGCTTCGATCGAGGCGATGGGCAATAAAAGCGCCGCCAAGCGGCTGATGCTCGACGCCGGCGTGCCCTGTGTGCCCGGCTATCAGGGTGAGGGCCAGTCGGATCAGACGCTGGCGGCCGAGGCGAAGAAAATCGGCTTGCCGGTGATGATCAAGGCGGCGGCTGGCGGCGGCGGCCGCGGCATGCGCCTGGTTGACGACGCAAGGCGGTTGCCGGAACAGATCCGTTCGGCGCGCTCGGAGGCCGAAAGCGCGTTCGGCAGCGGGCAGCTGCTGATCGAAAAAGCGGTGGTGGACGCGCGCCACGTCGAGATCCAGATTTTTGGCGACCGCCACGGCAACATGGTGTTTCTCGGCGAGCGCGACTGCTCCATTCAACGTCGCAACCAGAAAGTGGTCGAAGAATCGCCGAGTCCGGCGGTCGACGCCACGTTGCGCAGGAGGATGGGCGAGGCGGCGGTCGCCGCCGCCAACGCAGTGAACTACGTCGGCGCCGGGACGGTCGAGTTCCTGCTGGCGCCGGATCACGCGTTCTATTTTCTGGAAATGAACACGCGCCTGCAGGTCGAGCACCCCGTCACTGAAATGGTGTACGGCGTCGATCTGGTCGAGTGGCAGTTGCGCGTCGCGCAGGGCGAGCCGCTGCCGCTGACGCAGCAGGACATTTCGGCCCGCGCGCGCGGCAGCGCGATCGAAGTGCGGCTGTGCGCCGAGGATCCGCGCCAGAACTATCTGCCGCAAACCGGCCCGGTGCTGGTCTGGCAGGCGCCGCGGGGCGAGGGCGTGCGCGCCGACGGCTGTCTCGAAACGGGCATGCGAATCAGCCCGCACTACGATTCGATGCAGGCCAAGCTGATCGCCTGGGGTGAAGACCGCGCCACCGCCCGCGCGCGGCTGCTGCGCGCGCTGGAAGACACAGTTTTGCTCGGCGTAGTCAGCAACCGCGATTATCTGCGCGCGATCGTCGACCATCAGGTGTTTGCCTCCGGCGAATTCAGCACCGCCTTCATCGGTCGCTACTTCCCGGCCGAGAAGCTGGGCTCGCAGCAGCCGGAATTGCGGCATTGGCTGCTGGCGGCGCTGGCGTTGTACCTCGACGACGCCCGGCATCTGGCGGCTGAACGTGATCTGCCGGCGGAGATGGTCGGCTGGCATAGCTCGCACGGTTCGCCGGCCGGGTTGCTGCTGACCTGGGGCGAGATCGAGCGCGAAGTCGATCTGCAGCGGCTGGCCGGCGGACGTTTTTCGGCTGAAGCCGGCGGCGATCGTGTCGAATTGGAGGTGCTGCGCACGCAGCCGGGCGCATTTACATTCCGCATCGACGGCGTCGGCGGGCGCGCGCATTACGTCCGCACCGATGACACCCTGTGGCTGGATGCGTTGGCCGCGACCGAGGCTTACGTCGATCGCACTTATGCACCGGCGCAGAGCGCGGCGGCCGACAGCGACGGCCGCATTCTGGCGCACTCGGACGGCAAGATCGCTGCAGTACATGTCAAGCCGGGGGATCGGGTCGAAAAAGGCCAGACGCTGGTGGTGTTGGAAGCGATGAAAATGGAGTTTCAGCTCGCCGCGCCGTTCGCTGGACATGTCGAAACCATATCGGTCGCCGCCGGCGCACAGGTGCGCGGGCGGCAGTTGCTGGTCGAATTGCGCCCGCAGAACGCAGCGGAGCCATCCGGCTGAGGACGTGAGCCGGTTCAGTAGCCGAGCTGCCGCGCCGCCAGCTCCTTCATGATTTCAGTGGTGCCGCCGCCGATCGACAACACCTTGGTCTCGCGGAAAATGCGCTCGACCTTGGCG
>JAGWMX010000077.1 GCA_028871525.1 Gammaproteobacteria bacterium
CGGAAAACCGGCCGCCCGTCTCGCGCTCGGCGATGACGCCTTCCAGCGCGCCGGCGCCGACACCTTTGATCGCGCCCAGACCGTAGACGATGGCGTCGTGCTGGTCCACGGTGAAGCGGTACTGCGAACGGTTGATGTCCGGCGGGTGCACCGTCAAGCCCATGCGCCCGCATTCGTCGAGCATGGTCACCACGGCGTCGCTGCGGTCGATTTCTGCCGACAACACCGCCGCCATGAATTGCGCCGGGAAATGAACCTTCAGCCACGCGGTCTGATAGGACACCAGCGCGTAGGCCGCGGCGTGGCTCTTGTTGAAACCGTAACCGGCAAACTTCTCCATCTGGTCGAAGATCGCGTCGGCGGTGGCCCGGTCGATGCCGCGCGCGGCCGCGCCGGCGACGAACACGTCGCGCTGCTTGGCCATTTCCTCGGGTTTTTTCTTGCCCATCGCACGGCGCAGCAGATCGGCGCCGCCCAGCGAGTAGCCGGCCAGCCGCTGGGCGATCTGCATCACCTGTTCCTGGTAGACGAAGATCCCGTAGGTCGGCGCCAGCACTGGCTCCATGTCCGGGTGCAGATACTCCGGTTTCTTGCCGCGCTTGCGGGCGACATATTCGGGGATCAGCTCCATGGGCCCCGGCCGGTACAACGAAATCAGCGCGATCAGGTCCTCAAAACGATCGGGCTTGAGTTCAATCGAAGCGCGCTGCATGCCGCCAGATTCCATCTGGAATACGGCGATGGTATGACCCTCGGCATAGAGCCGGAACGTCTCGGCATCGTCCAGCGGCAGCGCCAGCGGATCGATCGGCGGTGCGACCCGCCGCGCATTGATCATGCGCACGGCATCGGCAATGATGGTCAGCGTCCGCAGGCCGAGAAAGTCGAATTTCACCAGGCCGACGGTCTCGATATCTTTCATGTCGAACTGCGTGACCAGGCCGGCGCCGCCGGGTTCGCAGTACAGCGGGGCGTATTCGGTCAGCGGTTCCGGCGCGATCACCACACCGCCGGCATGCTTGCCGACGCCGCGCGTCAAACCCTCCAGCACCAGCCCGAGATCGACCACCGCACGGGTTTCCTCATCGCCTTCGTAGGCGGCGCGGAACTCCGGCAGTGTCGCCAGCGCCTGCTCCAGCTCGGAACGACCGGCGGCGGCGGACTCGGTCTTGAACGCCGGGCTGCCGGGAATCAATTTGGCGATACGGTCTCCGACTGCGTACGGATAGCCCAGTACCCGGGCGACGTCGCGTACCACCGCGCGCGCCGCCATGCTGCTGTAGGTGATGATCTGGCCGACGCGCTCACGACCGAAACGCCGCGCAACGTAGTCGATGACGGAATCGCGCCCATCCATGCAGAAGTCGACGTCGAAGTCCGGCATCGACACCCGCTCCGGATTTAGGAAACGCTCGAACAGCAGGTCGTAGGGCAGCGGGTCGAGATCGGTGATGCCCAACGCGTAGGCCACCAGCGAACCGGCGCCGGAACCGCGTCCTGGCCCCACCGGCACATCGTTGGCTTTGGCCCAACTGATGAAATCCGCCACCACCAGGAAATAGCCGGCGAACCCCATCTGCTCGATGACGTCCAATTCGTATTCCAGACGCTGCCGGTACTCGTCGGCGGACCGCAGCGGCGGATGCTGCTGTAGCCGCCCGGCCAGGCCGGCGCGAGCCTGACGGCGCAGATATTCGGCCGCCGGAAGATTTTCGGGAGCCGGGTATTCCGGCAGATGGTAGTGTCCGAACTGCAGCTGCAGATTGCAGCGCCGGGCCACCGCCAGCGTGTTGTCGCAAGCCTGCGGCAGATCGGCGAACAGCGCACGCATCTGCTGCGAAGATTTCAGGTACTGCTGCGGCGAATAGTCGCGCGGCCGCCGCGGGTCGGTCAGCACCCGGCCCTGGGCGATGCACACCCGCGCCTCGTGGGCTTCGAAATCAGCGGCATCGAGGAAGCGTACGTCGTTGGTGGCCACCGCCGGCACGCCGCTGGCGCGCGACAGCAGGCAGGCGGCCTGCAGGTGCTGCTCCTCGCCGGGCCGGCCGCAGCGACTGATCTCCAGATACAGCCGATCGCCGAACCAGTCCTGCCAACGCGCCAGCCGCGCAGCGGCCTGCGCTCCGGCACCGGCTTCCAGCGCACGACCGACATCGCTGTCGCGGCCGACCAGCGCGATCAGCCCGGCGTGGTGCGCGTCGAGCCAGGCTGACGCCACCCGGGGCGCACCCTGCGCTTGCGCGTGCAGATAAGCCTGCGAGATCAGCCGCGTCAGATTGCGATAGCCGCCGGTGTCCTGGACCAGCAGCGTCAGCCGGCTGCTCAATCCCGGTTCGCCGTCAGTCTCGACCTCGACGTCGGCGCCGATGATCGGTTTGATGCCGGCAGCCTCGGCGGCCTGGTAAAACTTGACCATAGCGAACAGATTGGCGCGGTCGGTCAACGCCTGCGCGGGCAGGCCGAGTTCGGCGGCGCGCTGAGTCAGCGTTGCGGCATTGGCTCCACCCTGGCGCCGGCCGCCCTCCACGCGCACCAGGCCGTCGGTCAGCGAGTATTCGGTGTGCAGCCGCAAGTGCACAAAACCACCGGCTGCGGCGCTGGTCCGGTCCTGCACCTGCGTGCGCCCTTCAGCCGACACGCGCACGCAGATCGAACATGACGCGATCCCGCCCGTCGCTCATGGCCTGCCGCAGTGCGTTGTCGGCACGGGCGAGCAACCATTGCGCACCGCAGGCAAAATCGTCGCGGGTTTCGACGCTGGCGCCGCCGATCGAGGTGGTCACCGCGCCGTGCGGCGAAGCCGCATGCGCGATCCGCGCGCCGCGCACCGCGGCGCACAGCCGTTCGGCAAAAGGCATCGCCTGCCTTGCGCTCAAATCCGGCAACAGCGCTGCAAATGTGCCGCTGCCATAGCGTGCCAGCAAGTCCCCGCCGCGGCGCAGCTGTGTCTTCAGCAGCGCGGCGGTGCACTGCAGGCAATGAGCGTCGGCCGCCACGCCGCACTGCCAGCCAGCGTGCTGCAGATGGTCGAGTTCGATCAGCAGCACCGACAGCGGCAGCACGCTGCGCTGCGCGCGACGCCACTCGCGGTCGAACGCATCGTCGAAGAAGCGGCGGTTGTAAAGCCCGGTGGCGGTGTCATCGACCGATAGCGAGCGCAGGCGCAGCGCGTCTTCCAGCAGCGCGGCGAGATCGCACAGCAACTGCCGCTGGTCGCTCTCCAGCCGGCGCGAACGGTGGTCGATCGCACATAACGCACCGACCGGTAGCCGGTTGTCGGCGCGTACCGGCATGCCGGCATAGAAGCGGATATGCGGTTCGTCGGTCACCAGTGGATTGTCGCAAAAGCGCTGGTCGGCGTGCGTGTCTTCGATCACCAGCGGGCCGTCACCGAGAATCGCGTGGCCGCATAACGACTGCGCGCGCGCAATCTCCCTCAGTTCCAGGCCGCAGACCGACTTGAACAACTGCCGCTGGCCATCGATCAGCGAGAACGCGGCGACCGGCACCTGCAGCGCACCGCGCAGCACGCGGATGATGCGATCGAAGTTTTCGTCGAACGAATCCTCGGCCAGCCGCAGCCGATCGACGACCTGTTGTCGCGCGGTTTCGTCGGGATGCATCGGCGGGCGCTGCATGGGTCAGGATCAGGTTTTGACGGCCCGGGCGGGCGGTCGCGGCGCCGCGGCGCGACACGGCGCAAAACTCATGCGGTGCAGTGCGCACGGGCCCAGTCGGCGCAGCGCGGTCAGATGTTCCGCGGTGCCATAGCCCTTGTGACGCGCGAAACCGTAGCCCGGGAAACGCGCGTCCAGACGGCATAGCTCGGCGTCGCGCTCGACCTTGGCGATGATCGAGGCGGCCATGATCGCTGGCTGCAGCCGATCGCCGCCGACCAGCGCGCGCGCCGGACAGTCCAGCGGCGGCAACCGGTCGCCGTCGACCAGGCACAGCGACGGCGTCACCGCCAGCGCCTGTACCGCGCGGTGCATCGCCAGCAGAGTCGCGCCGAGAATGTTCAGTCGCTCGATCTCCTCGACCGTGGCGTGCGCGACGGCAAAAGCCAGCGCCTGCGCATGGATCCGGACGGCCACTCGCTCGCGCTGCGCCGGACTCAAGCGTTTCGAGTCGGCCAGACCGTCCGGCGGCTTTAGCGGATCGAGAATCACCGCCGCAGCGTACACCGGCCCGGCCAAGGCGCCACGGCCCACTTCGTCCGTGCCGGCAATCAGCATGGCCACGATACGCCCCTGTGGCTTGGACCCGGCCCGCAGGTCCGGGCGCGGGCGCTCGCCTGGCGCGAAGCAATGCTGAGCGCAAACCGCCCGGTCCGCCCGCGGCCGACCTCGCCGGTACTGGTCACCCGCGTCGCGCTCACCGCTCCAGCATCTGCGCAATGATGCCGGCCGCGCGCGCGGCGGCACCGCGGCGCAACTGCGGACGCAGCGCGGCAAAGGCATCGAGCTGGCGGCGCCGCGGTCCGCCATCCTCAAACAGAACCTCGAGCGCATCGGCCAACGCCGGCGGCGTCAGCCCACGTTGCAGGAATTCCGGCACCACCGGCTGGCTACACAACAGATTGGGCAGGCTCACATGACGGATTTTAAGCAACCCCGCGCGCCGCAGCAGCGCAGCGGAGACCGGCGATACGCGGTAGCCGACGACCATCGGCCGACCGATCAGCAGCGCTTCCAGCGCCGCGGTGCCGGAAGCCAGCAGCACCGCGTCGGCAGCCGCCATCGCCACGCGCGCCCGGCCCTCGATCAGCCGCCAGCGGCAGTCGGGCGACGCGGCGGCGATCGCCGCTTCGATCGGTGCACGCAGGTTTTCCGCAGCCAGCGGTGTCACCACCTGCAAATCGCGGCGGCGCCGTGTCAACAGCGCCACCGCGGCGGCGAAAGGCATTGCCAAGCGCTCGACTTCGCTGCGCCGGCTGCCCGGCAGCACCGCCAATACCGGCCCGTGCGCGTCCAGGTCCAGCGCCGCGCGCGCAGGCAGCGGATCGGGCACCGCATCGATCTCGTCGGCCAGCGGATGGCCGATATAGTCGACGTGCAGTGCGACACCGCGGTAGCAGTCCGGTTCGAACGGCAACAGCACCAGCAGCCGCTGCGTGGCCGCGGCCACGGTATGCACGCGACCGGCGCGCCAGGCCCACACCGTCGGGCTGACCACATGCAGCGTGCGCAGCCCGGCGCGGCGCAGACGCCGTTCCAGCGGCAAATTGAAATCCGGCGCGTCGATACCGATCACCACATCTGGCCGCCACCGCCGCAGCTCGCGCGTCAGACGCCGCCGCAGCAGCAGCAGGCGTGGCAGGTGGCGCAGCACCTCCGCCAGACCCATCACCGACAGTGCGTCGATTCGCGCCAGAGGCCGGCAGCCGGCGGCGCACATCTGCACGCCGGCAACGCCGCTGAAATGCGCATCCGGCAGCCGCGCCGAAAGCGCCCGGATCAGCGCCGCGCCGAGCAGATCGCCGGACGGCTCGCCGGCGATCAACGCCAGCCGCGGGGTCGACGTCGGCGGTGCGCTCACACCGGATCGGCGCCGGTTTTCTGGATCAGATGCCGGGCGCGCGCGACGAACTCATGCACCCGCTTGGCCGGCGCCGAGGTTGCCGCCATCTGCGCCAACTGCGCGCGCGCCTGCTCGGCCGAGCGATCGGCGACGAACAGCAGACGATAGATCTGCTTGATCTGGCTCAGATCTTCAGTCGAAAAACCGCGCCGACGCAGGCCCTGGATGTTGATGCCGCGCGGTACCGCCGGATTACCCTGCACCACGATATACGGCGGTACGTCGCGGGTTACGCCGGCGCCGCCGGCGGTGAAACAATGCGCTCCGAGACGGCAGTACTGGGCGACCAGCGTGGCGCCGCCCAGCACCGCATAGTCCTCCAGCACCACGTGGCCGGCCAGCGTCGAGTTGTTGGCGAGGATGGCATGGTTGCCGATCTGGCAGTCGTGCGCGACATGCACGTAGTTCATGATCCAGTTGTCGTCGCCGATGCGGGTGACGCCGGCATCCTTCAACGTTCCGCGCTGAATGGTCACGAACTCGCGGATGGTGTTGCCGTCGCCGATTTCGACCGCGGTCGGATCTTCGGCTCGCGCCGTCTTGTCTTGCGATACCTCGCCGAGCGACACAAAGCCGAAAATGCGGTTATGGCGGCCGACGCGCATCGGCCCTTGCAGCAGCGCGTGCGAACCGACCCTGGTGCCCTCGCCGATTTCGACCCCGGCACCAATCACGGCATACGCGCCGACCGCCACCGTTTCGTGCAGCTGCGCCCCCGGATCGATGATCGCCGTTGGATGGCGACGTTGGCTCATTGAGTGGTTTCCGCACCCGGGTTCTTCGGCGGCTGTTTGAACGCGCAGATGATGTCGGCTTCGCAGGCCAGTTCGTCGTCGACCGTCGCGCGCGCCTTGAAACGCCACAGGTTGCGCTTGACCCTGTCGATCGTGACCTGCAGCAGCAGTTGATCGCCCGGCACCACCACGCGCTTGAAGCGGGCGTTGTCGATGCCGGCGAAATAAAAAATCACCCCCGTCTCCGGTCGGATGCCGGTGTCCTGGGCGGTTAGAAGGCCACAGGACTGCGCCATCGCCTCGAGAATCAGCACGCCCGGCATCGTCGGCACCTGCGGGAAGTGCCCGGCGAAGAACGGCTCGTTGTAGGTGACGTTCTTGACCGCGGTCAGACTTCTGCCTTTCTCGTAGGCGATCACCTTGTCCACCAGAAGAAACGGCGAACGATGGGCAAGCATGCTCATGATGTCGCGGATATCGAAGATCGTTTTAGTCACCCGTGTCTCCTGGGTCCGTTGCAGATTCGCTGGCTTCCTTTTGCAGCTTAAGCGCAGCGGCGACGCGCCTGACCTCGCGCTCCAGTTCGGCCAGTCGGCGCACCCGCGCCACCAGACGCCGCCAGTCACGCGCCGGCATCACCGGCAACCCGGAACCATATACCCCCGGCCCGGGCAGCGATTTTGTAACCATCGCACGGGCGAGCACCACCACGCCATCGCCGATCTGCAGATGCCCGCCGATGCCGACGGCACCGCCAATCAAGCAATTGCGCCCGATCCGCGTGCTGCCGGCGACGCCGGTACAGGCGGCGATCGCGGTGTGTGCCCCGATATGGCAGTTGTGTCCGATCTGGATCTGGTTGTCGAGTTTGACGCCGTCTTCGATCACCGTGTCTTCCAACGCACCCCGATCGATCGTGGTGCTGGCGCCGATCTCCACGTCATCGCCGACGCTCACCGCGCCGAGCTGCGGCATCTCGACCCAGCCCTGCAGTGCACGTACCAGGCCGAACCCGCGGGCGCCGATCACCGCACCCGGCTCGACGCGCACGCGCCGCCCGAGCCGGCAATCGCGGCCGAGCCAGATCTGAGCCTCCAGCCGGCTGTCGTCGCCGACCGCGGCGCCCGCTGCCAGCACGCATCCGGGGCCGACGAAGACCCGCTCGCCGACGCTGGCGCCGGCCTCGATCACCACACCCGGACCAATCCAGGTCGATGAGGCAACTCTGGCTGTGGCGTCGACGACGGCATTGCGGTGGTGCCCTGCAGAAAAACACCGGTGCCGATCGAACAGTTGCGCGATGCCGGCGAACGCCAGCGCCGGATCATCGGCAACCAGCGCCGGATGCGGGCAGACATCCGCCTCGGCACGGCCGAGCAGAACCGCCGCCGCCTGGGTGCCGGCGAGCTGGTCGCGGTAGTGACGATCGGCCAGAAACGCCAGATGCCCGGCACGTCCCGGCGACAGCGCGCAGACGCCGGCGATCGGCAGCGCCGCCGGGCCGCGCAGCTCCAGCTCGAAACGCTGCGCCAGTGTCCCGAGCGACCAGCTCATCAATACCTACTTGCCGCTGCCGGCCCCGGTGGTTTTAAGCTTCTTCACCACGTCCTGGGTGACGTCCACCGCATTGCTGGCGTACAGAGGATCGGCGATGACGAGGTCCAGCCCCTTGGCTTTGGCCACCGCCTCGATGACGGCGTGCACCTGCGTTTCGAGCTCCTGATTCAATTCGGTATTGCGCTTGGCAACGTCCGGTTTGAATTTCTGCTCGGCGTACTGCAGATCGATCTGCCGATTGCGCAGATCTTTCTCCTTTTTTTCACGATCATCCGGCGTCATGATATCGGCATTACGCTGATAGGCCTTGGCGTCCTCGGTCAATTGCTGTTCCTGTTTCTGCAGAGCTTCGCCGCGCTTGCCGAACTCGGCCTTCATTTTCTGCTGCGCATCGGCGAACTGCGGCGCCTGCTGCAGAATCACCGCGGTCTGCACCGTGCCGATCTTGATCTCGGCGGCCGAAGCGGCGCTGGCCAGCGCCAAAGCACCTAGCACTGCGAATACAACATGGCGTTTCATGTAGAGCATCCTCTCGCAAGAGTCGGGTGGAACCTGAACAGCTTCTGATCAAGCCGTCGCGGGCGTGCCCACGACGAGTAACGCGCGGCGCACGCGCCAAGCGGCGAAGTGTATCGCCCCTGCAAGCCCTCGGCGACCAGCCATCGCCGCCACGGCAGCTTGCGCCGACGATTGGCTCCGGAGGGACGCGCAGGCTCCGAATGCCCGTCGGCAACCGCCGTCGGTGCCGTCTCCTGGGCCCGCTTGGCCACGCGCGCCGGCAGCGGCATTGTACGAGCCGGCGGCGACACGGTCACCGGCGCCGCGCGTGCTGCACTCACCCGCTTGCGCGGGAACGACGCGTTTCGTGAGGCTCATCGCTGCCGGGCTTTTTATTGGAAACTGTTGCCGAAGTTGATCTGGAACCCCGACGTCCGGTCGCCCGGCAGGCGGTGGACTGGAAAGGCATAGCTCAAATCCATCAGCCCCACCAGCGGCGAGAACCATTGCACCGCCACGCCGCCCGACGCGCGGAGCTGGTTGACGCTGAAATCGCCCGGCTTGGCGAATACGTTGCCGGCATCGAAAAACAAGCCGAAACGGGTGGTTTTCTGGTCAGTCGGGATCGGCAATGGAATCACCAGCAGCGACTGCGTGGTGGTCAGCAGCCGGCCGCCGAACGGATTGCCGTTGGAATCCAGCGGCCCGAGAAAGCCATCCTTGAAGCCGCGCACCGTCCCCGCCCCGCCGGCGAATAAATTCTCCCACGGCGGCGTCCCCTTGGTCTTGCCGTAGGTATCGACATAGCCGATGTTGGCGTTGAACTGCAGGAAGGTCTTGAACAGCAGCGGGATGTACTGCTCGTGGCGAAGATTAAGTGTGTAGTACTCGAGACCGCTGCCCGGAAGCTGCAGGTTGAGCCGCAATTGATCGAGCATGCCGCGGGTGGCGAAGAAGGTGCGGTTGCGGGTATCGCGGGCGACGCCCCCCTTGAGCGTGAATTCGCTGAACTGGGTGCCGTTCTGCAGCACGAACGCCAGCACCTCGTTGGCGGTGACGCCGGGGAACGTGGTGACCGCGGTACGGGAGGCGCCGCCCCCCAGCGAAAGCGTTGCGAACTCGGACAGCGGCAGACCATAGACCAGATCACCACCGATGGTGTTGGTGTCGAACCCGGAACTGAAACGGATCACGCTCTTGGATTTGTTGAAGAACACGTCCACCGTCTGGCTGATACCGTCGGCGGTGAAGTAGGGGTTGGTCCAGCTCAGGCTGAAAGCGCGGTTCACCTGGCTGTTGGTAGCGCTCAGCGACACGGTGTTGCCGGTACCGAGGAAGTTGGTATGGGTCACGCTGCCGCTGAGCAGGAATCCTCCTGCACCGGAAAAACCGATGCCGAATTGGATCGAGCCGGGCGCGCGCAGCTTCAGATCGTAGTTGACGTCGACCTGATCCTTGGTGCCCGGCACCGGCGTGGTCTTGACCGTGGCCGCCTCGACAAACGGCAGACGCTGCAGCCGCACGCGCGAGCGCTCGACCGCACCCTTCGAGAACGGCGCCGCCTCCAGCTGCCGCATCTCCCGGCGCAGGGTCGAATCCCGGGTATCGCCGTAGCCGGAAAAGCTGATGTGGCGCACGTATACGCGCCTGCCCGGCGTCACCGCGTAGTTGATCCGAACCTCGTGCTTGGGGTCGTCGACTTCCGGCAACGGCGTGACCTTGGCAAACGCGTAGCCGATGTCCGACAGCGCCGATTCGATGCGGCTGGCGGTGTCCGTCGCCTGCTTGCGCGAGAATTCCTCGCCGGCCTGAGTGGTCACCAGTTGGCCGAGGAAATCGGTGTTCAGCACGGTATCGCCGGAAAACGTGAATCCGCTGACTTTGTACTTGTCGCCTTCGTCGACGTTGATGGTGATGTAGACATCCTTCTTGCTCGGGGATATCGCCACCTGCACCGAGTTGATGCCGAATTTCAGGTAACCGCGATCCTGGTAGTAGGACTGCAACGCCTCCAGATCGCCGGACAACTGCTCGCGCGAGTACTGATCGCTGGTCTGAAAAGGGTTGCCGATCCCCAAGAAGTGATAAGGCGTCTTCAGCTTGAGTTGATCCAGCAGCGTGGACTCGGGAAAAGTCACATTGCCGATGATATTGATCTGCTTGATCTTGGCCGGCTTGCCCTCACCGACCTTGATGTGAATCGACACGCGGTTGTTCGGCAGATCGTCGACCGTGGTCTTGATGTCCACCGCATAGAAGCCGTTGGCGTAGTACTGGCCGCGCAGATCCTGAGTCAACTGGTCGAGCAGGTCGCGCTTGAACAGCGCTCCCTTGACCAGGCCGATCTGACGTAGCGACTCCTTGAGTTTGTCACCGCCGATCTTCTCGTTGCCCTTGATCTCGAATTCGGCGATCTGCGGCCGTTCCTGGACCTCGATGATCAACGCGTCGTTCTTGCCCTTGAGCAACTCGACATCGCGAAACAGCCCGGAGGCGTACAACGCGCGGATCGCCTGCGCGGAAGTGGTGTCGTTGAGCTGATCGCCGACCGACAGCGGCAGGTAGGTCAGCACCGTGCCCAGTTCCAGCCGCTGCAGACCCTCGGCCTTGATCGAGCGGATGGTGAACGGTGTGAATGCCCAGGCCATGCCCTGCCACAGCAGTCCGGCGCCGATCAGCAACAGCGAGCGCCGGGCGCGTTGCAGCGTCAAAACATGCCTCATCGATTGACCCATTCAGGGGATCAGCCCACCAGAGATGCGATGTCGTTGTAGAAAACGATCCCGATCAAAAGCACCAGCAGCGTGAAACCGACTTGCTGTCCGAGTGCCTGTGCGCGCTCGGACAGCGGCGAACCACGCACCGCCTCGACTCCGTAAAACAAAAGATGCCCGCCGTCGAGCACCGGAACCGGAAACAGGTTGATCAACCCCAGGTTGACGCTGACGAACGCCAGGAACGACAGAAACGCCGCCACGCCCATCTGGGCGGAAAATCCGGCCGCCTCGGCGGTGCGGATCGGCCCGCCAAGGTTGGACAACGACAGTCCACCGGTGAAAATCCGCCCGACCAGCTTCAGCGTCAACGCCGACATGCGCCAGGTCTGCGCCAGCGCCGCCGGCACCGCCGGCACCGGTCCCAACCGCTGATCGGCGCGCAAAGACTGCCACAGTCGCGGATCCGCTGCTACCGCCGCGCCGAAGAAACCGGTCGAGCGATCATCGCTTTGGTGCCCGAGGCGCAGGTCCAGCTGCAGCCTGCGGCCGTCGCGTGCCACCGTCACCGCCAGCGACCGATCCGGATGAGCATGCACGTAGGCGGCGAAATTCTGCCAGCTGACGATCGGGTGACCGTCGTAAGTCAGCAGCCGATCGCCTTTGCGAAAACCGGCCGCCGCCGCCGGGCTGCTCGCAACGATCTCGCTCAGCAGCGGCGGCAGCGGCGGTTGATACGGCATCAGGCCGAGATCGTCGAACAGGTGCTCCGGCTCCACGCGCACCCCGGACAGCGGCAGCACCACCCGGCGCGCCGGACCCTGAACCCCGGCCACCCGCAGCTCGATCGAGCCGCCGTCGAGGCTGTGGGCGACCAGGTCGGTGCGCAACTGGCTCCAGTTGGCCACCGATCGACCATCGACCGACAGCACGCGATCGCCGTCGCGCAGGCCGGCCTTGGCCGCCGCCGACTGCGACGGCGGCGCGGCGATCAACGGCTTGATGTCCGGCAGGCCGATCACATACATCGCCCAGTAGGCCGCCACCGCCAGCAGGAAATTGAAAGCGGGTCCGGCAATCACGATCACCGACCGCTTCCACAGACTCTGGCGGTTGAAAGCCCTTGCCGCCAGTTCCGGCGGTACCTCGCCTTCGCGCTCGTCCAGCATCTTGACGTAGCCGCCGAGCGGAATCGCCGCCAGCACGTATTCGACGCCGTCGCGGCCGCGGCGCGACCACAGCGCGCGGCCAAAGCCGACCGAGAAGCGCAGAACCTTGACCCCACAACGCCGTGCCACCCAGAAATGGCCGAATTCGTGGAAAGTGACGAGGATGCCTACCGCAACGACGTATGCGGTGATCGACCAGACGATCTCAGTCATTCGGGTTTCGCGTTCCTGACTCTGCCATGCGGGCGGCTCGGCGTCGGTTCGGCTTGCCGACGACATTGACTGCGCCGAAGCCGCAGTGGTTCAACGCCGGCTCTGGGCCCGCCGAAAAATAATCTGTTCACTGTAGGGCCGTCGCTATCACGCGTCCAGCCGACAGACTGGTCAAAACCGTTCATCATGCAAATGACTCATCCAAGGCCGAGCGCGTGCAGACCGGCGGCGAAGACCGGCGCAGCAGCAATCAGGCTGTCGATCCGATCCAGCAGACCGCCGTGGCCCGGCAGCAGCGCGCCGCTGTCCTTGACCCCGGCCAGACGCTTGAGCAGGCTCTCACATAGATCGCCGACTACCGAGATCGCGGCGGTGACGAGGCACAGCGCCAGCCACTCGGGCCAGGCTCGCGGCACACCGGGGAGCAGCGCACCAGCGATGACGCCGACGATCAACGCGCCGAGCATGCCGCCGGCGAAGCCTTCCCAGGTTTTGCCGGGGGAGAGCGCCGGCGCCAGCGGATGGCGGCCGAAGGCATGACCGGCGAAATAGGCGGCGATGTCGGCGGCCCAGACCAGCGCCAGCAGCACCGGCAGCCCGGCGACGCCGAGAGCCGCGTCCCGCGCATGCAGCAGGCCGATCACCGCCGCCGGCAGCATCAACACGCCGGCGGCCAGACGTCGCCAGCCGCGGCCCGGCGCGAAGCCGCGCGGATAGCGAAACAGCAGCAGCGGCGCCAGCAGCCAGGCGAAGCCGGCGAACCACAGCAGCAGGTTTGCGGCTTGTGCCAGCCGGCCGCTGCCGGCAACGGCCAGCGCGTAGGCCAGCACCGCAACGACCGCTGCATAGCCGATGCGCAGAGACGATCCGAGCCGAGCGGACAACGTCGCCCATTCCAGCGCAGCGATCAAAGCCGCCAGCGCCAACACCGCTGCCAACCAGCGATCGGGCAGCCACAGCGCCGCCGCCAGCACCGGCGGCAGCAGAATCACGGCGGTAATAACCCGCTGGCGCAACATCTCAGCCCCCCGGCGCCGGCATCGGCATGAATGCGATGCGCACAGACGCATAGCCACCGCTGCCGACCTCGAGCGCGATCACCCGACAGGCGTGCAGGCGTATTTCGATCAGCAGCGCAGCGGCCGGCGTCACGTCAGATCGCCAGCAGCTCCCGCTCCTTGGACGCCATGGCTTCGTCGACCTTGGCGATGAACTGATCGGTCAATTTCTGCACTTCCGCTTCGGCGCGTTTTTCTTC
>JAGWMX010000078.1 GCA_028871525.1 Gammaproteobacteria bacterium
GATCTGACCACGGCTCCCACTCCCTCCCAGCGCCGAGCCCTGGAGTTGATCGACAAAATCGCCGCGTAGACAGAACGCCGCCGCCTTCGCTGACTGCATGTCAATGAAATCACACGGGAACGTCGTCCCGCAGGCAGAGGAACTTCAGTCTAGACCTGATCCTATCCTTCTCAGGATTACGCGGGAAACCACGTTTCCACCTGGTCACGACGCGGCACACCGCCCGCATGGACGACGCGGCCGTCGACCATCACGCCGCGGGTGCTCATCACGCCGTAGTCCATGATCGCGGGGAGGTCCTCGACCTTCTCGACCTGTGCCCGAATCCCCCTCGCCGCGAGCACCTCTTCGATCAGCTTCTGCGTCGCCCTGCATTTGGCACACCCGGTGCCGAGGATCTTGATATGGTCATCGTCGGTTCACTCCATCTGTTGGGTTGACGGGATTTGCGCTACGCCATGCCGCCGGAGTGGCTGGGCTCCGGTGCCGCCCGGACGGTCCGCTCGCGATGCCAACTCACATCACCGTGTTGAACACAAAGCCCACGAGCACGATGCCCAGGGTCATCACGCCTGCGAAGATGGCGATGAGCTTCGGGCGCATCACCTTCTTGAGGATCATGAATTCGGGGAAGGAGAGCGCGATGACGGCCATCATGAAGGCCAGCGTCGTACCGAGCGCCGCGCCCTTGCCGAGCAGCGCCTGCACTACCGGGATGATGCCCGCGGCGTTGGAGTACATGGGCACGCCGATGAGCACCGCCAGCGGCACCGTCCACCACGCGCTCTTGCCCATCAGGTGCGCCATGAAGTCCTGCGGTACGTAGTCGTGGATCCACGCCCCGACGCCGACCCCGGCCACGATGTAGGGTGCGACCTTGAGCACGATCTCGCGCACGTGCTTCCAGCCCTGCGCGAATCGGGCCTCCCAGTTCGGCCGCGCCTCGGACCGGCCGAGGGCGGGGACCTCGAATACCCACGGCTCGACCAGGTCGAGCGCACGCGCATGCGCCCGATGGCCATCCCCACCAGCATCGCCACGGACAGCCCCAGACCCAGGTACAGCAGCGCGATCTTCCAGCCGAACAGGCCGAACAGCAGCGCCAGCGCCACCTCGTTCACCATCGGCGCGGACACCAGGAAGGAAAACGTGACCCCCAGTGGCACCCCGGCGGTCAGGAAGCCGATGAACAGCGGCACCGCCGAGCAGGAACAAAACGGTGTGACGATCCCCAGGGTGGCGGCCAGCGCATTCCCCGCCCCCGGGCGCTTGCCGGCCAGGATCGCGCGGGTCCGCTCGGGCGAGAAGAAGGTCTGGATCACGCCGACGACGAACACGGTGAGTGCCAGCAGCATCAGCACCTTGGGCACTTCGAACACGAAAAACGCCAGCGCGCTGTAGAGGTGGCTGCTCGTCGCCAGACCCGTGGCGCCCGACAGCCAGCGTATCAAGGCGTCGGCGGCCGGTTCGAGCTGGCGGTACAGCAGAAACCAGCCCAGCACGAACAGCACCGGCACGACCCAGGCGCGCCAGGTGGGGGCGGCCTTGAGCGTGCCGACCAGGTCGGATTGGACCGGAGTGTTCATCTCGCGCGTTCCAAACTTCTTTGTTACGTCGATGGAGACGAATCGGGGCGGGAAAGGATGCAGACCGCCCAGCGCTTATCCGCTTGGCCAGACTGTGGTTTACGCTTTGAGTACCGTCGACTGTGTGGCGTAGAACGGCTCGACCGGGCCAATCTCCACCATCGCCCCCACCGGGCCGGCTGCAGCCTTGAAGCGCGGGTCGAGGTGCGAGTTTTCGTGATCCCACACCGACTCCAAGATGCCGTGCATGATGTAGGCGCGTTGCTGCCCGTCCGGTGTGGCCTTGCGCAGGATTTCAGTGCTCACCGCCTTGCGGTAGAAGCGGTTGTCGGCCGCGCCGGGCCGGCCGATGCCGTCTTCGGCGCTGGCCGGCTGGAAGGTCTCCTGCGCGACTTTGAGAAGCGGTACAACCTTCTGCTCGAATGGCTGCATCACCCGGTCGGCGATGAACACATGGTTTTCGACCGTGATCAGGCTGTTGCCGGCAGCCGCATCCGCCGGCTTGGCGAGGAAGGCGCGGATGTCGGCATCGCCGGTGTAGATGCCGTTGCGATCACCCGCAGCCACGGTCTGGAACACGCCGCGATAGACGGCCATCGGCGCGGCAGACTCGACCGGCTTGCCGTCCCGCAGCATCACGCCATGCAGGCGCGGCAGCACCTCGGCATCGAACACGGCGTCGGGCTTGGCCGCGCGTAGCGCCTTGCCGGTGTCGAAGCGCACGAACAGCGCGTAGAACAACGACAAAGTGCCGGCTTGTGCGGCGTCGGCATAGGCGCTACGCAGCATACCTTTGTAGGGTTCAGGATAGTTTTTGACCATGGTGGAGTCGCCCACCATCTGCTTGAGCGTGACGGCGAGTGCACCGCGCCGTTGCATGGTCTGGGCAAAGCGGCGCATTCCGGCGTCGAACGCGGCCTTGAACGGCTGCGCCACGCGCAGTTCGGCGTAATAGCTCAGCGGGCCGGCGGCCGTTACTGACACATCCTCGGCCATCGCCACCGGGGCGAAGCCGGTCGTAGCCACAAGGGATGCGGTTCCGCTGACTGCCATGCCGCGGAGCACCCTACGGCGGGAGGGTGAGACTGCGCTGTCTGTCATGTCGATCGCTCCGGATCATTGGTTGAACACATTCCAGAAGACGACGCAGACAGAAAAAGGATGCAGGCATTCAGTCCCGCTTGGGTGGAACGTGGCAGCACACCCGTCCGGTTTCATCGAAGCGCACGCCGCAGCGTTCGATCAGCGCTTCGCGCAGCCGGGCCCGCGCGCGCTGCACGCGCGACTTGGCTCCCGGCAGCGACAGGCCATGCAAGGCCGCATATTCGGCCTGCGTCATGCCGCCGAGGTCACACAGGGTGAGCGCCTCGCGATCGTCCTCCGCCAGGCTGGATAGCGCCACGGGAAGGCAGCTCGCGAGCTGTTCCACCGGTGCCGGTTCGACCGGCGCCTCGCCGAGCTCCTCGGGCAGTTCCGAACGGCCGCGCAAGCTGCGCAGGTGATCGATCACCAGATTCCGCACCACATGGAACAGCCAGGCGCGTGCATCCTTTACGGCGCAGAAGCCCGCGCCCTGTCGTACCAGCCGCAGGAACAGGTCGTGGTGCAGATCCTCCGCGACGTCGGGGGCATCGACGCCCTGCAACCGGCGTCGAAGAAAACCGCGCAGCTCGTTCTCTGATTCCTGCCACGCGCGCAACACGCAGGGCACCGCGGTATTCGCACTCATCAGACCCATTCTCCGAAAAGGGCGCTCCGGCCGCCTGCACGTCGCCCGCATCGACCCGGCCCGTTTCCGAGAACCCATTGTGCCGCAGATGCCCCACAGCCGCGGCCGGATACGCGCCGTCCGGTCCTGGCCTTCCCCCGCGGGTCCACGCCCACTCCTTCACCGCGGCGACGTCCCCCCGGTTTTGAGTAGCGAGGTGATCTGGAGTCCAATCCACCAAGCGAAGGAGATGGGACATGAAGAAGCGGGTTTCGGAAGAACAGATCATTGGCTTTGGCTTCGATGTCGACCTGGCGGTAGAGGACACGACCCCCGAGCTGCAGGAACTTGGGTCCGATCCCCTCGCTGCGCCAGCGCGGAATCTGGGCCTCGCTGACGCCCCGGTGAGCGGCCGGTTGCTTGGGGTTGAGAGGAACGGCTCCCGTCTTGGTCTCCTTCCGAGCGAGTGGGCAGGCGTCCTTGAAATCGCTGTTCGATCGGGGAGCCAAGTCATTCCGAGGGGTACTCACATCGCCTGCTCATTCAACTCGTAGCAGGTGGAGCGCCCGCGCGCATCCGATTTTCGCAATAAGCCGCGCGAAAGCAGGTCGTTGACGTCGCGCAGCGCCGTGTCTTGTGAACACTTGGCAACGGCCGCCCATTTGCTGGTGGTGAGCCTGCCCTCGAAGCCGTCGAGCAACCGGTTGAGCAGCTTCGCCTGTCGCTCGTTTAGAGGAGTGGCCGCCCAGCGCTGCCAGAAACGCGCTTTGGCCAGCACCGCATCGAGGGTATGCTGGGCTTGGTCGACCGCGCGGTGCAACACGTCGAGGAACCAGGCGAGCCACTCGGTGACCTCGACGGTCCCTTTCTGGGTGCGCTCGAGGATGTCGTAGTACGCCTTGCGTTCACGCTGGATCTGCGCCGAGAGGCTGTAGAAGCGTTGCGGGTTGCCGTCGGCGCGCGCCAACAGCAGATCGCCGATGGCGCGGGCGATGCGGCCGTTGCCGTCGTCGAACGGGTGCAGGGTGACGAACCACAGATGGGCCAGCCCCGCCTTGACGAGGGGTGGTTCGCCGGTCTTGCCATCGATCCAGTCGAGAAAGCGGCTCGTCTCGGCCTCCAGGCGCTCGGCCGGTGGCGCCTCATAATGCACCCGCCGGCGACCGACCGGGCCCGACACCACCTGCATCGGACCGTTGGCATCGTCCCGCCAGGCAGCAACGGTGATGCGGGAAAGACCCGAGTAGCCGGTCGGAAACAGCGCCGCATGCCAGCCGAACAGCCGTTCCCTGGAGACGGGAACATGGCACTTCACGGTCGCATCCAGCACCATCTCGACCACGCCCTCGACGTGTCGGTCGACCAGTGCCAAGGCGCCGATGTCCACACCCAGGCGACGGGCGATGCTAGACCGCACGGAGGCGACATCGAGCCGCTCGCCTTCGATCTCACTGGTCTTGACCACGTCTTCGGTCAGCGCGGCCAGGCGGGCCTGATCGCGAAGGGCCATGCCCACGTCGGCCAGGCGCCCCAGCAATAAGCCCTGGACGTGACTGACTTCGGCCATGGGAGCGGCGAGCGCCGCCAGGTTGAAACGCCAGCTCGGCCAGTCGCTGGCCTGCCAGATGTACTTGTAATCGCCGCTTTTCATGCGGTGATTATGGGCTTCATTCTCCGCATACGCAATCTATTCACCGCACGGGATACGGTGAATGGAATCGCCATTCGCCGCACGACGGTTCGTCTCGCGCCGGGTTGGGTGTCAACCGGTGTACTTTGCTGCGGCTGCAGCATACAAGGCGGTTCAGACAGCCGGCCCAATCGGCATCGGCGCGTTCAATCAGGCGCTGCGACTTTGGACGCGCAAGTGCGTTTTTTCGTTCCGCGAGTGTGGCTTTACTGGCCAGTGGGATCAACCAGCCTTGCGGGATGGCCTCGATGATTCTGCCGGGAGCACCGTGGGGGAAAGATCCGACCCGAGACCAACACATCGGGGTCAACGACGACGCGCACGGTGCACGCGAACGGTGGCGACCTCGACTACGATGACATCTTCGGTCCGGCCCGATTCCCGGGCCGCACCACGCGGCGCCTGGACCGCGCGCCGCAGGCCCGTGCCCGCGGCAACGCCCTGTCGCGGGCACCGGGCTGTCCTTCGGCGACGCCGCCCGGCGGCGGCAGCCGGGCGCCCGGGCCCGCGATACCGACACCGCCCGCCAGAGGGCCGGTGATCGGTCAACCGCAGAGCGACCACCGCAAGGATCGCTGCCGGCTCGAGGGGGTGTGGGCGGCGGGTGGTTTGCGCACCCCGGCCGGCGGGAGATCAAGGGGATGCCGCGATCGCGGCATCCCCGCCGTGCATGCTCAGCCTTGCGGATCCTGCGTGTCCGGGTCCATGGCCCGGGCCCATGCTTCCTCCAGCGTCGGCTGCGGGAAGACCCACTGCGGCTTGGGGGACCGGTCGGCGCTTGCTCGGCAGCGCGTACTTCTCGGTGATGCGCAGGTAGGCGCCCATCGTGTGCATCACGCACCCAGGGAATCGGCGGGGGACCGGCACCGGTTCTTTGTCGGTCGACGCCCAGGTCTGTTCACAATAGGGTTTAGGCTACCGCCTCAGATCAAGGAGTTGAGGCAGCGATTTGCAAGATTCTTCGGGATGATCGGTGGGAACGGGATCGCGTTGCGGTATTTACGATTCACGCTGGCGCCAAGCTGAAGCGGGCATTCCGGGTACAGCCCAGTCGGCGGCGCTACATGCCTTGCGGCAAGGTATGTGCGACACCTTTGTGGCAGTCAATGCAGGTTTTGCCGGTCTTGGCAAGATAATCGGTGGAATGCCGCTTCGCTGCGATCGGACCCTGCTTGTCAAGCGCCATCGCCGCGTAGCTGTGGCAGCGCCGACATTCAGCCGAGTCGTTCGCTTTCAACTCGCGCCAGACAGCTCGGGCCATTTCTAGTTTATGACGTTCGAACTTGGCTGGAGTATCGATTTTCCCGATCAGGTGCCCCCAGACTTCCATGGAGGCTTCGATATGCCGGAGCACGCCCGGTAGGAACTCGGGTGGTACATGGCAGTCGGAGCAGGTGGCGCGGATTCCGTAGGCATTGGAGCCATGCACACTTTGTCTCAACTGCTGTAGCGGTGTCTGCATTTCGTGGCACGTAGTGCAGAAAGTTTCAGTTTCAAAGTATTTGAGCCCGCCCAGGAAACCGCCTGTGAAACCGACCCCGACTATGAAAGTGAATATAGCCCCGATCGGGATTCCGAGTAGCCAGCGGTGCTTCGGGATACGCCACAATCGACTGCCGACGCGGGCTGGTTTGTCCGGGTTCATTGCCGGTGGATGCTCGTGTGTCATTGCCACTCCCCAGTTGCTGAGCCAACCGACTTATTTAGACTCCTCGCCGGCGTAGAACTCGGCCAGTGCCTTGATGTCGTCGGCGGACAGAGCCTTGGTCTGCGGCTTCATCTTTTCCGGTTCGATGCGCTTGCCGTCGTGGTATTCGGCGAGTGTGGTGACCAGGTAGGGCTTCCACTGCCCGGCCAGGATGCCGGCGTCGTCGATGGCTTGGCTGCCGCCGTCGGAATGGCAGATTTCGCAGTGCGCGTCGTGAATCGACTTACCCTTGGCCGCCAGGGTGGCATCGACCGGCTGCTGGGCGGCGACGAACTTCTGCGCCGCGAAGAACTCGGCTGTTTCCTTGACCTGATCCGGCGTCAGCTTCTTGGCGATGTCGCACATGTCGGTTTCGGCTTTTTTGACCGGATCAGACGTTTTGGGGCAGGGTCTTTGGCCTTTCTGGTAAGCCTCGATCTGACCTTCCAGGTAGAAAGCGGACATGCCCGCGATCGTCGGGAATTTCCCGTCGGCGCTTATCCCATTATTACCGTGGCAGTCGGCGCAGCTTTGGATGTAGGCGGGTGGAGCGGCTCCGGCGGCGGTCGCAAAGACCGCGAACGAGGCTGCAAGCAGTATGGTGCGAAGTTCGGAAGTACGCATGGATCCTCCAGTTCCTTCGGGTTGCCCGTAAGTTGTGACGGCCTGTGCACGATTGTGCGTCAGATTACGTTATCGCGGCCGGCTTGATTTTGATTTGGGTCAATACCCGCGGCCGGCGAGTGTGGTCAGATGATGCCGTTCATGGGGTGAACGGACGCAGTGCCCGCGACCTCAAACAGCGGGGGAACATCGATGACAAACGGAATCGAACGTCGTGGCTGGTTGTGCGCAGTGGCGGTAGCGGTGTTTTCGTTCCTGCTGGTTGCCTGCTCCGGCGATACGGGTGCGCAGGGGCCGGCCGGCCCGGCGGGTCCGGCCGGTCCGACGGGACCGGTGACCGGCGGGGCGGTGACTTCGCTGCAGCTGGAGATCACCAGCGCCACCCTCGGTACCACCTCGACCGTGGACTTCAAGGTCACTGATCAGAACGGCATCGGTTTCGTCGGCCTGCCGGCCAGCACTTTGGAGGTAATGATCGCCAAGCTGGTGCCCGGCACCAACGGCGACACCGATCACTGGCAGAGCTACGTCAATGCCACCGATACGCCGAGCGGAGTGGGACCCGGCACGACCCCGACCATCGTCGCCGCGCGGGATTCTGGCGGCACGCTCGTCGACCACGGTGACGGCACCTACACCTATACCTTCGGTTTCGACATCACCAACGTGACCCAGCCGGTTGCGGTGTCCTTCGATTCGGCGTTGACGCACCGTATCGCCATCGACATTCGCTCCAGCACGCTGCCGCAGGCCAACAACGCCATCTACACCTGGCAGCCGTCGACCGGCGCCACCGCCGGCATCCCGGGCCGCGCGATCGTCGAGATCGCATCGTGCAACGAATGCCACGACCGTCTCACGGCCCACGGCGGCCCGCGTCAGGACACCCGCCTGTGCGTGACCTGCCACAACCCCGGCAGCACCGAGGCCAACAGCGGCAACTCGCTCGATTTCCGGGTGATGATCCACAAGATCCACGACGGCGCCAATCTGCCCAGCGTCCAGGCTGGCACGCCATACATCATTTACGGTTTTCAGAATTCGGTGAACGATTTCTCCGACGTGGTGTTTCCGCAGGATGTGCGCAACTGCGAGAAATGCCATGACGCGGCCAATCCGAATACGCCGGACGCCGCCAATCACTTCAACAATCCCAGCATCCAGGCCTGCGGCGCCTGTCACGACGACGTCGATTTCGCGCAGGGACAGGCCGGCGGTCACCCCGGCGGCGTCGTCACCGACAACAGCCAGTGCACCGTGTGCCATGCCGCGGGACGGATCGCCGGCAGCGTGGAGGATTCGCACCTGATCCCCGGTAAGGTGGCGGCGGCGAAGTTCCAGTACAACATCCTGTCGATCACCAACACCGCGCCCGGCCAGAAGCCGATGGTGAAGTTCTCGGTCACCAATCCGCAGAACAACGATCAGCCGTACGATCTGGCCACGGATCCGTCGTTCACCGCCGCCGGCGGCGCCTCCCGGCTGGCCGTGGACATCGCCTGGCGCACCACCGAGGACAGCGGCGACGATTTCGGCAACGAGGGCAGCGGCGTAAATCCGGGCCAGCCGGTCAGCATCAACGCGCTGACGGCCGCCACCAGCAACGGCGACGGCACCTATACCGTTACCTCGGCGGTTCCGATCCCCGGCAACGCCACCGGATCGGGCGAAGTCGCGATCGAAGGTCATCCTGCGGGTGATTTCAACGGCGACGGCGTGTATACCGACCGCGTTCCGGTCACCAGCGTGATCCAGTACTTCCCGATCACCGACAGCACGGCGGTGCCGAGGCGGGCGCCGGTGGACGTGGCCAAGTGCCAGAACTGTCACGGTCAGAACGACGGGCTGTCGCTGCACGGCAACAACCGTACGGACAACGTGAAGCTGTGCGTGATCTGCCACAACCCGAACGACACGGACATCGCGCAGCGTCCGATCGATCCGGACGCCACGCCCAACGGCGTCAACACCGCGGCGGTGGACGGCCTGGAACAGCGGCCGATCAATTTCGACCGCATGATCCATTCGATTCACGGCGCCGACTTCCGCGCCCAGCTAGGCGCAGCGGCCTTCGTCATCTACGGCTTCGGCGGCAGCGTAAACAACTTTGGCGATGTGGGCTTTCCCGGAATTCTGCAGGACTGCAACCAGTGCCATCAGAACAACAGCTACCAACTGCCGCTGCGCGCGGGGCTGCTCGGGACCACGGTGGACACGCACGCCACTGAAGTTGCCAACGGCAGCGGCGGCAAGATGATCTCGCCGCAGTCTGCGTTGCAGGACGTGGCCGCCTACTCGCGCATCACGCCAATCGCGGCGGCCTGCTCGGCCTGCCATGCCGACGCGCAGGCCAGGGCGCACATGATGCAGAACGGAGGTTCGTTCGGCGCCACCCAGTCGCAGATCGGCACTGCTTTCGTGGAATCCTGCTCGGTGTGCCACGAGCCGGGCGCGATCGCAGACGTCGCCAAGGAGCATGGACTGAACTAACGGTTACGGTGCGGGGACGACAACGATGCCGACCAGGAGCAGCCGGTGATGAGGTCGACGCAGATTTTCGCGCGACGGGAGGCAGGCCAGCGGTTTGGCCTCGTCGTGCTGCTGTCGATCGCCGGTCTGCTGCCTGTGCGTGCAGCGCCGACCGCAGCTCAACCGGCATTCTCGGCCAAGGGTGCGGATACCTGCCTGAAATGTCACGACGATCCTGGTGTAGCCGCGATTTTCCAGACCAAGCACGCGACGATCGCGGATCCGAATTCGCCATTCGCGAAATTGCAATGCGAAACCTGCCACGGCCCCGGCGGCGACCATACCCAGCGCTTGCACCCGGGCCAGCCGCGGCCGCCGATGCCGTTGTTCGCCGCCGGCTCGAAGACCGGTGTTGCCGAAAAGAACGCGGTTTGCATGGGATGCCACGAGGACGCTGCGCACGTCGGTTGGGTCGGCAGCATCCATCAGCGTGAGGGTCTGGCCTGCGTTGATTGCCACCGGATTCATGCCGCCAAGGATCCGGTGGCGGCGGTCAGCGAGCAGCCGGGCATCTGCTATCAATGCCATCGGAACGTCCGCACCGACTTCATGAAGTACTCGGCGCATCCGGTACGCGATGGCGATATGGATTGTTCGTCGTGTCACGCACCGCACGATTCCCTGTATCCGGCCCTGCTGATCAAGCCGACGCTGAATCAGACCTGCTACACCTGCCACGCGGAAAAGCGCGGGCCGTTCCTGTGGGAACATCCGCCGGTCACCGAGGATTGCGGCAACTGCCACCAGCCGCACGGTTCGGTGAATCTGGCGCTGCTGACCGTGCGTCCCCCGCTGCTGTGCCAGCAGTGTCACTCCGCGATCGGCCATCCGAGCGTTGCGTTCACCGGCGCGACGCTGCCGGGCGGTAATCCCTCTGGCTTTGTGCTCGGCGGCAGTTGCACCAACTGCCACTCGCGCGTCCATGGTTCCAATGCACCTTCCGGAGCCGATCTGAGCCGTTAGGAGCCCCGATATGGCCACGCACCGAAGCGGTTCCCGTTCACGCCTTCTCGCGCTGGCCGTGCTGCTGCTACCGCTGTCGGTATGGGCGGCCACCGAAAACGGCAAGGATGCGGCCAACGCCAAATCCGATATGCCCGACATATCCACGTGGAAATGCCATTTCTGCGATTTCGACTACGGATTTCACGGCAGCCTGGATGCCGGTACGATCGGTCTGGACAGGGGCAGCTATCGCTTCGGCAAGTACAGCGGCTTGTATCACAGTGCCCTCTACCCGTTGGCGGGCGGTGAGCTGCGCTACCGTAACGCCAAGGGGAATTATCTGGATCTCGAGGCGACCCGTCTGGGCCTGTTCTCACGGGCCGTCACGCTGGATGCCGGGCGTCAGGGGCTGCTCGAATTTCACGCCTTGTTTCGCGATATCCCGCAGTACCTGTACGACGACGCGCAAACGCCGTTTGTGGGTATTGGCGGCAGCCGTCTGAGCTTGCCGGCGAATTGGGCGACCGGCGGCGCCACGACGCAGATGACCGCGCTGCCGGGTAGCTTACAGTCGATCGGCATACGCCAAAAGCGTGAAACCTACGGGCTCGGTTTGCGCTTTCTGCCGCCGAAGACGCACTGGTCTTTCGACGTCAAGTTCCTTCACGACCGGAAGAGCGGCAGCCAGGTGACCGGGGCCAATTTCCTGACGAGCAGCAGCCTGCTGCCGGCGCCGATCGATTATGGTACGGACCAGATCGATGCCGGCGTCCAGTACAGACGTCGCGACTGGCAACTGCAATTCGCCTACTACGGTTCGTTCTTCCACAACACCGACAATTCACTGACCTGGACCAATCCGTTCACACCGTTCGCCGCTGGTGCCGACGTCGGACGCCTGAGCGTGGCGCCGGATAATGCCTTCAATCAGTTTTCAGTGAGCGGCGCCTGGCAGCTCCTGTCCTCGACCCGGCTGATGGCCAGTGCCGCGCTGGGACGCGAGCTGCAGAACGAAACTTTTATTCCAACCACGGCCAATCCGAACCTGCCGTCGGTAAATCTTCCGCAATCGGGGCTCGACGGGCGCGTCAATACCGGGAATTACACGGTACGGTTGACGTCAACGCCGGTCCGCCAGCTTTCGCTGACCGCCGAGTACCTCGAAGACCGGCGCGACAACAAAACCGCACAATCCGCTTATACGCAGGTGGCTACCGACGTGAACGTCACCGGCAGCCGGGTCAATCTGCCGTACAGCTTCGATCGGTTGACGATGCGTCTGATCGCTGACTATCGTGTCGCTCGTATAGTCAGCCTCGAGGCCGGCGGAGAGGAGCAGCATTACGATCGTAGTTTTCAGGAAGTCGCGCGCTCCTATACCACGTCATTCTGGACCGAGGCACGCACGGTTTTTGCGGCCGACTTCGGCGCCTCCGTCAAATATCAGCGCTCACACCGGACGATTGGAGATTACCAGCCGCTGGAGAGCATTTCTCCGGCCGAGAATCCGTTGCTGCGCAAATTCGATCTGGCAGACCGCGTCCGGAACAGGGTTCAGGCCTCGGTTTATTACACGCCGCGACCAAGCGCCTCTCTCGGGCTGGTGATGGAGCACAACGATGACGACTACGGTCGCTCACAGATCGGGCTTACAAAAGCCAAAGACTACAGCCTGAATCTGAGCGGAACCTGGACGCCGGTTCAAAAGGCTTCGCTCTACCTTTATTTGACGCGACAGGTCATATCGGCAGATCAAGCCGGCAGCCAGAATGGCTCGATCCCGGATTGGTTCGGTCACACTTCAGATTGGGTCAGCAGCGTCAGCCTGGGCGGGAAATGGAGTGATGTTCTGCCGAAGCTGGACGCCGGCATCGACGGAGTTCTCTCGTATACGCGGGAAACCATTCATATCGACCTCGGCTCTCCGGCCATTCCGCAGTTCCCAAAGAATACGGTGCGTGAACTCGGGTTGCAGTTATTCTCTCGTTACCACCTGTCCAAGCATTCGTCGGTGCGTGTCGACTACTGGCATCAAAGCTACGTTACGCGAGATTTTGCCTTTGACGGCGTCGCTCCCACAACGATTTCGAACGTTCTGACGTTGGGTATCGGCAGCCCGGATTACCATGTGAACCTACTTGCCGTCAGTTACCGCTACAGTTTCTGACTCCGTGATGCGCCTGGCAGGAGGATCGCCAGAGACGAAAAGCACATGAAAATCTACGTGCCGCGAGACGAGCATCTGGAGCGGATGAAAAATAACCTCGCCCAATGTTCGCTCCAAAGGCAGCCGTCACCGTCAGCCGCAGTTGTTGGCGCAGTATTTTTTGGAGAATCCTGTCATGAGCTATAAAAGTCTGTTGGCTTACATCGAGCCGAGTTCAAGGAACCGACCGGTGATGGAAACCGGGTTGCGTCTGGCCAGTGTTTGCGAAGCCCACCTGACGGCGCTGCACGCCCATGTGCCGACGCCGATTGCTTACCCGGAATATTCCGAATTCCCGATGGTTAACGATCTGCAGACGTTGCGGCATGAGGATGAAGAGGCAAAAAATTTCGAAACCCGACTCAAGGCGGAATTCAATGACCTGGCCGGACGGTCAGGGGCGGTTTCGGTCGAATGGCGTTTTGTCGGTGGGGATCTGGTGGAAACCTTGGCGCTGCATGCACGCTACGCCGATCTGCTGGTCATGCGCCAACACCATCCGCAGACGCACATAAGAGGGCTATTGTCAAATCTGGTGTATGGCGGCTTGATCAGGCGGCGGCCTTGCTGAGTTGATCCTGCTTCACTTCGATTCCATTTCTGAACTTCACTCCTTTGATCACCTTCGCCAGGTGATCGAATCCGCGGATGCGTCGCCAGCTCTT
>JAGWMX010000004.1 GCA_028871525.1 Gammaproteobacteria bacterium
TCGGTGCTGTCGATGGCGCTGAACGACATCTTCGTGCCGATCCTGCAGAAGGTGTTTCCGGAGATCGTCGATTTCTACCTGCCGCCGGAAGCGTGTTCCTACCGCATCGCGGTGGTCAGCATCCGCAAGCAGTACGCCGGCCACGCGCGGCGCGTGATGATGGGCGTGTGGTCGTACCTGCGCCAGTTCACCTACACCAAGTTCGTGATCGTCACCGACGACGACATCGACGTGCGCGACTGGTCGCAGGTGATCTGGGCGGTGTCGACCCGGGTCGACCCGGCGCGCGATTCGATGCTGGTGGAAAACACCCCGATCGACTACCTCGATTTCTCCAGCCCGGTGCCCAACCTGGGCTCCAAGCTGGGCATCGACGCCACCAACAAATGGCCGTCCGAAACCAGCCGCACCTGGAGCAAGCCGATCGTGCCCGATGCGGCGGTGGAGCGGCGGGTCGATGCGCTGTGGGCGACGCTGAGGACTTCGGCGGCGGGTGAGCGGTGACTATGGGTGCGGCTGGGCAGCCAGGATAAGCTCGGTCGGAAAATCGACAGTGAAGGGGGCTTCTCCGATCACCGTCCGAACCTCGTCTTCGAACGCCTTGGTGTAATCATCGGAGGCGGAAATGGAGCGAAGATAAGCACCCACGTAGCTGGTCGATCCAAAAAATCCCACAAAGGTCCTCCAATTCATGATTGCCTGGTTCGACACCATTTGCATGTCCTTCGTCCTGAAGTGGGAGGTTTCCCGGAAACAGCGCCAAGAGTAATCTTCGTCCAGCAAACGCGGACTGCGAAAAGCGTTCCAATGACATGCAAATTCCCGATCGATTACCTCTGCGAGCGAGCTGGGCAAAACGGGCAACGCATACCGGTAAATAGCTACCTCTCCATCCGGATGGAGCCAATTAGCCATCCTTTCAATTATTTTAGGTCCATCCATCCAATACAATGCGGTGCCAGAGGTAACCAGATCGACGCTGCCGGGTTCCGCTTCCAAGGATTCAGAACTGGAAACCCTCACCTCAAGACGGGCATCAGGCTTGATCTTCTCCGCCATTCTGGCGTCTGGCTCAATGGCCAGTACGTGATCGAACCGCTGCAGTAGCGGTCGCGTGCTGATCCCGGTGCCGCTGCCAAGATCTATAGCCAGCGTGCGGCGCATATTCGGTGCTGCGCGTTCGATAATTTCGAAAAGATATGGCGGATAGCTAATTCGAAAGGCCTGATAAGCCTCGTTTCTAGCTCCAAAAGTCAGCCCTCCAATTGCATTGCTCATATATCGATTTTCTACGCTTGAACTTTTCCAGTGGAAAAGAGGGCTCTTCCTGAAGGGGCGATCGCCGGATAAATGGGTCGCAGCCAATTAATTCACCCTGTGCGCGAATCAAACCCGGGGGAGAGCGCACTTTTTGATCAAGGTTGATGGGAAGTCGACTCTGACTCCAGTTTCCGTGGCAATACAAAACGCGACTCTTGCTTTTGCAGGTCACTCCTCGAACCGCTCGCCGATCGATTCCAGCAAACGCCGACCGTGCAGCACCGCCAGTACCTCGATGCGTTCGGGCCGTATTTCATAGATGATGCGGTAGCTGTACAGGAAGCGCTCGCGCACGTGGTGCTCGCCCAGCTCCGGCACGACGCGTCCGGCCAGCGGATGCGCGGCGATCGCATCGCCAAGATCGAACAATGCTTCGACCACGCGTTGCGCGTGGCGCGGCGAGTCGCGACCGATAAACTGGGCAAGGGCGTCGATGTCGTCGAGCGATTCGCTCGACCAGATCAGTGCGGCAGCCATCGCGCTAGGCGCTCGCGGGCCTGCTCGCTCGTGTAGCTGCGTCCCGCGGTCATGTCGGCGCGACCACGCTGGATTTTTTCCAGCACGTACAGGTGATACTGGATATCTTCCAGCGTCGCATCGTCCGGCAACTGCGTCAGCAACTGCGCGACTTCTTGCTTGGCGGTGACGGGTACGCTCATGGCAGGATCCTCGTATCGGTGCAACGGGATTTCATCCTAGCAGCCAGCGACAGGTTCACCCAGCCGCCGATGGCCAGGTAATAGTAGTAGCCGTTGGAGATAAAGGATAAAGGCGACCGCAGCCAGTCAATTCGCCCTGTGCGCGAATCATGCAGCGACGCAGCAGCGTGTTTTCGCGCACAGGGTGTGCTCCTACAAGTGCCGGGAACGAGATTCCCTCAGTCGTCGACCGGCTCGATGTCGATCGGCGTCAGTGTGTTCAGCAGCTCGCGTGCGCGGGTCTGCAGCGCGCGCCAGGACGGCTCCCACTGGCCCTCGCGCGGCATCGACCAGGCCAGCTGCGACAGCAGCGCGTGGGTGTCGTGCAACTGCCGCTGCAGGTCGCGCGCGGCAGCGAGCGCGCGCTCGTGGTCGTCCTTGCCGACCATCAGGATCTTGCGGTCCTGGCAGACGCCGATGCACGGCTGCGGCGCCTCGATCTTGCCGCAGCCGATGCATTGCCAGGCCTGGATGTAATCGGTCATGTACCTATCTTCTTCCGGCGCGAAGGATTCCATCGGATGTTGCCGGAGCACGGCCGCGCTCGTGCGCAGCGCTCCGGCGCCTCAGCCTCGGGCGCACCGGCGTCCGGGAATTCTAGAATGCCCCGCATGGCCCCTCTATGATCCAGGTCAAGGCCGCGCAGGTCTTTGCACGCCACGATGCAGGTCGGATTTCGTGGCGTGGACCGTATGCAACTGATCTGTCCGGCTGGCAGTCCGCCGGCGTTGAAAGCGGCTGTGGACAACGGCGCCGATGCGGTCTACGTCGGTTTCCGCGATCAGACCAATGCGCGCGCGTTTCCAGGACTCAACTTCACCGATGCGGATCTTGCTGCCGGCATTGAATACGCACACGCCCGCGACCGCGAGATCTACGTGGCGCTCAACACCTACGCCAGCTCGGCCCGGTTGAACCAGTGGCGCGCGGCGGTCGATCGCGCCGCCGCGCTCGGCGCCGACGCCCTCATCTGCGCCGACCTGGGCGTGCTCGATTACGGCGCGCGCCGTCATCCCGGGTTGCGACGGCATCTTTCGGTGCAGGGGTCCGCCACCACCCACGCCGCGCTGCGCTACTACCGCGAACGCTTCGGCATCGCGCGCGCGGTGCTGCCGCGGGTGTTGTCGATCGAGCAGGTCGAGCGCCTGTGCGCCCACGATGTGGTGCCGATCGAGGTGTTCGCCTTCGGCAGTCTGTGCATCATGGCCGAAGGGCGTTGCCAGCTTTCCAGCTATGCCACCGGTGTGTCGCCGAACCGGCAAGGTGTCTGCTCGCCGGCGCGCTCGGTGCGCTGGGTGGAAGAGCCGGGCGGTGCGCGCAGCGCCTATCTCAACGAGGTGCTGATCGATCGTTTCGCCGCCGGCGAGCCGGCCGGCTACCCGGTCGTCTGCAAGGGTCGCTACGTGGTCGGCGGCGAGACCATCCATGCGCTGGAAGAACCGACCAGCCTCAACACGCTCGACCTGCTGCCGCGCCTTGAGAAAGCCGGTGTGGCGGCGCTGAAAATCGAAGGCCGGCAGCGCGGGCAGGCCTATGTCGCAGACGTGACCCGGATCTGCAGGCAGGCACTGGACCGGCTGCGGCAGCGCCCGCAGGACTGGACCCCGCAAGCAAGCTGGCAGCGCGAACTGGCCCGGCACGCCGAGGGCCGCCAGACCACGCTCGGCCCGTATCACCGTTCCTGGCATTGACGGAAACGTCCATGCGCCTGACTCTCGGGCCGCTGCAGTACTTCTGGTCGCGCCAACGCGTGTTGGCCTTCTACCGGGAGGCAGCAGGTTGGCCGGTGGATGTGATCTACCTCGGCGAAACGGTGTGCAGCAAGCGCCGCGAGCTGACCACGCGCGACTGGATCGCACTCGCCGAGGAGCTGCTGGCCAGCGACCGTGAAATCGTGCTGTCGTCGTTGGCGCTGACCGAGGCCGAATCGGAGCTGTCGGCGCTGACCCGGCTGGTCGGCGACGGCCGCTTCCGCGTCGAAGCAAATGATATGTCGGCGGTGCAGTTGCTGCGTGAACGCGGCCTGCCTTTCGTCGGCGGTCCGACGCTGAACGTCTACAATCATGCCGCACTGCGCCTGCTGATCGAAGACGGCCTGCAGCGATGGGTGCTCGGCGTCGAACAAGGGCGCGCCGAAATCGAGGGGTTTCGCGCCAGCGACGTGGTGCTGCCGGAACTCGAAGTCATCGCCTGGGGGCGATTGCCGCTGGCTTTTTCGGCGCGCTGCTTCACGGCGCGCGCACTGGATCTGGCCAAGGACGAGTGTGGCTTTCGCTGCATCGATTATCCGAACGGTCTGCCGCTGCAGACTCGCGAGGGCGCAGCGTTTCTGACCCTCAACGGGGTTCAGGTCCAGAGCGCCGGCCGCTGCGACCTCGGGCCCGAGCTCGACGAGCTGCAGGCTGTGGGCGTGGATCTGCTGCGCCTGTATCCGCAAGCCGAGGGCATGGCGGAGGTGGTGGCCCGCTTCCGGTGTGCCCTCGACAGCGGCGTCGCGCCGCCGCGGGCGGGGGAGGAAAACGGTTACTGGCGCGGCACGGCCGGCATGCGGTGCGTCGATCAATAACCGTGGTGCGCGGCGCGCAGCGTGCGCGCCAGCCGGGCACCGCGATTCAGCGCGATCCGCATCGGCAGCGGGATCGATTCCCAGGGGAGCTGGTCCAGCAGATTGCGCACCGTCAGCCCGAGTTCGGTGTCGCCGGTGAGCTGCAAGTGCCGCTGGAAGAAGAGCGTGTCGGCGTCCTCCAGCCGGCTGGCCAGCAGTAACAGGTTGGTGGCGCTGCCGTGTACGGTGGCGTCGGCGTCGGCGTTTTCGCCGAGGACGTCGATGCAACGTCCGCGGATCGCCACCACCCATCGCAGTCCGAGATCGGTGACTTCGACGCCGAGCCGCCGGCCGTTCAGTTGATCCAGACTGCCGTGGGCCAGCGGCTCGGCCAGCACGCGGCTGATCAGCCGCTGTAGGGCGTATCCCCGCAGCCGTGACGGCAGCACCAGGCGTAACGGCCCGGCCAGACGCGCGGGCGGCGGCAGCAGGCGCAGCGCGCTGGACAGGCGGCGGTTATCGAATGCGGTGAAAAATTCAGTCATGGGTCTGTTCTCTCGGTGGCTTCGCGCACGGGCGGTTTGTCGGTAGGCTCGATCGCGCCGGAGTTTTCACCGCCCCGGCTGCGGCGGCTGCGCCAGCAACTCGCGGACCGCCGGCGCCAGCCAACGATGCAGATCGATAGCGTTGGAGGCGTGCGGGATGGTATTGCAGGTGACGATATTTTGCGCGCCGGAGCGACGCAGACACCGGTAGGCGTCGTCGATGAACAGCGCGTGGACGCCGATGCAGATCGGCGCATCGAAGCCGTCGGCGCGCAGGCGCCGGATCGCCGCGAGCATGGTGCCGCCGGTGGAGATGATGTCATCCACCAGCACCGCGGCGCGATCTTGCTTCAGGGGTGAGGTGGGTGGGCGCAGTTCCACGTCGTGATCTCCAAGTCGCACCTTGTCCAGCACCAGGTAATCGCAAGGCACTTCGCGCGCGACCCGTTCGATCCATTGCCGGCTTTCCGCGTCCGGCCCGACCAGCATCATCGGCCGGGAGACGTTGTCGCGTATCCAGCGGGCGATGGCAGCCGCAGAGTGCACGATTATCGCCGGCATGCGGTAAATCTCGTGCAGATTGCGGGTCCGATGCAGGTGCGGGTCAACCGTCACCAGGCCGTCGAGAAAATCCGACAGCCAGCGGCCGATGTAAAGTGCGCTCACACCTTCGCCGGCGTGGAAACTGGAATCCTGGCGCATATAGGGCAGGTACGGTGCCACCAGCAGCACCCGCCGTGCGCCGAGCGAACGCAGGGTCGACGCCGCCAGATAAAGCTTCACCAATTTGTCGTTGGGACGATCCAGCGCGCAGACCAGCACCACGTCGCGACCGGCGACCGGCGTGACCACGCGCACGCAGATTTCTTGATCGGGAAAGCGGTGCAGCGTCAGCCGGCCCGGTTCGGCTCCGAGTGCGGATACCAGGTCGGCTGCCAGCACCTCGTTTCCGGGCAGCGCCAGCACGATCGGTTCGTTGCCGCAAGTCAAGATGGCTCCTTCACCGAGACGATTTCCGGATGGGCGGCGGCGTAGGCCGCGGCGTAATCCAGCTCGCCCGGCGCTTCGGCATGGATAAGGTAGACGGGTGCGTCGGCCTCGACCCGTTGTCCCAGGCGTACACACAACTCGACGCCGGCGGCCGGGCTCAGCGGCGCGCCGGCCAGTTTGGCGGTGCGCGCCAGACGACGGTTGTCGATGGAACCGACGATCCCGGCGCACGGCGCGACGACAGGGCGCCGGTGCGGTGCGCGACGAGGTTTGCGCAGGCCACCCTGGGCGATGCAGATCGCCTCGAATTTCTTCCATGCGGCGCCGCTATCCAAGGTTTTACGCGCCAGGGCGATGCCGTCGCCAGCCGCGGCCTTGCCGCCCAGCTCCAGTAAATGACCCGCCAGCAGCAACGCCCGCTGGCGCAGATCCGGCGGTGCTCCGGCGCCGTTGCGCAACACGGCCAGCACGTCGATGGCCTCCAGCACCGGGCCGATCCCGCGCCCGACCGGCTGGGTGCCGTCGGTGCGGACGACGCGCGTCTGCAGTCCCAGCGCCGCGCCTGCCGCTTCCAGGCTGTGCTGCAGCACGTCGGCTGCCGCGGCGCTGCGCACTTTGGCGGTGGCGCCCACCGGCATGTCGATCAGCAGGTGTGTCGACCCGGCGGCCAGCTTCTTCGACAGCACTGAGGCGGTGAGTTGGCCGCTGCTGTCGATTTCCAGCGGACGCTCGACCTGGATCAGCCTGTCGTCGGCCGGGCTGAGCGCGATCGATCCGCCCCACACCACGCAGCCGCCTTCGCTGTCGACCACCCGGCGTATGTGCTGCAGCGTCAGTTCGACCGGCGCCAGCACTGCCATGGTGTCGGCAGTGCCGGCGGGCGAGGTGATGGCCCGCGACGAAGTCTTTGGAATGGTCAGGCCGCAGGCGGCGGCAATGGCCACCAGAATCGGCGTGGTGCGATTGCCCGGCAGACCGCCGACGCAATGTTTGTCCATCACCGGGTTCTGCTGCCAGGCCAGACGGGTGCCGCTGTCGACCATGGCGCGGGTCAGCGCGACCGTCTCCTCCAGCGTCATGTGGTTGCCGGCACAGGCGGTGACGAATGCGGCGATTTCAATCGAGGAATAGCGGCCGGCGGTGATGTCACGCACCACGTCGTGCAGCGCCGCGGCGTCGAACGGCTTGCCGTAGATTTTGCTGCGCACGCTGGAGAACGATTCGACCGGTTCCGGATGCGAGACGCTCACCAGGTCGCCGGAATGGCTGCCGAGCGCATGCCAGGCCGCTTCCGAAAGGCCTATTTCGCTCGGCGCCAGGCTCTGGCCGCGCACGACGTTGAGCGTAGCGATGATGCTGCGTTCATCGTGCGCGATACGCACCCGCGCCATTGCTTTGAAGCCTTCGGCGCGGCATACGGCACAGTTCTCGCGCATGAACGCGACCGGTTCATGATAGGTGTCGATGCCCATGCGGCGCGCGCGCAGTTGGTCCTGGCGGGCTGTACTCATGTCGGTTGGCCGGCCCGTTCGAGCACGACCCGCTGCCGGTAATCCGGTACTTCACAGGCCCAGTCGAGGCTTTCTCCGATATGGCGCCGCAGCGCATCGGCCGCGTCGGGCTCGCCGTGAGTGATAAAAGTGCGCTTCGGCGGAACATCGAAGCTGCGTAGCCAGTCGAGGATCTCGGCATAGTCGGCGTGCGCGGACAGGTTGCTCAGCGAGGTGATTTCGGCACGCACCGGCACATATTCGCCGTGGATCTTGATCGAATCCGCGCCGCGCAGCAGCGCGGCTCCGCGGGTACCGCCGGCCTGGAAACCGGTGAAGATGATGGCGTTGTTGGGATCGGCTGCGAACGCTTTGAGATGGTGGATGACGCGGCCGCCGGTGGCCATGCCGCTGCCGGCGACGATCAGCATCGGACCGCGACGCAGGTTGAGAGCTTTCGACTGCTCGACGGTGTTGACGATGCGCGCGGTGCGGCACATGGCCTCGGTTTGTTCACGCGTCAGCCGATGCTCGCCGATGTGGCGAAGGTATATCGCCGTGGCGTCCACCGCCATCGGGCTGTTCAGAAACACCGGCAGGTCGGCCGCTATGGCGTTTTGCGACTTGAGCCGCTCGATGCAATACAGCAGCGTCTGCGTACGGCCGACGGTGAAGGCCGGCACCACCATCACGCCGTTGCGGCCGGCCACGCGGCGGATCACTTCGCCCAGTTGGGCAATCGGATCCGCCGCCGGGTGGCGCCGGTCGCCGTAGGTCGACTCGATCACCAGCGCATCGGCAGACGGCGGTCGGTCGGGTGGCCGCATCAGCAGATCGTGCGGTCGCCCGAGATCTCCGCTGAACAGGATGCGGGTCGCGCCGTCGTCGATATGCACCGTCGCGCTGCCGAGCAGATGGCCGGCGTGCAGCAGCCGCGCACGCAGACCGGCGACCGGCTCGAAGGTCTCCCGGAAGAGCCGCGTCCGGAACTGCTCCAGTGCACGGAATGCGTCCGCTTCGGTGTAAAGCGGTAGCGCCAGCTTGTGTTTCGAGTGACGGTGGCGGTTGGCGTGCTCGGCATCCTCTTCCTGGATGCGGCCACTGTCCGGCAGCAGGATGCGGCATAGATCGTAAGTCGCCGGAGTGCAGTAGATCGGGCCGGTAAACCCGTTGCGCACCAGCAACGGCAGATAACCCGAGTGATCCAGATGGGCATGGGTCAGCACCACCGCACCGAGCGTTTCCGGGTTGAACGGAAGCGGCGCCCAGTTGCGCAGGCGCAGCTGCTTGTAGCCCTGGAACAGGCCGCAGTCGACCAGCAGGCGCCGCCCGCCGCGGGTCAACAGATATTTGGAGCCGGTGACGGTTCCGGTCGCGCCGAGGAATTGCAGTTGCATCGGCTTTCTCGTGCCGGTCGGAGGCGGGGTCGTCGTCTGAGCCAGCATCGACCCTGTCCGGTGCCGCCGCATTGATTTGTGTCATGCCGCGGTGTCCGCGGCCAGGATCGGCGTGATCGACGAGTCGCTGCGGTGCAGATGCCGATGCTTTCGACGGGGCAGCGCGCGGCCGGTTGTCCTAAACGGTGGCGGAGGTAACACGAACGGACGGCAAAAACCCCATAGGCATTAATCTGTTTGTGCATTATCGCGGACCGGAGGCAGCTGCCGCATCGACCCGGGTCAAACGCACGATCGACGCGGCGTGATCCACGGCCTGGGTCCGCCGCTAAGTAGTTTCCACAGGCCGGCTGCGGAAATTGCGAATAGTGCTCCGGTGTCGACGCGGCCATGCTGCGGTCGCGCACCCAGAGGAGAATTGAATGGCTTTCGACGCGACTCCGCAAAACCGGATCAGTAATGAGTGCCTTGTTTGCCCGGTGAACCAATGTCTGGGCCGCAGTGGCGGCGGTTGTTCGACTCGGACCGGGTTTGAAACGCTGGCATCGCGGCGGGCGGTGATGCCGGGCAGTGGCGCGCTCTACCACGTTGGCGACAGCTTGCGCAGCCTCTATTCGGTGCGTGCCGGCTGCCTCAAGGCATACACGGTCGATGCCGAGGGCAACGAGCGCATCCGCGGCTTCTATCTGCCGGGCGATGCGATCGGGCTCGACGCGATTGGCGAGGGGCGCTGCATGTCGACCGTTGTCGCGGTCGCTCCGTCTCAGGTTTGCGTTGCGCCGCTGGATGAGCTCAAGCCGCTCATGTTGCGGCAGCCGCTGCTGGCGACGCGCATGATCGAGCAAACCAGCCGTGAATTGGCATTGGCGCTTTCGCTTTCAGGCGATTTCACCGCCGACCAGCGGCTGGCGGCGTTCCTGCTCTATATGCGCCAACGGCTCGGCGGCGGTGCGCTGCGCCTGCCGATGTCGCAGCGGGATATCGGCAACTACCTGCGATTGGCCACCGAGACGGTGTGCCGGACGCTGAAAAGTTTTGGGCGCAAAAACTGGATTGCGCCGGGCGAGCGGCTGATTCGCATCATCGACGAGTACGCATTGCAACGGCTGGCCGCTCCGGTAGGGTTGCTCCACGATCACACCGATTGGGCGCAGGCAGCCTAGAAACCGCCGGGAGCGACGGGGATGGCGCCGGAGGGCGTCTCCGTCGCGGTGCCTTCATGCGCGTTGCATCCGGTCATTGTTCTTGCACCGCTCTCGGCACGGCATTTCCAGGCGGCGGCATGGCGGCCGCGGCACAGACACTGCAACGCGTCGCGTCGGGTACCGCGCGCAACCGCAGTTCGTCGATCGGACGCTCGCAACGCTCGCAGATCCCGAACCGTCCGCTTCGGATCCGCTCCAGGGCCCGCTGCACCTGTTCGATTTCAACCAGCGTGGCATCGGCCAGACGGTCCAGTACCTCGTCGTTTTCACGTTCTGCCGCACGGTCGGCGGAATCGGCGGACACAGCGGCATCGGTGTGCCGGCGGTCGCGTTCCAGAGCCTGGATTCGCCTGGTCAATTCCCGGTGCCGGCGGGTCAGCACGGTTTGGGTGTGTTCGAGCAGGGCCATCTGCAGTCTTCCGCGGCAAGCGTGATGCACAGTCTTCAGCGGCGTTGCGTCGTCCGCCTTGACCTGGATCAAGCCGCGTGCGCGGTTTGCGATGGCGCCGCAACTCCAGATTTACCGGCCCGGCGCGGTCGTCCGCGTTGATCTGGATCATTGAGCGTCGCCGAGCGCGCCAGCAGACTTTGCCGATGCGGATTGCGGTCGATCGCGACCACAGGCCGAAGCGCGATAGAGCTGCGATGGAGATTCGCTGTGGGAAAACTGAAATCGATCATGGTGGTTATGCCGTCGCGGCAACAGATGAGCCCGGCGGTTCACCGCGCGATGGCCTATGCGCGCCGTACCGAGACGGTGCTGTATCTGCAGCTGTTCGATCACTACGCCCCGATCGATTATTCCGAGTCGATCTTCGGCGCCGAGGTTGCCGAGCGCGCCCGCCGCGACTATATCGAAGAACGCATGCGCTGGCTTACGCAGCAGGCTGCGGGCCTGGCCGACCAGGGTCTGCGTGTCGAGTGCGACGTCGTCTGGGCCCCGCGCCCCCACGAAGCGATCATCGGCCGAATCCTCGGCCTCGAGCCGGACGTTGTGCTCAAGGACGTCGACTGCGAACCCGACAGCGGAGCGTTGCGGCTGGCTGCGGTCGATTGGAAGCTGCTGCGCCTCAACCCGGCGCCGGTGATGCTGGTGCACCCGCAGTCGAAGCTGTTGCCGCACCACGTGCTGGCGGCTGTGGATGTGACGGTCGCCGGCGGCGAGGCGGCGCTCAACGACGAAATCGTCGACGCCGCACGGCTGTTTTCCGCGCTCAGCGGTGCCGAGATGGATATCGTCTCGGTGTTTTCGTACAACCCGCTTAAGCCGTACGGCACCGGTTTCATAGCGGAGTCCTACGAGCTGATGGATTCCGCGCATAAACAGGCGCTGGAGCGGTTCGCCGCACGCCAGAAGATCGCCGCCGCACACGTCAAGCGTGTCTGCACCCTGGACGCGGGCGGCGGCATCGCGGAGTACGCGAAGAAAAGCGGCTCGGACCTGGTCGTGCTCGGCTGCGCCTATCACGGCGGCCTTGAGCGCTTGCTGTTCGGCACCACCGCCGAAGCTTTGTTGCGGCGCCTGACCTGCGATGCGCTGCTGGTAAAGCCCTCGGGATACCTGGCGGAACTGGCCAAGCATCTCGATCTCGAGGCGCTCAAGACCAAGTACGCCGCCGGAATTGTCGAGACTTCCTGAAATTCCCGGCGCGCTTCGCGTCGCTCCGGTCCGTGTCGCTCTGGCCAGGGCAGTCTCCGGGCGGCTGACTGCCCGTACAATTGGGTCGGCTGCCGATGGCCGGTTACCCATGGATAAGGACACCGCACGATGTCCGTTGAGATCGCTGCCGGCGTGCCGGGCCCTGAACCGGCGGATTCCCGCCGCATCTCCGAGGATCGTCTCGGCGCCCTGCTCGACGCAGCGGTCGATCCGATCGTGCTGATCGATCCGGCGGGGCGGATAACGCTTTTCAACCGCGCGGCGGAGAGAGTATTCGGCTACGCCGCCGCAGAGGTGATCGGCAAGAACGTGTCCACGCTGATGCCGGCGCCGTATCGCGATGAGCATGACCGCTATCTGCAGCGCTATCTTCGCACTGGAACTGCGCACATCATCGGCGTCGGCCGCGAAGTGATCGCGCAGCGCAAGGACGGCCGCACTTTTCCGGTCGATCTTTCGGTCGGCGAATTTCGCAGCGGTTCCGAACGCGGCTTTGTCGGCGTGCTGCGCGACATCAGCCTGCGCAAACAGCAGGAACAGGAGATCCACCGGATCAACGAGGAGCTGCGGCTGATCTTCGACAGCACGCCGACGGCCACCACGATCACCGATCACCGCGGTGTCATCGTCAACGCCAACCGCGCCAGCGAAACATTGCTCGGCTATGCGCCGGAAGCGCTCGCGGGCGTTCATCATTCGGAGCTGATCCTGGATCAGGACCGCGGAACCGTGCGCGAGAACTTCGACCGTCTGCGCGAAACTGGCGAACGCTTCCAATGCGAGGTTCGCTACCTGACCCGCAGCGGGCACGCGCTTTACGCGCTGCTCAACGCCGGCGTTGCGCGCGATGCGCAGGGCATGCCGTTGTTGATGGTCTGCGAAATCCACGATCGCAGCGCATTGTTTGCGGCGGCGCAGGAAGTGGAGGAATTGCACGCCAAGCTGATGCACGTCAGCCGTATCGGGCTGCTCGGTGAAATGGCCAGCGGCATCGCGCACGAGGTCAACCAGCCGCTCGCGGCCATCGCCAGCTACGCCAGCGCGGCGCGACGCATGCTGCTCGGCGGCATGTCGGATCAGCAGGAGCTGGCCACTGTTCTCGACAAGATCGCGGCGCAGTCGGATCGCGCCGGAAAAGTGATTCGCGGCCTGCGCAATCTGGCCCGCAAGCGCGAGGCCGTAAGCGAGCCGGTGGATTGCAGGGCGCTGATTCAGGAGGTGCTGCGGCTGGTCGAGTTCGAGTTGCGCGCCAAAGGATTGCGCGTTCTGCTCAATCTGGAGCCGGTTCTTCCGGTGGTGCAAGGTGATGGCGTGCAGATTCAGCAGGTGGTGCTGAACCTGATTCAAAATGCAATAGAAGCCATGGGCGAGAGCGCGTCCTGTGATTATCTGGAAATCACCGCGTCGGCGCCCGACGCCGGTTGGATCGAAATCAGCGTCAGCGACTGCGGTCCGGGACTGGCCGAAGGTGGCGAGGCCCGTCTGTTCGAGCCGTTCTTCACCACCAAGCCCCAGGGTACGGGGTTGGGACTGTCGATCTGCAAATCCATCACCAACGCCCACGGCGGAGAGCTGCATTACCGGCGCAACGACCATGGCGGCGCGGAATTCATCATGCGGCTGCCGTCGATGACGCGGCAATGAAACAGACCGAAGCCGCCGCTACGGGAATCGTGTATATCGTCGACGACGAGGAGGCGGTGCGCGACAGCATCGCACTGCTGCTGCGGTCGGTGGGGATCCGCTCACGCGGCTTCGCGGACGCCCGCGGATTTTTGGCCGAGCATTCTTCGGAACAGCAGGGCTGCCTGTTGCTGGATGTACGCATGCCGGGTATGAGCGGACTTGAACTGCAGCACGAAATGAATCGCCGGGGCCTGGCCATTCCGGTGATCTTTATCACCGGCCACGGTGACGTGCCGATGGCCGTGGAAGCGATGCGAGCCGGTGCGGTGGATTTCCTGCAGAAACCGTTCAACGACGACGATCTGATCCGTCGCGTGCAGAAAGCTCTGGAACAGGATCGCCGCTTGCGCGAGCAGCTCATGCACCTGGAGCAGATTCGCCGGCGCTACGACAGCCTGACGCCGCGCGAGGTGGAAGTCGCCGAGCGGCTTGTGGCCGGCGACGCCAACAAGGTGGTGGCGCTCGACCTTGGCTTGAGCGAGCGCACGGTGGAACTGCACCGCGCGCACCTGATGCAGAAAATGCAGGCGCGCGGACTGGCGCAGCTGGTGCAGATGCTGCTGCAGCTGAAAAACGCCTGATTCCACCGGCGCGTGACAGGGCCGCCGCAACCGTCCTGCGGCCAGCTTATTTTTCCGCGATCGCTACGAGCGGCGACATCCGTGACAGACAGGGCATTTGAACGACTGACGACACATCCGCTGCGGCGCGGCCTGTCGTTGACGACCCTGGGCCTGAATGTGGGCGGCCGCTTCCTGCTGCATAACCTGCGCAATACCCTGCGCTCGCCGCAGGCGCGGCATCAGGCCGATCGTGATTTCTACCGCCGGCAGGGTGAAGCATTGGCGGCCCAGCTCGGGCGGCTGAAGGGCGGAATGATGAAGGCCGGTCAGTTGCTGGCCCTCTATGGCGACTATTTGCTGCCGCCGGAAGCGGTGCAGGCGCTGGACGTGCTGCAGAGTTTTTCGGTGCCGGCGGCCTGGTCGGTGGTGGAGCCGGTGCTGCGGCGCGAGCTGGGCGCCCGGTTGCGCGACCTCGAGATCGAACGTGAACCGATAGGCGCCGCTTCGCTGGGCCAGGTGCACCGCGCCCGCCTGCGCGGCAGCGACCGCGAACTATGTCTCAAGGTCCAGTATCCGGGCGTCGGCGACGCCATCGACAGCGACGTCGCGATGCTGGCCCGCATCTTCGCCCTTAGCCGTCTGGCGCCGAGCAACCTGGATCTGCGGCCGACCTTCGACGAGGTGCGCCAGATGCTGTACCGGGAGGTCGACTACCGACGGGAGCGGTGTTACGCCGTCGCTTTCAGGCGACGACTGGCCGGCGATCCGCGTTTCGTGGTGCCCGAGACGCTGAGTGAGTACTCCACCCGCCGTGTACTGACGATGACCTACGAGGACGGCGTGGATGTGCATGACGCAGCCGTGCAGGCGTTGCCGCAGCCGCGCCGCAACCGTTTCGCACGGGCGTTGGTGGCGCTGTTTCTGCGCGAACTGTTCGCGTGGCGGATGGTGCAGACCGACCCTAACTTCGGCAACTATCGCTTCCGTCTGCGCGGGCCGAATCAAGACTGTATCGTGCTGCTCGATTTTGGCGCGAGCCCGGACCTTCCCCCGCCGCTTCGTCAAGGCCTACGCCGAACTCGTCCGCGGCGCCATGCTGCAGGACACGGCGATGACCGTGCGCGGGGCCGTCGCACTTGGTATTCTCGATGCCGGTTTCCCGCGCCAGGTGCTCGATGGCTTCGCCACCATGTGCAAGGTGATCGCCGAGCCTTTCACCGATCCCGCGAGGGGCCATATCGAGCCTCGGCTGCTGAACGCGGAGGGTGCCTACCGCTGGGCCGACAGCGACCTGCCCGCGCGCGCCGGGCGTGCCATGATGTCGAGTGCGTTGACGGTGCATTACCGCCTGCCGCCGCCGGAGATCGTCTTTCTGCATCGTCGCTTGACCGGTACTTTCGTGATGCTGGCGGCGCTGCACGCCGAGCTCGACGCCCGGCCCGAATTGCTGGAGGCTCTGCAAATCGCAGGCGGCAAGCCCGCTGCGGCGGGCCTTTGACCTGGGTCAAAGCGGACTGCGGAGATTTTGGAGATACTGAAAAAATGCGAGCAGCAAGGTATCCGGCGCGCAGGGTCCGCAGCTTCGTGTATGGCGGGCCGTTACGGTGACTGCCGAACTCGGGCAAATCTGTCTGATCCTGGCGCTGTGCGCGGCGTTGGCCCAGGGTGTTTTCGGCATCGCCGGCGCTCAGCGCCGCGACCCGGCCTGGATGGCCGTGGTGCGGCCGGCGGCCGCGGCGCAGTTCCTGTTCCTGACGCTGGCTTTTTTACTGCTGGTCGGTGCCTTTCTGCGCGACGACTTCAGCGTGCGCTATGTGGCGATGAACTCGAATACCGAAATGCCGCTGATCTACAAGGTGTCGGGGGTCTGGGGCGCGCATGAAGGTTCGATGCTGCTGTGGATCTGCATCCTGTCGGTATGGGGCATCGCGGTGGCGGTGGCCAGCCGCCGGCTGCCGCAGGACTTCGTCGCGCGGGTTCTGGGCGTGATCGGCCTGATCGGCGTGGGTTTTCTGCTGTTCCTGATCCTGACGTCGAACCCGTTTCTGCGCCTGTTCCCCGCCCCGTCGCAGGGGCAGAACCTGAACCCGATCCTGCAGGACCCGGCGATGGCGGGTCATCCGCCGATGCTGTACATGGGCTATGTCGGCCTGTCGGTGGCTTTCGCTTTCGCCATCGCCGCGCTGCTGTCCGGCCGCATGGACGCGGCCTGGGCGCGCTGGACCCGGCCGTGGACGGTGGTGGCGTGGCTGTTTCTGACGTTGGGGATCACGCTCGGAAGCTGGTGGTCGTACTACGAACTCGGCTGGGGTGGCTGGTGGGCCTGGGATCCGGTGGAAAACGCCTCGTTCATGCCCTGGCTGGTGGCCACGGCGCTGCTGCACTGCCTGGCCGTGACCGAAAAGCGGGGCGCCTTCAAGAGCTGGACCGCGCTGCTGGCCATCGCCGGTTTTTCGCTGAGCCTGCTGGGCACGTTCCTGGTGCGCTCCGGGGTGCTGGTGTCGGTGCACGCCTTTGCCGTGGATCCGCGCCGCGGCGTGTTCGTGCTCGGCCTGCTCGGTACGGTGATCGGCGCCGCGCTGCTGTTGTACGCGTGGCGCGCGCACGCGCTGCGCGACGACGCCGGCTTCAAGATGCTCTCGCGCGAAACGCTGCTGCTGCTCAACAACGTATTGCTGGTCGCCGCGGCGGCGGCGGTGCTGCTCGGCACCCTGTATCCGCTGGTGCTGGATGCCACCGGTCTGGGCAAGATCTCGGTGGGTCCCCCGTACTTCAACGCGGTGTTCCTGCCGCTGATGGTGCCGCTGATTCTGGCGATCGGCATCGGTCCCTACGTCAACTGGAAGAACGACCGCGTGCGCACAGTGATGCGGCGGCTGCGCCGTCCGCTGCTGCTGGCGTTGCTGGCGCTGCTGGCGACCGGCGCGCTGCTGTTGATCGGTCGGGGGGGCGTGTCGGTGCTCGCCAGGTCCGGACTGGTGGCCGGCGTCGGCCTGGCGATCTGGGCGCTGGTCAGCGCCGTCTACGAGCCGCTGCGCCGCTGGCGGGCGCGGCAGTCGGTTTCCCGCCAGTTGCTGGCGATGAGCGCCGCCCACTTCGGCCTGGGCCTGCTGGTGCTCGGCGTCACCGGCAGCACGCTGCTGGGACAGGAGCTGGATCGCACCATCGCGCCGGGCCAGACCGCCACGCTCGGCGGCTACAGCTTCACCCTTGAGCGCCTGCAGCAGTTGCGCGGTCCGGACTATCAGGCGGTGCAGGGCGACCTGCTGGTGCGCCACGACGGCCGGAGAATTACCGTAATGCATCCGCAGAAGCGGCTGTACGACGGCCAGCAGTCGCCGACCACCGAGGCGGCGATCGATCCGGGACTGGGTCGCGATCTTTACGTCGCGCTCGGCCAGCAGATGGACAACGGTAGCTGGAGCGTGCGCCTGCAGGTCAAACCGCTGGTCCGCTTCATCTGGCTCGGCGGGTTGTTCATGGTGCTGGGCGGCGTGCTCACGGTGACCGACAAGCGCTACCGGACGGCTCGCCGGTCAGCGCTGGAGCGGCTGGGGGATTCGCCGCTGGCAGCCGGCACTCCATGACCGGGGGATCGACGATGCCGCGTAGCTGGCGAGGTTTTGCGCTCGCGGCGCTGTGCCTGCTGGTGATCGCGCCGGCAGCGCTGGCGATCGACTCCGAACCGCCGCTGCCGACGCCGGCGCTGCAGAAACGATACGAGCGCCTGACGCACCAGTTCCGTTGCCTGGTGTGCCAGAACGAGAGCATCGCGGATTCCTCGGCCAGCCTGGCCGCGGATTTCCGCAAGATCGTTCACGATCAGTTGCTGGCCGGACGCAGCGACGCGCAGATCCGGGATTACCTGGTCGCCCGTTACGGCGATTACATCCTGCTTGATCCGCCGGTTGCGCCGCGGACCTGGCTGCTGTGGGGCGGGCCTTTCGCCGTCGTGGTGCTGGGCGCACTGCTGGTGCTGTGGATCGTGCGGCGCCGCTCACGGCTTCCCGACGCCGATACCCCGCTGACCGATAACGATTCCGACTGACATCAAACGGTTCGCACGTGAGCTTCGCGATATTCCTGATCGTAGCCGTCGTCCTGGTTGCGGCCGGTGTGGCGGCGCTGGTGTTCCCGTTGTGGCGCGGCAGCCACCCGGACGCGCCGGTCCGGCGACTGCAGCGCGCGCATGCCGCTGTGCTCCGGCAGCTGGATCGTGCGCTTGAGGCCGGCGCGATCGACGCCGCCGTCCATCGGCAGCAGAGCGCGGTGCTGGACAAGCGGCTGCGCGAGGCGCTCGGGCAGGCCCGGGCCGGAGGGCCGGGCAAGCCGCGGCGCGGCAGCCGCATCCTGGCGGCGGGCATGGTGCTGGCGGTGCCGGTACTGGTGGCCGGACTTTACAGCGTGGTGGGCGATCCGTCGGCCATCGGCCGCTCCCCGGAGGCGGGGTCGCCGCAGGTCGAACGGATGGTCGCAGGCCTGGCCGCGCGTCTGGAAAGCCATCCCGACGACCTCGAAGGGTGGACGATGCTCGGGCGTTCCTACGTCGTGCTGGGGCGCTATCACGATGCGTTGGACGCCTTCGATCACGCCATCCATCTGAGCGACGGCTCGGATCCGGACATCTCGCTCGACTACGCCGAAGTGCTGGTGCTCAACGACCCCAATACGCTGGTCGGCCGGGCGGCGCCGCTGATCGAGGCCGCGCTCAGGCAGGCGCCGGCCAACCCGAAGGCGCTGTACCTGGGAGGGCTTCTGGCACAGGCCAGGGGCGACAATGCCGTCGCGATACAGCGGTTCGACGCGTTGTTGAACAACGGCGACCTGCCCGACAAGTTCCGTGACGCGGTCGAGGCGCACCTGCGCGCAGTGGGCGGTCAGGTGCCCGCGACCGGGCCGCAGCCGGCCTCCGCGTCAGGCGATGCCAGGCAGACCGGTGTCGAGGTGCACGTCAGCCTGGCGCCGTCGCTGGCCGGCAAGGTGCCGGCGGACGCGTCGCTGTTCGTCTTTGCGCGTCGCAAGGGGGGTAATGGCGGCCCGCCGCTGGCGGTGCGGCGGCTGCAGGTCAAGAAGCTGCCAGTGGACGTGCGCCTGACCGATGCCGACTCGATGATGGGCGGATCTTCGCTGGAATCCGGCGGCGCGCTGCGAATCGTCGCGCGCATTGCGCTGCACGGTGGAGCGCTGGCGCAGACCGGCGACCTGGAAGGGCAGGCGGATTACGACGGCGATCGCCACCCGGTGACCGTTCAGATCGATCGCGTCGTGCGCTGATCCCAGACGGCCGCGCCCGGATCGCCCGTTACGCAGGCGGCAGCAACCTGCCTGCCGTGCCCGCAGGCGCGGGTTCCGCAACCGCCGCGTCAGGTGATGGCGACCCGCCGCGCGCCCTGCGCCGGGTGGGCCAGCTTCGGCAGCCGCACCGTCAGCAAGCCGTCCTGCATCGTCGCCGTGATGGACTGCGTGTCGGCATCCGCCGGTAGCGCGAAGGTGCGGGAAAAATGACCGTACATGCGGCCGATCCGGTGATGTTTCTCGCCGTCGCCGAGCGGTTCAAGCGGCCGCTCGCCGTGCACCGTCAACATGCCCTCGAGGGTCGACAAGTCGATGGCGTCCTTGTCGACGCCGGCCAGTTCGATCTGGATTCGGTATTCCTTCGGCGTTTCGCGGATATCCATCGGCGGGCGCCAGTCCGAGGCCTGCGCCTTGACATGCGCCGGCAGTACGCGGCCGGCGCCGCGCTCGAGACGATCGAAATAGTCCTCAAGGTCCGACAGCAAATGCCAGTGATGTCGTGCATTCATGGCTTCGACTCCTGTTATTGAATGAACCTGTCCGATCTGCCGGCGCCGGCGATCTGAAGTAGGCGCATCCATGGGCTTTTCGGAAGACCGCTAGAACTCGCCGATCTGCTGCAGTCGATGGACGTCGTTGATCCGGAGCTGGCGGCGCGAAAGCGTGATCCAACCGTTGCGATGGAACAGCGTCAGCCGCCGCGATACCGTTTCAGTGGCCAGACCGAGATAGCTGCCGATGTCGTGCCGGGACATCGGCAGGCTGACGGTCCGGGCATCGCCGTTCCCATTGGGCTGCGACGCGGCGAGCCACAACAGGAACGTGGCCAGCCGCTCCTCGGCCGTTCTATGTTCCAGCCACAGAATCGACTCCAGGCGTAGAAATTCCGTGCGGATGCCGTCCAGCAGCCGCGCCTGGTTCTGTGGCGAACCCAGCGCGCCGTCGAGGATCGACACGATGGGATCATTCACCACGGTTACCGGCTCGAGTGCGATACAGTGGTGTTGGGAAAAGCCGCAAACCAGATCCTCCCAGCCGATCACGCCGCCGGCGAAGAAGAATCCGTTGACGCGTTCGTCGCCGTTACCTGAAATCCTGTAGGTCTTGAGCGAGCCGCGCTGCACGGTCCAGATCTGGGTGACGGGATCGCCGGCCCAGAACAGGTGCTGTCCGCGGCGCAGTGCGCGTTGGCCAGGCAAACGTGCTGCATCATCTGTTCCCGGATCGGAGCGGATCGGATCATGCGGTCGGTTGCGGCAGATGGCGCAAAGTCGCGGCACAGGGTACGGGCTGCCACCGATTGCCGGTTCGTTTTCGAGCCGGTGACGCTGCCGCGCCTCCGGCATTGGCCGATCCAGTTGCAGCCTGATGATTCTTGCCATTTCCGGCTCCCAAACGCCCCTCTTGCCAGAGGCCCCGGCGTCGATTCGGACCGAGTGCGGCGCCCCAAAACCATCTATCAGGCGCAGAGCAAGGGCAATCACGCTTTTCCCCGCTCCGATAAAATCCTATCGCTGCATCGATGACATTGGGTTGACGCAGATCAATTCCATCGGTTCCGATCCGCCCTAGCCTGACGGCAACGTTGGTGGAATGGATTGCGGTGAAAATGGCGGGAGCGGAGCATGAAGGCGGATGGGGTGCCGGCACGGCGATGACGGCGGCGCTGGACGCTGAATACGACGCCGGCCAGGCGCGCGCAGCCGCCGAGACCCGCGCGCAGAGCCGGATCGCCGCCGCGCGCCAACAGGCACTGATCATCCGGCGCCGGGCCGATGCCCGGATCGCGCGCGCTCAAGGCCGCGCCGGGGCGCTGGCGCAGGCGGAGATCGGGCGCATCCGCTTGCGGGGCGACGCCGTGTTGAACCATAGCGCCGCCGCGGTGGCGGATTCCGCAGCGGTTGCGACGGCCGCGCGATGCCTCGCACGGCAGTTGTCTTCGGCTTGCGGAGACCGGCGACCGCCTGCGGCGGAGGCGCGGACATGAGCGGCGTCGCCGAAGGCAGCGCTTACGCGCTGGCCCGGCTGCACGCACGCTATGCGCAACTGCTGCCGGCGTCCGGGTGGCGGCGATTGGCTCGCATCGAACACTTTTCCGGTTTCGTGCAGGAGGCGCTGCAGACCGTGCTGCGCCCCTGGGTGCTGCAGTTCGATCCGCAGCTTGGTCCGCATCGTATCGAAGCGACGCTGCGACAAGCCTATCTGCGCCGGTTACGGGAAGTTGCCGGCTGGCTGCCGCGTCCGCAGCGTGCGGCCGTCGTCTGGATCGAACCGTTGGTGATGCTGCCGATCGTTCGGCATCGCGCCGCCGCCGGCGCCGACTACGCTTGGTTGCCGCCGCCCCCGGCGCGGGCGTCTCTGGCCGCCGATAGCGATGGCGCCACGCTGCTTGGGCGCTGGCTCGACCACTGGCAGGCGCTGTGGCCCGACCAACTGGCGGGCGCCGAACGCCGCGCCATGCTGCGCTTGCGCAACCACGGGTTGGCCGCGCTACGGGAATTGCGCGACGATTCGGCCGCGGCCGACGCGGAGGCGGGCGAGCGGCTCGCGCTCGAGCTGCGGCGCATTTTCCGTCGTTTTCGCTGCGCTCTGATCGCCGCCTGCGCCTATCTGGGGCTGCTGTGGCTGCAAACCGCACGGCTGCGCGGCGCGCTGCTGCGGCGCCGTATTTTTGCGCCTCCAGGGTGGTCTAGCCGGCATGAGTCTGCGCACGCTTCCAGCGCACTGGTTTGAACTGCTGGTGCCGCGACCGCAGCTTCCGCAGGCGCTGGATCTGCTGGCCCGTTCCGGACAGATTGAGCTGGAGGCGCGGCCGGCCGACGGCTGGTCGCCGATCGCAGTCGGTCGGCTGCAGCCGATGCTGATCCGGGCGCAGGCGCTGCAAAAGCGCTTCGCTGCGCTGTGGCCGGCGGCGCAAGCGGCTGCGCAACGCGCTCCGCCTGCGCCGGCCGAAGCGCGCCTGTCGGCGGCCATTCAACGGCTCGAAGCCTGGCGCCTGGCGGCCGAGCCGCAGGTGAACGCGGTCGAGCGAGTCGATGCCGAACGCGGTGAACTGGGCCGCATCGCCGATTTTCTCGAATGTCTGGGGCCGGACCAGGAATTGAATTTCGGCCGTCTGGCCCGACCCGGCGAGCAGTTGTCCAGCGCGCTGCTGGTGCTGCCGATCGAGGCGCCGTTGCCGCCGGCGGTGGCGCCGCTATTGCTGCGGCGTGCAACCAGCCGGACGCAGGCCTACGCACTGATTCTCGGTCCCCAGGCCGCGATCGCCAGTTTGACCGGAGCCGTCGAAGGTCGCCAGGCGCGCCTGCTGCGCCTGCCGGAGTGGCTCGAGGGACAGGCCGCGCAGGCGCTGGCGCAGGTCCGCGACCGCATCGGCGCGCTGGAGCGCGAACTGGCCGGACACCGGCGGCGTATCGAGACGCTTAGCGTCGAGCACCGGGTGGCCGAATCCCGCGCAGAGCTCGATCGGCTGCAGTGGCTGACCGATCATCTGTCGGTGCTCACCGCCAGTGAACATCTGGCCCGTGTCACCGGCTGGACGCTGGCGCCGGTGCCGGAGGCGCTGCTGGCGCCGCTGCTGCGGGCCGGGATCGCGGCGGTGGCCGGGTTTTCTCCGCCGCCGGCCGGTCATCAACCGCCGACGCTGACCGGCAACCCGCGCTGGGCGCGGCCGTTCGAGCTGTTTCTGCGGCTGGCGGGTACGCCGGGGCGCGACGAGGCCGACCCCAGCATGCTGGTCGCGGTGATCGCGCCGCTGCTGTTCGGCTACATGTTCGGCGACATCGGCCAGGGTGCGGTGCTGTGTGTCGCCGGGCTGCTGGCGCGTCGCCGCTGGCCGGCGGCCGGGATGCTGATCCCAGGCGGATTGCTGGCGATCGTTTTCGGCTGGTTGTTCGGTAGCGTGTTCGCGTCGTCGCGCGTCGCCGCGCCGGTCTGGACCGATCCGATTCATGACCCGTTGCCGGTACTGACGGTGCCGCTGGCATTCGGCGCGGCGCTCATCGTTCTCGGCCTGGCGCTGAATGCGGTATCGCTGGCCTGGTCCGGACGATTCCGGCAATGGCTGGCCGACGACGCCGGGCTGCTGATCATGTATCTGGCCGGCTGGAGCCTGTTGCTGAATCGGCAGTTCGGTGTTTGGGCGATGGCGGCCGGAGCCCTGTGGTTCGTCATCGGGGCGTGGCCACGCCGCGGCTGGCGGCAGTTGCCGGCCCGCTTCGGCGGGCTGGTCGAACGGCTGCTGCAGATGGCCGTCAATACGCTGTCGTTCATCCGTGTCGGCGCTTTCGCACTGGCTCACACCGGTCTTTCACTGGCGGTGGCCGCGCTGGCCGATGTGTGCGTCTCCATCCCGGCCCGGTTGCTGGCGTTTGCGCTCGGCAATCTGGTGATTCTCGGGCTCGAGGGGCTGGTGGTCGGCATCCAGACCACCCGCCTGGTGTTATTCGAATTCTTCATCCGCTTCGTGCGCGGCGGAGGCCGGCCGTTCCGCCCGCTGCCGCCGCCAGCGCCGGTTTGAACCTGGGAGAGAGTCTATGGCCAAGCAATTGAAGACGTGGATGTTTCTGATCCTGATCGTTTTTACTGGCCTGCTGGCCGGCGGCGCCAGTCTACTGCTGTGGGTGCCCGCGGCTCTCGGTGCCGAACCGAGTTCGATAGCGCTGACGATCGATCCGGGCGTGCTGCATTGGGGATTCGCGGCCGCCGCGGCGGCGACCGGCCTGTCGTCGCTGGCCGCCGGCTACGCGGTGGCGGCGGTCGGCAGCGCCGGCATCGGCGCTCTGGCCGAAAAGCCGGAGCTGATGGGGCGGATCCTGGTGCTGGTCGGTCTGGCCGAGGGGATCGCCATCTACGGCGTGATCATCTCGATCCTGATTCTGAACCGGCTGGCCTGAGCATGCCCGGCGTCGTGTTCGTCGGCGACGAAGTGACGGCCAGCGGTTATCGCCTGTGCGGCGTGCGCGTTCTGTCACCGCCGCTGGATCAGGCTGCCGCTGCGGTGCGTCAGGTCTTGGGCACGGCGCCGATGCTGCTTCTGGTTACGGCACGCTACGCCGCCGCCGTGCCGCAGGCGGAATTGGAGTGGGCGTTGCTGGTGCAGCGACCGCCCCTGCTGCTGGTCGATGATTTCGGCGGACAGACGGTGATGCCGGATTTAGCCGGCGAAATCCGGCGGCAGCTTGGGTTGGTGGACCCGGCGTGAGCAGCGACCAGAACAACCGGCAGGCCCTGGCCGGATTGCTGACTCACATCCGCGAAGAAGTGGCGCGCGAGTGTGCCGAAATCGAGAATCGGACAGAGGCGCAGATCCGCGACATCCTGCGCGATGCGCGCCGGCAGGCGCGGCAACGGGTGGTGCGCGCGTTGGCGGCTCAGCGCGCCGAGCTGGATAGCCGTTGCGCCTCGGAGCGCGCCGCGGTGGAGACGCGGCTACGTCGACGCCATCAGCAATTGTCGCGTCAGGCACTGGATCAGGGTTGGGGCTTGCTGCACGCCGAGCTGATAAGGCGCTGGCAATCCGCGCCGGAACGGCAGGAGTGGGCGCAGGCGGCGCTGCGATCGGCGCAATCCCGTTTGGTCGCCCGGTGCTGGCGGGTGCACTGCCCGCCGGACTGGCCGATAGCGCAACGGCAGGCAGCGTCCGCCGCCATCGGCACGGAGGCGGTCAAACTGCAATGGCAGGACGACCCGGCGATGGCGTGCGGACTGCGCATCGCCGCCGACGGCGCCTGCGTCGACGCCACGCCGGCCGGATTGTTGGCGCAGCGCGACCGGATCGAGGGGCGGCTGCTGGCGGCGATCGAGGCGGCGGCGCAGGCACCGTCGGCCGGCCAGTGAATCCCGTTGCCGAACGTCGCCGGCCGCTGCGTATCACGTCGCTCGGAGGGCCGGTGGTGCGGGCCGAAGGCGATACCGCGCTGCAGATTCACGAGGCGGTGGCGGTCGGCCGGCAACGCCTGCTCGGCGAAGTAATCCGTGCCGAAGGGCGCAGCGTCACCGTGCAGGTCTATGAAGACACCACGGGTCTGCAACCGGGCGATCCGCTGTGGGGCAGCGGTCTGCCGCTGGCGGTGACGCTCGGACCCCATCTGCTCGGCGGGATCTTCGATGGGTTGCTGCGCCCGCTGGGCAGCGACGCGCTGCGCTTCGTCGAGCCCGGAACCCAATCGACGAAGATGCCGGATCTGTGGTTCGAGCCGCGGATCCTGCTCGGCCAGACGCTGTCGCCGGGGCAGGTGCTCGGTCAGGTGCGGCCGCTGGCTGAAGCTATCGGTTTCACGGCCGCCGGTCATCGGCGTGAGGCCACGCACGGCAGGGACGAAACCTGCCAGGCGCTGGGGCGGGCGCAGAAGCTGCTGCTGCCGCCCGATCGGTTGGGCCAGGTCGAATGGGTGGCCGCCGCCGGCAACTATGCGGCCGACGCGACGATTTGTCGCCTGCGCGCCGGTGACGAGCAGGTCGAAATATCGATGATCCACCGTTGGCCCGTACGCCGGCCGCGGCCGGTTGCCGAAAGACTGCCGGTCGCGGCGCCGTTGCTGACCGGCCAGCGCATCATCGATGCCCTGTTTCCAGTGGCACGCGGCGGCAGGGCGGCGATGCCGGGCGGCTTCGGTACCGGCAAGACCATCCTGCAGCAGAGCATCGCCAAGTGGTGCGACGCCGACGTCATCGTCTACGTCGGCTGCGGCGAGCGCGGCAACGAAATGGCTGAAGTGCTGCACCAGTTTCCGCGACTCGAGGATCCGCGCAGCGGCCGGCCCCTGATCGAGCGCTCGGTCATTATCGCCAATGCCTCGAACATGCCGGTGGCGGCACGCGAGGCGAGCATCTACAGCGGCGTGACGGTGGCCGAATATTTTCGCGATCAGGGTCTGCATGTGGCGCTGATGGCGGATTCCACCAGCCGCTGGGCCGAGGCCTTGCGTGAGCTGTCGGGCCGGCTCGGCGAGCTGCCGGCCGAGGGCGGTTACCCGGCCTATCTCGGCACCCGCACGGCCGAGTTTTACGAACGCGCGGCGCGGGCGCACACCTTGTCCGGCGCCGAAGGTTCGGTGACGCTGATCGGCGCCGTCAGTCCTCCGGGAGGGGATTTCTCCGAGCCGGTGACGCTGCACACCCAGCGCAACGTGCGCTGTTTCTGGCCGCTGGACCGCGACCGCGCACGGGCGCGTTTCTACCCGGCGATCCATCCGTTGCAGGCTTATTCGGAAGACGCCGCCGAACTCGACGCCTGGTGGCGTGCCCAGGGTCATCCTGAACGCGATCGGCAGAGAAGCCGCTTTCTGACGTTGCTCGAACAGCGTGCGCAGCTCGAGCGGATGGCGCGCATCGTCGGCCGCGATGCGCTGGCGCCGCCGCAGCGCCTGACTCTGCTCTGCGCGGACCTGATCAACGAGGGTTTCCTGCGCCAGTCGGCGATGTCGAAAGTCGACTGCCATGCTTCGCCGCAGCGCCAGATCGCGATGATGCGGCTGCTGGATCGCTTCTTCGACTGCGCCGAAGCGGCGCTGGCCGCCGGTGCCGACATCGACGCCATCGAGCGCTTGCCGTTGCTGCGGCGCCTGCGGCGCACGGGCGAGGAGATCGGCGAGGACGCGCTGGATCAATTCGACCGCCTGCAGGCCGGCTTTGAAACCGCGCTGACCGCCTTGCAAGCCGCCGGGCCGGTACCCGCCGAACCGGCGTCATCGCCAGACCGTGATGGCGAGGCCGGCGAAACTGGCCGTGGTAAAACCGAGGACGCCGGGGCAACTCCGATAGGAGGGCATTTTGACGAGGCTGCGCCGTCGGGCCGTCGCCCTCCGCGCGATGACGATTCGGGCGTGGAGCACGACGATGCTGGCTGACCTCACCGCCGCCGGCGCGGCGCAGCGCCTGGACGGACCGCTGCTGCATCTGCGGCGCACGGTGCAGGTCGGCCTCAACGAAGCGGTCGAGGTGATGGGCGGCGATGGTCGGACACGGCGGGGGCGTGTGGCGGCGCTGGACGAAGAGCGCATGGTGGTTGAAGTGCTCGAACCGACCGCAGGTCTCGATCTGGCTGCAATCAGGGTGCGCTTCATTGGCGAACCCCTGCGCTTCGGCGTCGGTCCCGGCTTGCTGGGGCGGATCTTCGACGGCGTCGGGCGGCCGATTGACGGCGGGCCGCCGGTGCCGGTCATCGCCGCGCGGCGTATCGACGGACTGCCGATCAATCCGCGGGCCCGTGAACTGCCGCAGGACTTCATCGAAACCGGCATCAGCTCGATCGATCTGCTCAACAGCCTGGTGCGCGGACAGAAGCTGCCGGTGTTCTCGGGCAATGGCCTGCCGCATGGGCGCATGGCGGTCGATATCGTACGCCATGCGCGTCTGCTGCGGGACGGCGCCGGCGGCTTCGCCACGGTGTTCGCCGGCATCGGCGTGGCGCAGAGCGCCGCCGAACAGTTCCGCCGGGCAATGGAAGCGAGCGGCCAGCTTTCGCGCACCGTGATGTTCCTGAACCTGGCCAGCGACTCCAGTGCTCAGCGTCTGCTGACGCCGCGCTACGCGCTGACCGCGGCCGAGCACCTGGCCTTTACCGAAGGCCGCCACGTGCTGGTGGTGATGACCGACATGACCAATTATTGCGAGGCGCTGCGCGAAGTCGCCGCCAGCCACGGCGAGGTGCCGGGCCGCAAGGGCTATCCGGGATACATGTATTCCGATCTAGCGACGTTGTATGAACGCGCCGGCCGCATCAAGGGATTGCCGGGAACGCTGACTCAGCTGCCGGTGCTGACGATGCCCGGCGACGACATCACGCATCCGATCCCCGATCTGACCGGCTACATCACCGAAGGACAGATCGTGCTCGACCGCGAACTCGACCGCCGCGGCCTGTGGCCGCCGATCGCGGTGCTGCCGAGCCTGTCGAGGCTGATTGATCAGGGCGTCGGCGAAGGTTTCACCGATCCCGACCATCCGGCGCTGGCGGCCCAGATTTATGCCGCTTATGCGCGATCTCACCAGGTGCGCCTGCTGGCCAGCGTGGTCGGCGAGGAAGGGCTGGACGCTACCGACCGACTGTACCTGGCGTTCGGCGAAATCTTCGAGCGGCATTTTCTGCACCAGCAGGGTCCGCGCCGGTTCGAGGAGACGATCGCGTTGGCCTGGGAGCTGCTGCGCAACCTGCCCGCAACCGAGCTGTCAAGGCTCAGCGACGCGCAGATCGAGCAGCACCTGGGTCCGAAAAGCGTGGCTCATGCCTGAACGCCTGCCATCGCGTGCCGCGCTGCTGGAGCTGAAGCGCGAACGTGGAGTGATCGAACTCGGCTACCGGTTCCTGGACGACAAGCGCATCGCCCTTGCCCAGGCGCTGATCCGCGGATTGCAGGAGCATGGGGTGCAACTCGATCGTTTCCGCGCCGCTCAGTGGCGTGCAGGGCAGGCGCTGGCCGCGGCAGTCGAAGTGCATGGGCTGGAGGGATTGCAGCTGTACCCGCCGTCCACCGTCGACTGGGCGCTGGAGTGGCGCGCTAAACCGTTTCTCGGTCTGCCGCTGATCCAGCCGGCGGCACTGCGCGGACAGCGGGTCTCGGCCGCCGCACTGGCATGCCTGCCGTCTGCGGCCGCAGAGCGCTGTGCCGAAGCGTTTGCCGAACTCTGCCGCGTTGCCGTGCCGCTGGCGGCGCTGCAGGCGAACCTGAGGCGACTGGCGGCGGAGTTCCGCCGCACCCAGCGGCGAGCGCGGGCGCTGGAGCACGTCATCCTGCCGCAAGCGCACGCCGAGCAACGGCAGATGGAGGCACTGCTCGAGGAGCTTGAGCAGGAGGAAGTCACGCGCGGACGGCTGTTCGCAACCGCGCCGCTGGCGCGGAACGATGGCGCCGTCTGAACGGCCGGCGATCGTGAAACGGGTTCGCCGGCGTCGCCGGCATCGACCGGCATCGACCGGCAATCGGAGATTTTGCATGCGCGGCCTGCGGCCGCGGAAATCGGCTTTTCGGGAGCGTATCGGGACCGTATTCAGCAGATGCGCGGCAGCGGATCGTCTTCCAGCTCGTCGAGCACGCGTTGGCCGCCGAACGCGGTTTCGAGAATCACCTGCGGCGTAGTGTCGGTCATTTCGCCGATCAGCGCGGCCCGCGGGGCGATCGCCCGCAGCGCCGCCACCGCCGGCTCCGCCGCTCCGGCGGCGACGACGGCGACCAACCGGCCTTCGCAGGCCAGATACAGCGGGTCGTAGCCGAGCAATTCGCAGACCGACTGTACCGGCTCGCGGATCGGCACATCGTGTTCGCGCAGATCGACGCCGCAGCCGGTGGCGCGGGCGATTTCGTGCAGGACCGTGGCCAGGCCGCCGCGCGTCGGGTCGCGCATGAAGCGCAGGCCGGGCACCCTCAACAGCGCCTGCGCCAGCGGAAACACGCTGGCGGCGTCGGAGCGTAGATCGCCGCGCAGGCCGAATTCCTCGCGCGCCAGCATCACCGCGGCGCCGTGATCGCCGACCGGCCCGCTGACCAGGATCCGGTCGCCGGGCCGGATCAGGTCCATGCCGAGCCGCACACCGGAGCGGCGGAAGCCGAGGCCGGTGGTGGCGAAATAGACGCCGTCGCATTCGCCGCGTCCGACCACCTTGGTGTCGCCGGCCACCACCGCCACGCCGCAGTCGCGCGCCGCTCGGCCGAGGGAAGCCACCAGGCGCCGCAGCACGGCGATTTCCAGCCCTTCCTCGATGAAGGCGTTGAGCGTCAGGTAACGCGGTGTCGCCCCTGCGACCGCCAGGTCGTTGACGGTGCCGTGCACTGCCAGCGAGCCGATGTCGCCGCCAGGGAACTCCAGCGGCTGCACGGTGAAGCCGTCGGTGGTGACCACCAGCTCCGTGCCGGCCTCTGACGGCACCGCCACCGCGTCGGCGCCGGTGTCGAGCCAATCGTTCGAAAGCTCGCGCGCGAAGACCTGCTCGATCAGCTCGCGCATCATGCGCCCGCCGTTGCCGTGAGCGAGGGCAATGTGGGTTTCAGACAATTGCGCCATTTGGATCACGGCTTGTGCCGAACTTGGGCTGAGTTGAAGCCAAGCGTAACCCCTGCGCCGGATTGGAAACAAAACGCAAGGTTTCGCTTGGCGACCCGGCCTGCACGCGCCCGGTTGCGCTACCTGCCGTGGCGGTTTGCCGTGTCCGGAGGCGGAGATAACCAATTGACGCAGGTCACGGAAGATCCGCCGCAAGACGTCTAATCTTTCGGATCACCGGAAAGCGCGGATGGACGGCTTCAGCCGCGGTCGTCCGGGCGTGACCGGGAAGGCGGATGCCATGCGCGGATGGATCGAGCCAATCATTGGCCGGCTGATGGACCATGTCCTGACCTTTCCTGAGGATGCGGGCGGATCCCCGCCGGTTCCGCCGCCGCTGCCGGGGCGCCGCTACCTGCTCTACGCGCACGTGCCCTTTTGCGAGCGGCTGTGTCCGTACTGCTCCTTCCATCGCGTCCAGTTCCGGTCGGACAAGGCCGCGCGCTATTTCCGCGCGCTGCGGGACGAGATCCGGCATTACCGTGAATCCGGCTACACGTTCTCCGAGGTTTACGTCGGCGGCGGCACCCCCACTGTGTGCGTGGAAGAGCTCGCGGCAACGCTGGCGCTGATCCGCGGGAACTGGCCGGTACGCGAGATCTCGGTCGAGACCAATCCCAACCACCTGACGCAGCCGGTGATCGACACGCTGCTCGCGGCGGGCGTGAGGCGGCTGTCGGTAGGCGTGCAGAGCTTCGACGACGGCCTGCTCAAGGCCATGGACCGCTACGCCGCCTACGGCAGCGGTGCGGCCATCGCGGCACGCCTGCAGGATCTGCGGGGCGCGTTCGGCACTCTCAACGCGGACATGATTTTCAACCTGCCCGGTCAGTCCCGCGCGTCGCTGGAACGCGACCTCGACATCCTGCGGGAGATCGACATCGACCAGGTGTCGTTCTATCCGCTGATGGTCGCCGATTCGTCGCGCCGGCGCATGGCCAGGACCATGGGGCAGGTGGATTACCGTAACGAGGAGACGGGCTACCGGCTGATCCGGCAGCGATTGGGTCCGACGCATCCGCCGTCCACAGTATGGACTTTCTCGCGCGGCGACCGCATGATCGACGAATACATCGTCGGCCGGGACGAATACGTCGGCGTCGGCAGCGGTGCGTTCAGCTACCTGCGCGGGTCGCTATATGCGACCTCGTTTTCCCTCAACCAGTACGAGCGGCTGATCGACCGCCAGGGATTCGGCGTCACCCGGCAGCGGACCTACAGCCGCCGGTGGCAGCTGCGCTACCACCTGCTGATGGCACTGTTCGGTCTGCGCCTGCACCGGGACCGGGATCTCCGGCAGTTCGGCGCCGGATGCTTCCGCGCGCTGTGGAAGGAGCTGACGGCGCTGCGGCTGCTCGGCGCGATCCGCAGGACGCCGGACGGCTACGCGCTGACGGACCGGGGCATGTATCTGTGGCTGGTGATGATGCGCCGGTTCTTCACCACCGTGAACAACTTCCGCGACCAGATGCGCGCGCATATCCGAGAAGAACGGATTCCGGAGGCCGGATGCCCGCTCGCGATGCGGCAGGAGACGGCCAGGCCGCGATTGCGCTGATACAATGCGCCGTATCCCCCGGTACTTTCGGCGCATGCCGCCCGCATGGCCGCGCGGCGAAAAGCGGTGTCCGCAAACCTGCGAACGGTGCTATCTTCGGCTGGTCATGAGCGGTGTGATTCGACCGCTGGCCGTGCGGGTTGCCGGCATCCTGCTGGCCGTCTCGGCTGCGGCCTGGAGCGCGGGCACCCTGAGCGTGCCAATGGGCGATCCTGGGGACGATCCCGGGGTCGTGCCGGGGGTAGGGCGCTTTCTGGTCGCCAACCGCCAGGTTCCGGGCGGTTTCGCGCACAGCGTGATCCTGCTGGTCGAGGTCAACCAGGTCGGCGCTCTCGGCCTGGTCGTCAACCGGCCGACACAGCTGAGGCTGGCCGGCCTCTTGCCCCGGGTGGACGAGCTCAAAGGCCGGCAGGATCCGGTCTATCTGGGCGGGCCCGTCGCCATCGACCACCTGACGCTGCTGATCCGCTCCAAGGCGGCACCCCCCGATGCAGTCCGCGTGCTGGGTGACGTTTACGTCAGCGCGAGTCTGGAGACGCTGCGCGCCGTTGCCGGCAAGGCCTCTGCCGGTGACCGCTTCCGCGCCTACGTGGGCTACGCCGGCTGGGCGCCCGGTCAGCTCGGCTTTGAAATCGCGCGCGGGGATTGGCTTGTCGTGCCGGCGAATGCCGATGACGTCTTCGCCGACGATGCCGACGGCCTGTGGCGCCAACTGATCCACCAGCAGGACTACATCAAGGTCAGGCTCGAGCGGACGCGCCATGGGTGGTATCTGCACGGGCCGCAATGACCGGACTGTTGCGCACTGGCCGCTGTTCTCCGCCTTCCTGATCGCGAGCGTTGCGTTGGCGATCGCACCCGATCCCGCCGCGTTCTACATCGTCGCCCGCAGCTTTTCCCGGGGCCGCGGCCCAGGCTTGGCGTCGGTCGCCGGGATCGCCGTCGGCAGCCTCGGCAACGCGCCCGCCGCCGTCGCGACGCTCACGAACTGGGGCAGGAAAGCGGCGAAGAACACCAATGCGAGTTCTCTCGCCAAGCGCAGCGCCTGAAGCGCTACCGCGCGCAGGCGTGGAGCTGGACGAAAGGCGGCACGGCGGAATCTCGGCGTGATTATGGCTTTCTCTGTCAAGCCAGTACGAGAAAGCGGCGTTCCTCCTGCTGCTCTGGCCAAAGGTCAACCCGTGTAGCACCGGTCCGCGCCGAGATCGGCGCCGCGCACTCGTTCACTTGTGTCGCCGTAGCAGGCCGAGGCGGCGCGCCAGCAGCCGGTCCACCGCGCGCGGCGGCAGCAGCCGGGGCAGCGTCCAGTTGGCGAATTTTCCGGGTACCAGCGCGTAGCGGGCCTTGGGCCGGGATGCGGTCAGCGCGGTTTTCACCGCGGCGGCGATTCGTTCCGGCGGCAGGCCGCGCCGGCCCTCCGCGATAAAGGCGTTGCGGAAACGTTCGAGGATCGGCGTGATCGGCAGGTTCTGGTAGGGCGTGACGTCCACCCGCTCGGCTTTGTCCCAGATCGGGGTGGCGACGTGGCCGGGCGCGACGACGACGACGTCGATGCCGTAGAACAGCAACTCGCGGCGCAGGCTTTCGGCCAGGCCTTCCAGCGCGTGCTTGGACGCCACGTAGGGGGCCAGGAACGGCGCGCCGAGTTTGCCCGCCACCGAGCTGATCATGACGATGCGCCCGGGCGGCCCGCTGCGGTCCGGGTCGGTGCCGAGCAGCGGCAGAAAGGCCTGTGCCACCTGCATTGGGCCGACCACGTTGACTTCGAGCTGGCGGCGGAATTCGTCGATCGGCAGGTGGCTGACCGGCCCGGCAACCGCGATACCGGCGTTGTTGACCAGGCCGTTCAGGCGTCGTCCGCCGAGCCGGCCGGCGACGGCGGCGGCCGCTGCGCTGACCGCGACCGGGTCGGTAACGTCGAATCCGAGCGGCGTGAAGCGTTCGCCCAGTTGTTCCCGCAGTTCCACGGCGTGGGCGGCCGTGCGCACGCTGCCGAACACCCGCCAGCCGGCTGCCGCCAGCGTTTCGGCGCAGGCGCGGCCGATGCCGCTGGATACGCCGGTGATGACGACGGTCTTTTCCATTTTCGTTTGCGCCCCGGTGCGGTCTTGGCTGTCAGTTTGCGCGGTAATGCTGGCGCAGCGCCTTTTTGTCGAGTTTGCCGACGCTGGTCTTGGCCAGCGAGTCGACGAATTCGATGCGCTCGGGCACGCCGTAGCTGGAGATCGCGCCGCGCTCGGCGGCGTCGAGCAGGCGGCGTCGGATGGCTTCGGCGTCGGGCTCGGTTCCCGGCTGGGGCACGACGAGGGCCAGCGGCCGTTCTCCCCATTTTTCGTCGGGCACGCCGATCACCGCGACTTCGGCCACCGCCGCGTCCTGCGAGATCAGATCTTCCAGCGTCAGCGAGCTGATCCACTCGCCGCCGGTCTTGATCACGTCCTTGACCCGGTCGCGGATCTGCAGCCGGCCTTCGGCGTCGATGCTGCCGATATCGCCGGAGTGCAGCCAGCCGCCGCGCCAGAGTTCCTCGGCTTTCTCCGCATCGTTCAGGTAGCCCTGCGTCAACCACGGGCTGCGGAACACCACCTCGCCCTGGGAGCGGCCGTCGTGCGGCACGTCGTGCATGCGCTCGTCGACCACGCGCACGTGGCACAGCATCACCGGCTTTCCGGTGCGCACCCGAAGCTGGGCCTGAGCGTCGAGGTCGGTGTGAAGCTCCTCGCCGGTCAGATGGTTGACCACCTGCAGCGGGCCGGTTTCGCTCATGCCGTAGCCGGTGTAGACGTCGATGCCGTGTTTCAGCGCGGCCCGGCACAGGCCCTGCGGCAGCGCGGAGCCGCCGATCACCATCTTCAGCCGCGACAGGTCGGTTTGCTTTGCCTGCGGATGCGAGATCAGCATGTGCAGCAGCGTCGGCACGCAATGCGACAGCGTGACATGTTCCCGTTCGATCAGATTCAGGAGCAGTTGGGGGTCGTAGCGGCCGGGGTAAATCTGCTTGATCCCCATCAGCGTGGCGGCGTACGGCATGCCCCAGCCGTGGACGTGAAACATCGGTGTGATCGGCATGTACACGTCTTCGCGGTGCACGCGGCCATGCCCCGGGGCGGTGCCAAAGTGGGCGAGGATCGCCAGCGTGTGCAGGACGAGCTGGCGATGGCTGAAGTACACGCCCTTGGGCAAGCCGGTGGTGCCGGTGGTGTAGAAAGTGGTGGCGCGCGCGTTCTCGTCGAAATCCGGAAACGACTCGACCGGCGTCGCCATCTCCAGCAGCGCCTCGTATTCACCGAGAAACGGCAGGTCGGCGAGCGGCGCCGTTGCATCCGGATCGCGCAACAGCACGAACTGCACGTCCTTTTCGAGCTTGGCCCGGATGCCGGCGACCAGCGGCAGGAACTCGGCGTTGACCAGGATCAGGTCGGCCTGCGCGTGGTTGAGCGTGTAGGCAATCTGTTCCGGCGACAGGCGGATGTTCACCGTCTGCAGCACGCAGCCGATCATCGGCACGGCGAAAAAGCACTCCAGATAACGATGGCTGTCCCAATCCATCACCGCCACGGTCTGGCCGGCTTCGACCCCCAGATTCCGCAGCGCGCCGGTCAAGCGCCGGATGCGTTCGTAGGTCTGTCGATAGGTAAAGCGCAGTGCGCCGCGATAGACGATTTCCTGTTCCGGCGCATTGGCCAGCGGCGTGATCCACAGCTGCTTCAGCAGCAGCGGGTAGTCGTAGGCCGACGGCGTGCGGAGGATGGGCTGGACGGGCGGCTGGACGGGCATGGCGGTCAGGTCGGCAGGCCGGTGAGAAACCGTTCGATCGCAGTGTTGACGTCCTGCGGGTGCGTCAGATTGGAGGCATGACCGGCCCCGGGCACGGTCAACAGCTTGGCGTTTGGCAGGCCCGCGGCCAGAGCCTGCGCGCGCGCCAGCGGAATGGCGACGTCGGCTTCGCCGTGAATCACCAAAGCCGGCGCTTCGATTTCGCCGAGCCGGTTGCCGATGTCGTCGCGACCGGCGAGCGTCTCGAAACAGGTCATCAGGTTGTGCGGCTTCCAGGTGCGCCACTTGGCTTTCCAGGCCGGCGCGCCGTCCCAGTTCGGACCGAGGATGATCTGTTCGATGGTGTCAGCGATCGCATCCGGCAGGCCCTGGCCGGCCCAGACGTCCATCATCTGCCGGTACGCGGGCAGCTTGGCCGGGTCCTCGCGTCCGGACTGGGTGTCGATCAGGATCAGCGCCCGCGCCACCCCGGGATGGGTCAGGGCGCAGCGCAGCGACAGGAAGCCGCCCTGGCTCATGCCGGCCAGCACGGCTCGACCGACGCCCAGGTGGACGAGCAGCGCCGCCAGGTCGTCGGCCGAGTCGTAGTAGGTGAACGGCGCAATCGAATCGCCGGCGGTTTTTCCGTGACCGCGCTCGTCCCAGGTGATGCAGCGGTAGCGACCGCGCAAGCGTTCGGCCTGCGGCGCGAACATTTCATGGTCCATCAGCAGGCCATGCGAGAACACCACCGCCGGTGCGTCGCCGCCGGTGTCTTCGTAGTACAGGCGTTGACCGTTGACCTCGGCAAATGGCATCGGTGTGGTCCTCCGGAGGTATGGTTTTCGGTTGTCGGGGTCGCGCGGCGGGGTGCGTCAGCAGCGCATCGTAAGCTGGCGGTGGGTGCGCAGATCGAGGAAACGGATGGTCGTTTTCTTGAAGATCAGATCGACGAACAGCTCGCACCAGGCCTCGCCGTTGCGCCAGCTCATCATCACGCTCTTGTCGTTCGAATAATGCAGTTCGAAACGGCCCTGAAACGCCGGATATTCGCTGCGGAACGTCATCAGCTTGAGCAGCCGCCGCACCACCGGCCGCTTGACTTCGCGCTCGATCTCTTCCAGCGAGTAGAAATGGCGGTTGATGTCGCGCGGCTCGCCGGTGGAGTCCATCAGCTCGACGTCGTTGCAGCCGGCCAGCGCGCCGACGTAGTAGATCTGCGGGATGCCGGGAGCGAAGAACTGGATCGCACGCGCGGCGATGTAGGCGTCGTCGTTGCCTTTGAGCGCGTCGTAATAGGTGCAGGTGATCTGATAGATGGCGCCGACGCTGTGCACGTTGGCCGCCGAGCGGCGCAGAATCGGGTCGGCGCTGCGCTGGCTGACGTTGTCGATCACCGCCTGGATCTTGTCGCGCGGCAACAGATCCTCGACGTCGGGCACGCAGATGCCGTCGTGGGTGTCCAGCACGGTGATCTGGTTGCGCGGACAGATCCGCAGCCAGTTTTTCAGGTGAGTGCTGTTGGCGTCGAGCAGCGAATACAGCAACAGAACCGGCAGCGCGAAACCGTACGGACGCATGCCGCGCATGCCGATCGCGAACTGGAAACTCGGGTGGTCGTGCACTTCTGGCATCACTTCGGCGCCGTGTTCGGCGGCCGCCCGGTTGATCCAGTCGAGAATTTCGTAGACGTCGGGCTCGACCAGGAAGCAACTGGTGCCGAGCTTCTTGGTGGTGTAGCCGAACGCGTCCAGCCGGAACAGCTTGGTGCCCTGCGCGGTCAGGAAGGCGATGTAATCCTCCATCAGCGCGTAGGTCTTCGGATTGGTGTAGTTCAGATCGACCTGGCGTTCGGTGAAGGTACACCAGACGCGCCCCTTGCTGCCGTCGGCAAAAGTCACTTCGCGGAACGGCTCCTTCTCCTTGCGGATGTGGATCTTGGCCAGGTCGTCCGGTGTCACCTCGCCGAGCTGGTCCACGTGCACGAACAGGTCGGCGTATTCGCTTTTGTAACCGTTGGCGATGAAGTCCTTGAACTCGGCGGATTCGTCGGAGATGTGGTTGAGGGTCAGATCCAAGCACAGGTCGTAGCGGCTGCTGATTGCGCGTACGTCGTCCCAGGTACCGTAGTTCGGGTCGATCTCCTTGTGCGTCAGCGGCGAGAAGCCGTTGTCGGCGTTCGACGGATAGATCGGCAGAATGTGGATGCCGCCGATGGCTTTCGACCAATAGGTGTCGAGCACGTTGCGCAGCTCGCTCAGATTGCGGCCGAGACGGTTGGGGTAGGCGATCAACTGGACCTGGTTCTTAAGCGGCAACGTTCCTCCTACGCGGCGCGGTGGCCACAGCGGCAAACCGGACAGACTGTCGTAAGCCTATGGCCAAGTTTGCACAGCGTCCACACTGGCGGCAGAGGGTGTTCGGGTTCCGGCTTCGCCGACGCTGACATCGAGTCAGCGTCGAAGCGGGTCGAGTCACCAGCCTTGCCTGCCGTTGCGTTGCCATCCCTGGCGCGGCCGTGGCGGCTTTGATCCGGTTCCGGCCCGGCCGTCCATGGCCGGGCGTTCGGCTTCGCCGACGCTGACATCGAGTCAGCGTCGAAGCGCGAAGCCTCACCCGCAGCCGAGCAGGCCGCCGTCGACGACCAGGGTGGTGCCGGTGACGTAACTGGCGGCATCCGAGGCCAGGTACAGAATCGCCGGTGCGATCTCCGCCGGCTGCGCCACGCGCGCCAGCGGGATCTGCTGCAACGCGAGCTTGAGGATCTGCTCGTTATGGGTCAGCGCCGAGGCGAATCTGGTGTCGGTCAGACCCGGCAACACCGCGTTGCAGCGCACTTTCCACGGCGCGCATTCCTTGGCGAAAGCCTGCGTCATGCTGATCACCGCCGCCTTGGTGATCGAGTAGATACCCTGAAACATGCCTGGCCTGACGCCGTTGATCGAGGCGACGTTGACGATCGTTCCGCCGCCGCCTTTCTGCATCAGCTTGCTGGCCAGCGCCGACAGCTCGAAGTACCCTTTGACGTTGACCTGCAGGGTCTTGTCGACCACGCCCATGTCGGTGTCGCAGATGTGGCCGAAGTAGGGGTTGGTGGCGGCGTTGTTGACCAGGATGTCGAGCCGGCCGAAGCTGGCTTCGACTTCGCTGATCAGATACTTAAGCGCCGCCGAATCACCCTGGTGGGCGGCGATCGCGGCGGCTTTGCCGCCAGCCGCCTCGATGCTGTCGGCGACCTGGTCCAGATCCGCCTGCTTGCGCGAGGAGATGATCACCTGAGCGCCCTGTCCGGCGAGCAGGCGGGCGGTGGCTTCGCCGATGCCGCGGGAGGCGCCGGTGATCAGTGCGACGCGGCCGGTCAGATCGAACAGCTTGGTGGACATCGCCTTGGTGGACATCGCTGGGCTCCTTGAGCGGGCGGGAGGATCAGCCGCGGCGTTCGATGATCTGCTCGCAGACCTGCGACAGCACAGTCACGAACACGCCGAAGGCCTGGAATCTCGGGTTGCGGGTCTGCCCCAGTCGGTAGCGGTAGTAGATCTGCTGCGCGATCACCGCCAGCCGGAACAGGCCGAAGACGTGATACCAGTCCAGGTCGCCGATCGCCCGGCCGGTGCGCTGCTGGTAATCATCGGCGATCTGCCGGCGGCTGGGCATGCCCGGCAGGTGCGACGGCTGCATTCGCAGGCGCTGCAGCGGCTGCGGATCGTCGGACTGCACCCAGTATGCCAGCGACGATCCCAGATCCAGCAACGGATCGCCGACGGTGCACATCTCCCAGTCGAGTACGCCGATGATCGTCAGCCGATTTTGCGGATCGAGCACCACGTTGTCGAAACGGTAATCGTTGTGGATCAGGCCCGGCCGCGGCGAGTCGTGCGGCCGGCGTGCATTGAGCCAGGCCATCACCGCCTCGCAGTCCGGCACGTCGTCGGTGCGGGCCTTGCCGAAGCGCTCGCCCCAGCCTCTGACCTGGCGTTCGACGTAGCCCTGCGGGTGGCCGAGGTCGCCGAGACCGATCGCCGCGTAGTCGATCTGGTGCAGGCGGATCTGGGTGTCGAGCAGGTTCCCGGCCAGGCGCCGCGCCTGTTCCGGCGTATAGCGGGTGCCCGGCGGCAGGTCGCGCCGCAGGATCAGCCCCTCGATCTTCTCCATCACGTAAAACGGCGCGCCGATCAGCGCCGGGTCGTCGCAGTACAGCAGCGGCCGCGGGCAGGGGTAATGGCCGTGCAGCGCCGACAGCACCCGGTATTCGCGCTGCATGTCGTGGCCGGATTTCGGCTTGGTCCCCGACGGCGGCCGCCGCAGGATCAGCTTGCGCGCGCCGATCTCGAGTTGGAAAGTCAGGTTCGATGCGCCGCCCTGGAACTGGCGCAGCGCCACCGGACCGGGCGGCAGGTCCGGGATCCGGCTGCGCAGCAGCGGCAGGATCGCCCGCGGGTCGAAGGCGTTTTCGTCCCGTACCGCGCCGGGCTCGTCGACGAGGGCGCTCACCGGCGGCACCGCTTCACGGTTGCCGGTAGCGCTTGAGGATCTGTCGGGCCACCGACAGTTTGTGCACCTCGTCGGGGCCGTCGTAGATGCGCGCCGCGCGTTCGTGACGGAAGGCGAAGGCGACGTAGGCGTCGTCGGTCATGCCCAGCGCGCCGTGCGCCTGCAACGTGCGGTCGAGCACCCGCTGCAGGCTGCCCGCGACCTGGAACTTGATGATCGAGACATCTTCGCGCGCGGCCTTGAAGCCCTGCGTTTCGGCGCGCCCGGCCACCTGCAGCACCAGCGCCCGCGAGCAGGCGATGTCGGCGGCGTTCTCGGCGATCCAGGTCTGCACGATCTGGGTGTCGGCCAGCCGTTTGCCGGGCGCGATCTCGCGGGTCAACGCACGTTTGCACAGCTCCTCCTGCGCCCGCGCACAGATGCCCAGCCAGCGCATGCAATGGTGGATACGGCCCGGTCCCAGCCGTTCCTGGGCCAGCAGGAAGCCGGCGCCTTCGGCACCCAGCCGCATCGACGCCGGCACGCGCAGGTCTTCGAGCTTGATTTCCGCGTGCGCGAAGTAGCCACCGCAGGCCTCGCCCATCACCGGGATGTTGCGCACGAAGGTCCAGCCCGCCGCGTCGGTCGGGGCGATGAACATGCTGGCGCGCTGGTGGGGTGGGGCGTCGGGGTCGGTCACCGCCATGACGATCGCAAACGCGGCGCCCTCGGCCGACGAGCAGAACCACTTGTGGCCGTTGATCACGTAGTGGTCGCCGTCGCGCACCGCGCGCGCGGCGAGCAGCAGCGGATTGGCGCCCGCCGTGTGTGGCTCGGTCATCGCGAAGCAGGAGCGGATCTTGCCCGCCACCAGCGGCTGCAGATAGCGTTGCTTTTGTTCCGCAGTGCCGGCCAGGTGCAGCAATTCGGCGTTGCCGATGTCGGGGGCCTGCACGCCGAACACGTAGTGCCCGGTCGGTGTGCGGCCGAGTTGCTCGGAAACCAGCGCGAATTCGGTCAGCGGCAAGCCCTGGCCGCCGGCGGCCTTGGGCAGCGCCAGCGCCCACAGCCCCGCCTGTTTGACCTTATCACGCAGTGCGTTGAGCCTGGGTTCGAGCGCCGGCGGCGAACGCAGAAACTCCGTCTCCAGCGGGATCAGTTCGCGATCGATAAAATCGCGGATGCGGGCGATCAGATCGCCGCCCGGCGACGGCACCTCGGCGCTCATGCTTATCCTTGCTCCTGCAGACGCTGCGGGTCGGCCTCAGCGGTAGGTGATCAGTTCGGATTGGCGCGCCGTTTCCAGATGCGCGCAATCGTTGAATGCTAGCAGGCCGAAACCGCGCCTGCCGAGTGAAAGGCGATGCACCGAAGCGTTGCGCACCCGCCAGTTGACGGCCAAGGTATGGTGATCGTCCAGACGCAATGCCTCCCGCAGCGCCGCGGCGATCACGCCGCCGGAAGTGAACACCAGCACCGGCGCTTCGGCGGCGGCCACCGCACGCAGTCCGGCTACCGCGCGCCGGCAGAATTCGACCCAGCGCTCGGGCAGCGGCGCCGCCGGTGGCAGATCGCGCACCCAGCAGTCGATCACCCGCTCGAAATAGCGCTGGAACGTGCGGCGGTCACCGCTCGGCGCGCCGGTCGCGCCGGCCAGGTCCGGGTCTTCGGCGAGCACCCGCCCGCCGTAGGCGCGGAACAGCGCACCGAAGTCGTATTCGTCGAACGCCGCCGACTGGATCAGTGGCCGCTCCAGTCCGGCCGCGGTCAGCGCGATTTCGGCGCTCTCTCGCTGCCGTCGCATCGATCCACAGTGAGCCGCCTGCGCGCTCATGCCGATGCGCCGCCAGTGCTCGCCGAGCAACTGACACTGGCGGCGGCCAAGCGGTGACAGCAGGTCGTAATCGGATGCGCCGAACGACGCCTGACCGTGTCGGACCAGCAGCAGCTCGCCGGTGCTCACGCGCGCCCGGCGGCCGTGGCAGCTGGCGCCGGCGGGCTCGCCGAGACCGGCGGCGTCGAGGTCGGCGCGACCCATTCCAGTGCGTAGTAAACCGCCACGGCGGGCACCGCGATGAGGAATATGACCAGCAGCAGTTTCATCGGCAGGGGATCCTTTCGCTGCGACCCATAGCCGGCGGGTCGGCGGCGCGACGATGGATCGTCGGCCCGGCGCAGTATAGGCGATCGATCCCGGTATTCATTTCACGCCCGACGGCCGGCGGTGCTGCCGTAACCGCCCGAGGCTGCGATAATAAACGCCGTCGCCGAAAGGCGAGAACCGTCCGCCACTCCCGTGCCGCCGCCATGGCCGATCGTTATCTGCAGTTCGTCAATACCGCTGTCGGCCGCGCAGTGTCCGGCGCGCTGGGCCTGCCGCAGCCGCCGCGGCTGGTCCGCGATACCGCGCCGTATGCGGCGCAGCCGCTGGCGGGGCAGACGGTGACGCTGGCTGCGGCGGCGGCATCGCGGCTGTGCGCGGCGCTGTTGCGCGCGCTGGATCAAGCCGGCGCAAGGGTGGCGATCGAGGCCGCGCTGCCCGGTTTGCCGGCGATCAAGGCCGGCGCGCAGGCCGCCGGCGTGGCGCTCCACGGCGAGCCGGCGCCGGGCGAGGGCACCGCGGCGGCGGCGCTGGTGTTCGACGCCAGCGGTCTGGAACGGCCTCAGGATCTGCGTGCGCTGTACGATTTCTTCCATCCGCGACTGCGCCGGCTGCCGGCCAACGCACGCGTGTTGGTGATCGGCGCCGGCGCCGGCGGTCCGCCGGCGCGTGCGGCGACCCAAGCCGCGCTCGGCGGTTTCGTCCGCAGTCTGGCCAAGGAAATCGGCCGCAACGGCAGTATCGCGAACCTGCTGGACGTCGGTGCCGGCGCCGAAGACTGGCTGGCCGGGCCGCTGCGTTTTCTGCTAACGCCGCGCTCGGCTTTCGTCAGCGCTCAGACGTTGCCGCTGGCGCCCGCTCAGGGCGCACCGCCGCAGCGCTTCGAGGCGATGCTGGCGGGCAAACGCGCGCTGGTGACCGGCGCGGCGCGCGGCATCGGTGCAGCGATCGCCGCGGCGCTGGCGCGCGAGGGCGCCAAGGTGATCGGCGTCGACCGGCCGCAGGAGGAGGCGCAACTCGGACGCACGCTGGCGGCGATCGACGGTCTCGGTATCGCCGCCGACATCACCGCCGAGCAGGCGCCGGGCAGGATCGCCGCCGAGGCGGCGCGGCTGGGCGGTATCGACGTGCTGGTGCATAACGCCGGCGTCACCCGCGACAAGCTGCTGCGCAACATGCCCGAGCATTGGTGGGAGCAGGTGATCGCGGTCAACCTGGCGGCGATCCCCCGGCTGACCGACGCGTTGCTGGCTGAGGGTCTGAATCCGGCCGCGCGGATCGTCTGCATCAGCTCGATCGGCGGCATCGCCGGCAACCTCGGGCAGACCAACTACGCCGCCACCAAGGCCGGGGTGCTCGGCTACGTGTGTGCACTGGCGCCGACGCTGGCGCAGCAAGGCGGTGCGATCAATGCGGTGGCGCCCGGTTTCATCGAAACCGCGATGACCGCGGCAATGCCGGTGCTGCCGCGCGAGATCGGCCGCCGGCTGTCGTCGCTGTCGCAGGCCGGGCTGCCGGAGGACGTCGCCGAAGCGGTGCTGTTTTTGAGTGGCACCGCCGCCGGCGCGGTCAACGGCTGCACGCTGCGCGTATGCGGCCAGAACCTGGCCGGAGCCTGAGCGCGGCGATGAGTGCAAATCCGGTGTCGGCGGAGACCGTCCCGTCGATCGAATTCATCGATGAGGCGCGGCTGCCGACGCCGCAGGCGACATTCCGGCTGCGCGCTTATCGCACCGGGGACGGCAAGGACCACCTGGCGCTGGTGCTGGGTCAGCCGCAGACCGGCGAACCGGCGCCGCTGGTGCGCGTGCACTCGGAGTGTCTGACCGGCGATGCGCTGTTTTCGCTGCGCTGCGACTGCGGCGCGCAACTGGCCGAGGCGTTACGGCGCATCGCCGCCGCCGGTCGCGGGGTGCTGGTGTACCTGCGCCAGGAGGGACGCGGCATCGGACTGGCCAACAAGGTTCGCGCCTACGCGCTGCAGGATCGCGGCCTGGACACCGTGGAGGCCAATCATCGGCTGGGCTTTCCGGCCGACGGCCGCGACTACCTGCCGGCGGTGGCGATCCTGCGCGAGCTGGGCGTTACCCGGGCACGGCTGTTGACCAACAACCCGCGCAAGCTGGAAGCCTTGACGCGCTCCGGAATCGACGTGATCGAACGCCTGCCGCTGATCGCCGGCGAGAACCCGCACAACCTGGCCTATCTGCAGGCCAAGGCCGGCAAGCTCGGCCATCTGATCGGCGGCGAATGAGCGTCCGGGCACGGCCGCTGCAGGTTTTATCGTGAAAACTCCGTCGCACTCCGGCGGCTTGTACGCACTGGCGCGGCCGGGTTTGTTCGCGCTGGAGCCCGAGCGCGCCCATGAGCTGACGCTCGCGGCCCTGGCACGGCTGCCGGCCGTGGCGCAGCGGATGATGTTCGGCGAGCCGGCACATGCGCCGCTCGAGTTCTGCGGCCTGCGCCTGCGCAATCGCGTCGGCCTGGCCGCCGGGCTGGACAAGGACGGCGTGGCCATCGCCGGCTGGATGCGGATGGGGTTCGGTTTTGTCGAGCTGGGCACGGTGACGCCGCGGCCGCAGCCGGGCAACCCGCCGCCGCGGCTGTTCCGCCTGCCTTCGCGGCGCGCGTTGATCAATCGCATGGGGTTCAACAACGCGGGCGTGAACGCGCTGGCCGAGCGCCTGCGCCGGGCGCCGCGCGAGGCGGCCATCGGCGTCAACCTCGGCAAGAACGCGGATACGCCGCTGGCGCGCGCGATCGACGACTACCGGCTCGGCCTGGAAGCGGTTTACTCGCTGGCCGACTACATCACCGTCAACCTGTCCTCGCCGAACACCGCCGGTCTGCGCGAACTACAGGAGCGTGATCGCTTCGAGCCGCTGCTGCGCGAGCTGCTGCAGACCAGGGACCGATTGGCAGATCGTCACGGCCGGTATCGCCCGCTGCTGGTGAAGCTGGCCCCGGACCTCGCGGACGCCGAGGTGGATCGCCTGGCCGATGCGGCCGCGACGCTCGGCGTCGACGGCCTGATCGCCACCAACACCACGGTGATGCGACCCGGTCTGGAAGGTTGTGCGCCGGCCGCCGAAACCGGCGGGCTGTCCGGTGCGCCGCTGGCGCCGCTGGCCGAGCGCGTGCTGCGGCGGCTGCGGCTGCGGCTGGGTCCGTCCTATCCGCTGGTCGGGGTCGGCGGCATCCTCAGCGGCGAGGATGCGGCGCGCAGGCGCGAGGCGGGTGCCGACGTGCTGCAGATCTACACCGGCCTGATCTACCGCGGCCCGACGCTGGTGCGGGAGGTGGCCTCGGTGGTCTGAGGGTTGCGGTGGCTTCACGGGGTTGCCGCGGCCGGCTGCGCCGGCCTCGCAATGACGCGGTGACAGCCGTCGTTGCGCGGAGGGCGCAGCCCGACGTGGCAATCTCGGGACCATAGCGGGGCTTCGTTCAGGATCGGGGTTGGGTCATGAGGTCGCTTCGGCCTCCGGCCTCGCAATGGCGCAGTGGCGTTTCTGCCGACCGGGGGATAATCGGCCGTATGCCTCCTCATCCTTCGATGCCCTCGCCCTGCGTGGGCGTCTGCCGTCTCGACGCGGACGGCGTCTGCGTCGGCTGCGGGCGCCTGATTGAGGAAATCGCCGCCTGGCCGGCCGCCGACGAATCTCAGCGCCGGCAGATCGCTGAGGCGGCGGCGCGGCGCCGGCGGACGAGAACCGCGGCCGTTGCCCGGCGCAAGCCCGGACGCCGGGGCGATCTGCCATGAGGGTTGCGCTGCGCCTGACTGCCGGCACCGGCCGGGTTCGCGATTCGGGAGCGAGGCGCGGTCAGTCGCCGCGGCCGGGCGTGGGCCGCTCCACGGAGGCGACTCGGCCGTCGCGAAACACCACCCGCAGCTTGTCCGGGTTGCCGCCGGAGACGCTGCTGACGCCGATGCCGCCACCGACCGCCGTGGAGCCCCCTGAAAAGCCGCCCACGCCCAGGCTCAGGCCGACCAGGCCGTGGCTGTCGGTGTAGTCCCAGATCTCCGAAGTGCCGGTTCTGTCGGTGTGCTCGTAGATGTGGTCGGTTTTGCCCAGCGCCATGCGCACCTGGTCCGGTGTGAACCCGATCATCGCCCGGCCGGCGCGGATCTGCTGCTGTACTTCCGGCGGGTAACTGTCGAACAGCGCCTGATTTTCGCGGATGCGCGAACGGGTGGACGAACAGGCAACCAGCATCGCACAGGTCAGGAAAACCGGGATCCAGAAACGGAGCATGGTGCGGTCTTCGCAATGCAACGTCCAGTTATCCAATTTAGGCTCCGCGCCTGTTTCAAAGATCGAGCCGACGCAGCTCCGGACTCGGCCGGGCCGGCGCCCAGGCGGCGTCGAAGTCGCCGCGCAACCGCTGGACTTCGAGCGGGGATTCGATGAAGCGAGCCACCAGCCGTTCGCCGGGCAGTCGCAGCAGCGCGCAGCGTTCGTCGGCCAGCAGCAGCTCCGGCCACGGCGCCGGAGCCGATTCATCCGGCTGCCGCAGTTCGCAGCGGCTCGGCAGCCGCAGGCACAGCTCCACCAGACGGTGGGCGCCGGCGTGCATGACTTGCTGGGGATCGGCGATCAGGCCGCGCAGCCGTGCCCGCGGACTTGAAAGCAACAGTTCCTGCAGCGGTGCGACGAACCCATCACAGTCATAGGCCGCAGGTTCCAGCGCCTGGCTGACGATCAGCAGTTCGCGGCGCGCCCGTTCGAGTGCCTGCAGTGCGGCGCCGGCAAAGGCCTCGCGCCCGATCAACGCCGTCCGGTCGTCGACCGCGTCCGATCCGTTGCTGCCGGGCACGTTACACGGCCCGCGCCTGGTCGGCGGCGTTACCGACATAGTCGGCCGGAGTCATCGTCAAAAGCCGTGTTTTTTCGGCTTCCGGCAGCGGCAGGCCGCGAACGAAATCCTGCAGGCACTGCCGATCGATTTCGCGGCCGCGGGTCAGCGTCTTGAGTTGCTCATAGGGTTCCGGCAAACGGTAGCGACGCATCACCGTCTGTACCGCCTCGGCCAGGACTTCCCAGTGCCGGTCCAGGTCGGCGGCCAGCCGTGCGCTGTCGGCCTGCAGCCGTTCCAGACCTTTTTCGATCGCCTGCCAGGCGATCAGGCTGTGCGCCAGGCCGACGCCGAGGTTGCGTAGCACGGTGGAGTCCGACAGGTCGCGCTGCCAGCGCGACACCGGCAGCTTGGCCGCCAGGTGGTCGAGTACCGCGTTGGCCAGGCCGAGATTGCCTTCGGCGTTTTCGAAGTCGATCGGGTTGACCTTGTGCGGCATCGTCGAGCTGCCGATTTCGCCGGCCACCGTGCGCTGGCGGAAATAACCCAGGCTGACGTAACCCCAGACGTCGCGGCTCAGGTCCAGCAGCACGGTATTGGCGCGCATCAGCGCATGGAAGTACTCGGCGATGTAGTCGTGCGGTTCGATCTGGGTGGTGGCCGGACTCGAAGTCAGCCCGAGATTCTCGAGCACGCCGATGGCCAGCCGCGGCCAGTCGACCTGCGGATAGGCGGCCAGGTGCGCGTTGTAGTTGCCCACTGCGCCGTTGAGCTTGCCGAGCAGCGTCGCCGCGGCCAACTGCGCACGTTGGCGGCGCAGCCGCTGCACGAACACCGCCAGCTCCTTGCCGAGCGTGGTCGGCGATGCCGGCTGGCCGTGGGTGCGGGACAGCATCGGCAATCCGGCGGTGACGTGTGCCAGTGCGGACAGCGCCGCATCCAACCGATCCAGCATCGGCAGCAGCACCTGGCCGCGGGCGTCGCGCAGCATCAGTGCGTAGGCGACGCTGTTGATGTCCTCCGAGGTGCAGGCGAAATGCACGAACTCGCGCACCTGCGCCAGTTCGCCGTCGGCGCTCAGCCGTTGTTTCAGGTAGTACTCGACCGCCTTGACGTCGTGGTTGATGCGAGTTTCGATCTGTTTGATCTCGCGCGCCTGCGCCGCGTCGAAACCGTCGAAGATCTGCTGCAGGTGCGCCTGCGCCGCCGGCGACAGCGGTGGCACTTCGACGATCGCCGGCTCCGCGGCCAGCGCCTGCAGCCAGCGCAACTCCACCAGCAGCCGGTAGCGCAGCAGCCCGAATTCCGAGGCGATTGGCCGCAGCAGTGCGGTTTTTCCGGCATAGCGGCCGTCGATCGGCGAAAGCGCCGTCAGCGTCGTCAAGTTCATCGAGGGTCCGCGCCCGCCTGGCGGTGTGATCAATGAGCGGGAATGTTACCCGACGGCGCCGGCGGCGGCGTCAGGTCATTGCCGTTTCGCGCCGCCGGCATCTGTCTGCCCGGGGCCCATCGCGCTACAGTGCGGTGGCCGCTTTAATATCGGCAGAGGTCATGACCAACCGCGACACCCGCATCGAATGCGACAGCATGGGTGAGGAGCCGCGCTTCGCGAGTGCCGGTGGCACTCGCGGCGACCCAGAACGCCGGGCCATGGATGGCCCGGCCGGGCTTTCCGGAAAGCAAGGGAGTCGCGCCACGGATGGTAGCCCTGAGCGTTGGAGAAGCCACTGATGGCGAAAGGATTCCGGGTTGAAAAGGACAGTATGGGTACCCTCAACGTACCTGCCGAAGCCCTCTGGGGTGCACAGACCCAGCGAGCCGTGGAGAATTTTCCGGTTTCGGGGCTGCCGATGCCACGTGGCTTCATTCGTGCGTTGGGGCTGATCAAGGCCGCCGCCGCCGAGGTCAACGCCGGGTTGGGACTGCTGGACGATCGCCGTGCGCGGGCGATCATCGCCGCCGCCGCGGCGGTCGCCGAAGGCCGATATGACCACCAGTTTCCGATCGATGTGTTTCAGACCGGCTCTGGCACTTCAAGCAACATGAATGCCAACGAAGTGATCGCCTACTTGGCTTCGCGCCGCAGCGGGCGCCAAGTGCATCCGAACGACCACGTCAACATGAGCGCCAGCTCCAATGACACGGTGCCGACCGCGATCCATGTGAGCGCCGCGCTGGCGCTGCACGAATCGCTGCTGCCGGCGCTGAAACATCTGACTGCGGCGATCGAGCGCAAGTCGCGTGCACTGCGCGGCGTGGTCAAGACCGGCCGCACCCACCTGATGGACGCGATGCCGATACGCATGGATCAGGAGCTGTCCGGCTGGACGCAGCAGATCCGCTACGGCAGCGCCCGGTTGCTAGCGGTGCAGCCGCGGTTGCACCGGCTGGCGCAGGGCGGCACCGCGGTCGGTACCGGCATCAACGCCCATCCGCAGTTCGCTCGCCGTTTCGCCCGCGCGCTGTCGCACCGCAGCGGGCTGCGCCTGGCGGCCAGCGAGAACTGCTTCGAAAGCCTGTCGTGCCAGGACACCGCGGTAGAGCTGTCCGGTGCGTTGAAGGTGGTTGCCGTCAGTCTCAACAAGATCGCCAACGATCTGCGCTGGATGAATTCCGGCCCGTTGGCCGGTCTGGGCGAGATCGAGCTGCCGGCGCTACAGCCCGGGTCCAGCATCATGCCCGGCAAGGTCAATCCGGTGATTGCCGAGTCGGCGGTCATGGTCGCCGCCCAGGTGATCGGCAACGACGCGACGATTGTCTTTGCCGGGGCAGCCGGAAATTTTCAACTCAACGTGATGCTGCCGGTGATCGCCTATAACCTGCTGCAGTCGATCGAACTGCTCGCCGCCGCCAGCCGGTTGCTGGCCGACCGTGCCATCGCCGGCTTGCGCGTCAACCGTGACCACCTGCTTGCCGCGTTGTCGCGCAACCCGGTGCTGGTCACCGCGCTGAACCCGATCATCGGCTATGAGAAGGCGGCGGCCATCGCCAAGCAGGCTTACGCCGAGAGCCGGCCGGTGCTGGATGTGGCCGTGGAGAAGACCGGTTTGTCGCGCGAAGAGTTGCGGCGCTTGCTTGATCCCGCCAGGTTGACGCACGGCGGGCTGCCCGAGCCGTCGGCGCGGCCGCGCCGGACCCGGCGCGGTACGAAGAAATAGGCTGCGGCAGCCGGCTCACGACACAGGCGTCATTTCGAGGTTAGCATGCGCGGGCATCCGCATTTCCCGGCAGGCAGCCGTGACCACGATTCGCCAGCAAGACTTCATCGCTTCGATCGCCGACGCCTTTCAGTACATCAGCACCTACCATCCGCTGGACTATATCCGTGCGCTGGGTCAGGCCTACGAGCGTGAGCAGTCGCCGGCGGCGCGCGACGCCATCGCCCAGATCCTGACCAACTCGCGGATGGCTGCGGAGGGCCGGCGGCCGATCTGCCAGGACACCGGCATCGCCCTGGTGTTTCTGAAAGTCGGCATGGACCTGCGCTGGGATGCGACGATGGGCGTGCAGGAGATGGTCGACGCGGGCGTGCGCCGCGCCTATCTCGATCCGCACAACCCGCTGCGGGCTTCGGTGCTGGCTGATCCCGCCGGCGGTCGCAAGAACACTCGCGACAACACGCCGGCGGTGGTGCACGTCGAGATCGTGCCCGGCAATCGCCTGGAGGTGATCTGTGCCGCCAAGGGCGGCGGCTCCGAGGCCAAAGCCAAGTTCGCCATGCTCAACCCGTCGGACTCGATCGTCGATTGGGTATTGAAGACGGTGCCGACCATGGGTGCCGGCTGGTGCCCGCCGGGCATTCTCGGGCTGGGCATCGGCGGCACGCCGGAGAAGGCGATGCTGCTGGCCAAGGCAGCGATCATGGCGCCGGTCGACATCCACCAGCTGCGCGCGCGCGGACCCGGCAACCGTGCCGAAGAATTGCGTCTGGAGCTGTACGACAAGGTCAATGCGCTGGGCATCGGCGCGCAGGGCCTCGGCGGGCTGACGACGGTGCTCGACGTCAAGGTGCTCGATTACCCGACGCACGCCGCCAACCTGCCGGTGGCGCTGATTCCGAACTGCGCCGCCACCCGGCACATCCACTTCCATCTCGACGGCTCCGGCCCCGCCGTACTGGAACCGCCGCGCCTGCAGGACTGGCCGGCGGTCAACTGGCAACCCGATACGCAAACCGCCACACGGATCGATCTGGATGCTTTGACACCCGCGCAGGTGGCGAGCTGGAAACCGGGTCAGACGCTGCTGCTGAAAGGAAAAATGCTGACGGGCCGCGACGCTGCGCACAAGCGCATCGCCGATCTGCTGGCCAGGGGCCAGAAACTGCCGGTGGATTTCATCAACCGCGTGATCTACTACGTCGGTCCGGTCGACGCGGTGGGCGACGAGGTGGTCGGTCCGGCCGGGCCAACGACGGCGACGCGCATGGACAAGTTCACCGAGACGATGCTCGCGCAGACCGGCCTGCTGGCGATGATCGGCAAGGCCGAGCGCGGGCCAGCGGCGATCGAGGCGATCCGCAAGCACAAGAGTGCCTACCTGATGGCGGTCGGCGGTGCCGCCTATCTGGTGTCGAAGGCGATCCGGTCGGCCAGGGTCGTCGGTTTCGAAGACCTCGGCATGGAGGCGATTTACGAATTCGAGGTGGCCGACATGCCGGTGACAGTCGCGGTCGACAGCGCCGGCACCTCGCTGCACCAGACCGGGCCGCGCGAATGGCAGGCGCGGATCGGCAGGATTCCAGTGATGGTCGAGGCTTAGGGGATCAACAACGAAGTGCCGCAGGTCATGCGCGCGGCCAGTTCCGTGTGGGCGCGGGCGACGTCGCGCAGCGGATAGCGCTGGCGGATGTCGGCGTGCAGAACGTCGCCACGGACCGCGGCGAACAGCGCGCCGCTGGCCGTATCCAGTTCCTCGCGCGTGGCGGTGTAGTCGGCCAGCGTCGGCCGGGTCAGATACAGCGAGCCTTTCGCGGCCAGGATTCCCGGCTCGACGGCCGGCGGCTTGCCGGAGGCGTTGCCGAAGCTGACCATCAGGCCGCGCCGGCGCAGGCAGTCCAGCGAGCCGATGAAGGTATCGCGGCCGACCGAATCATAGGCCACGTCGACACCGGCGCCATCGGTCCGCTGGCGCACCTCGGTGACGAAATCCCGGTTCAGGTAGTCGATCACTTCGTGGCAGCCGTATTCGCGTGCCAGCCGGCATTTTTCAGGGCCACCGGCAGTGCCGATGACACGCGCGCCGAGTTGGCGCGCCCACGGCACCAGCAGGCTGCCGACACCGCCGGCGGCGGCATGAATCAGCACCGTGGTGCCGGGCTTGACGGCAAACGTCTGGTGCAGCAGATACCAGGCCGTCATGCCTTTGAGCAGCAGCGCCGCGGCGATATCGTCGCCGATATCGGCCGGCAGTTTGACAGCCTTGGCCGCTGGCAGCAGACGCACTTGGCAGTACGCGCCCAGCGGACCACCGGCATAGGCGATACGGTCGCCTACAGCGAGAAAATCGATACCGGCGCCGACCGCTTCCACCACGCCGGCCGCCTCCATGCCCAGCCCGCTCGGCAGCGGCGTCGGATACAGTCCGCTGCGGTGGTAGGTATCGATATAGTTGAGCCCGATCGCAGTATGCCGCACGCGGATTTCGCCGGCGTCGGGCTCGCCGACCCCGACCTCGATTGCCTGCAGTACCTCGGCAGCGCCGTGGCGATGGATGCGGATGCTGGTGGCGGTGGCTCGGGACATGCGATACCGGCGAGATTCGGGTTCGCTGCGATTTTAGCGGCGGCGGATGCCGCCGTGTGGTTTGCGCTGCCGCGCGGGGCGCAGCTAAGCTGCCGCGCCAGCCTGGCTTTTTGGTGAGCGTGCCCGATGAGTGTCCGGCCGAGTTTCCGTTTGCTTGCGGCGCTAGGTTTCCTGGCCAGCGCCGGATCGATGGCACTGGCGCTGTACCTGCAGTATGGCAAGGGCGAAGAGCCATGCCCGCTATGTGTTTTTCAGCGCGTGGCGATGATCGCCACCGGCGCCGTATTCCTTCTGGCGTCGTTACATGGACCGCGCGGCGCCGGGCGCTGGGTGTATGCGGGCCTTGCGGCGCTGACTGCGGCGGCCGGCGCCGGCATGGCTGCGCGCCACGTCTGGCTGCAGTCGCTGCCGCCGGATCAGGTGCCGGCCTGCGGCCCGACGCTGGATTATCTTCTGAAGATGATGCCGTGGCAGAAAGTGATGGCTTACGTCCTGCGCGGCGAGGGCAGTTGCGCGGTGGTGAATTCGACTCTGTTCGGGGTCAGCCTGCCGAAGTGGACGCTGGCCGGATTCACGCTGCTGACCGCTTGGGCGTTGTTGGCTGGCTGGGTCGGCCGCAGGCGGCCGGCGCGTACGGGCGGCGCCGTCGTCTGATCGGCTGGAGAGACGCTGCTTGGCGTACGCAACCGCCGATTTGTGCGATGCGCATCCCGAGGTGCAGGTCTGTGAGCCGCTGTTTTCGGATTTCGGCGGCGAGCTGGCGTTTTGCGGGCCGATCGCGACCCTGAAGGTTTACGAAGACAACGCGCTGGTACGCAGCACACTGGAGCGGCCGGGGCAGGGTCGCGTGCTGGTGGTGGACGGCGGCGGCTCGCTGCGCTGTGCGCTGGTCGGCGGCAGTCTCGGCGCGCTAGGCGCCATCAACGGCTGGTCCGGTATCGTCGTCAACGGCTGCGTGCGCGACTGCGAGGAGCTGGCGACCCGGCGCATCGGCGTCAAGGCGCTGACCAGTCTTCCACGCAAGAGCGAGAAAGGTGCTCATGGCGGTCATGCCGATCGTGCTGTGAGTTTTGCCGGCGCGGTGTTCAGACCCGGGGCGTGGCTCTACGCCGATAGCGACGGCATCATCATTGCTGAAAGACCGATTCACCGCTGAGCGGACCTGCCGCGTAAGCCAGTTCGTGTCGGCGCCCCACACCATGCGCGCCACGCGCATGGCAGAGTGTCGCCGTCGCAGCAGGGCGGATCTGCTGCGTTGCAGCACGATGCAATCTGAGGTTACGATGAAAAACGACGCGCCTCCACCCCGGCGCGGCGAGACGCCACGCCAAGAACAGGCAGGAGTTTAGGATGAGCGTTCGCGGTATCGAAATCGCCGCGCCGGTGGCGGCGGCATACAAGAAGATTCTGACCCCGGAAGCCCTGAAGTTCGTTGCCGTTCTGGTGCGCAAGCACCGGGCGCGCCGCGACTGGTTGCTCGCCTACCGCCGACAGCGGCAGGCGCGCATCGATAAGGGCAAGTTGCCCGGTTTTCTTCCCGAGACCCGGAACATCCGTAGCGGAAAATGGACGATCAAAGGCATCCCCGACGACTTGCAAGATCGCCGGGTGGAGATCACCGGGCCGGTCGACCGCAAGATGATCATCAACGCGCTGAATTCCGGCGCCAAGTGCTTCATGGCGGACTTCGAGGATTCGCTGTCGCCGACCTGGAGCAACGTGATCGAAGGACAGATCAACCTGCGCGATGCGGTGCGGCGGACCATTCGGTTCACCAACCCCGACGGCAAGCAATATCGACTCAACAAACAAACCGCGACGCTGATCGTTCGCCCACGCGGCTGGCATCTTGACGAAAAACACGTGCTGGTCGACGGTCGGCCGGTGCCCGGTGGCCTGTTTGATTTCGCACTGTATTTTTTTCACAACGCCAAGGAATTAATTCGGCGCGGCAGCGGGCCCTATTTCTACCTGCCGAAAATGCAATCGCACCTGGAGGCGCGGTTGTGGAACCAGATCTTCGTCGATGCCCAGAAGGCGCTCGGTTTGCCCACCGGAACCATCAAATCGACGGTGCTGATCGAGACCATCTGGGCGGCGTTCGAGATGGATGAGATCCTGTACGAGCTGCGTAATCACATCGTGGGGCTGAACTGCGGCCGCTGGGACTACATCTTTTCCTGCGTCAAGACCCTCAAAAACCGCAAGGACTGGGTGGTGCCGGACCGGCTGGCGGTGACGATGGACAAGCATTTTCTCGACAGCTATTCCAAGCTTTTGTGCGAGACCTGCCACAAGCGCGGCGCACACGCGATGGGCGGCATGGCCGCGTTCATCCCGACCAAAGACGCCGCCAAGAACGAGCAGGTGTTTGCCAAAGTCCGCGAGGACAAGCTACGAGAAGTGCGCAACGGCCACGACGGTACCTGGGTGGCTCATCCCGGACTGGTCAAAGTCGCGATGGAGGTGTTCGACCAGCACATGCCGGCGCCGAACCAGATCGACAAGAAGTTCGACTACAAGATCAAGGCCGCCGATCTGTTGCGCCGGCCGGAAGGGCGGATCACGGAGGGCGGTCTGCGCAACAACGTCAATGTCGGTATCGGCTACCTCGAGGCGTGGCTGTCCGGCAACGGCTGCGTGCCGCTGCACGACTTGATGGAGGACGCCGCCACCGCCGAGATCTCGCGCACCCAGGTGTGGCAATGGCTGGCACACGGCGCATCGCTAGACGACGGCCGCAAGGTCACGCGCGAACTGGTACTGCAGGTAATCGACGAGGAACTGGCCGTCTATCGGCGGCAGCTCGGCGAGCGTTACTACCGGGGGCGTTTCGCCGAGGCGGCGGGCGTGTTCGCGAGGATGAGCACCGCCTCGACCTGTGTCGATTTTCTGACGCTGCCCGCCTACGGCTATCTGGACTGATCGTGGCCGGCGGCAGCCGGCGGCGTCGCGCGCCGATTGAACCACCGTTTTTTAAAAAAGCTTGGCGAGGACTTTGGCATGAATCGTGACCAACAGATCGAAGCACTGCAGCGGGATTGGGCTGAAAATCCGCGCTGGAAAGGCGTCAAGCGCGGGTATACCGCCGCCGACGTGGTGCGCCTGCGCGGCAGCGTGCAGATCGAGCACACGCTGGCCAGACGCGGCGCCGAAAAGTTCTGGAAACTGATTCACGGCGGGGCCAGGAAGGGGTACGTCAACTGCATGGGTGCGATCACCGCCGGGCAGGCGATGCAGCAGGCCAAGGCCGGGATCGAAGCGATCTACCTGTCCGGCTGGCAGGTGGCCGCCGACGGCAACACCTCCGAGACCATGTACCCGGACCAGTCGCTGTACGCCTACGACTCGGTACCGACCATGGTCCGGCGCATCAACAACACCTTCAAGCGCGCCGACGAGATCCAGTGGGCGAAGGGAATCGGCCCTGGCGACCAGGGTTTCATCGACTACTTCCTGCCGATTGTGGCCGATGGGGAAGCTGGATTCGGCGGCGTCCTCAACGCTTTCGAGCTGATGAAGAACATGATCGTGAATGGCGCGGCCGCCGCGCACTTCGAGGACCAGCTCGCAGCGGTCAAGAAGTGCGGCCACATGGGCGGCAAGGTGCTGGTGCCGACCGCCGAAGCGATCCAGAAGCTGATCGCCGCACGCCTGGCCGCCGACGTCATGGGCGCACCGACGGTGATCCTGGCCCGCACCGACGCCGAAGCGGCCAATCTGCTGACTTCGGATTTCGATTCGAATGACAAGCCGTTCTGCACCGGAGAGCGCACCTCCGAGGGTTTCTACCGCACCCGCAACGGCCTCGATCAGGCCATTTCGCGCGGCCTGGCCTACGCGCCCTACGCCGATTTGATCTGGTGCGAGACCGGCACCCCGGATCTCGGGTTTGCGCGCAAGTTCGCCGAGGCGGTCAAGAAGCGCTACCCCGATCAGGCGCTTGCCTACAACTGCTCGCCGTCGTTCAACTGGAAGAAGAACCTGGACGACGCGACCATCGCCAGGTTCCAGGACGAGCTGGCGGCGATGGGCTACAAGTACCAGTTCATCACTCTGGCCGGCATCCACAGCATGTGGTTCAACATGTTCGACCTGGCCTACGACTACGCGCGCGGCAACGGCATGAAGCACTACGTGGAAAAGGTCCAACAGCCGGAGTTCGCTGCGCGCGACAAGGGCTACACGTTTGCGTCGCACCAGCAGGAAGTGGGTGCCGGTTACTTCGACGACGTCACCACGGTGATCCAGGGCGGCGCCTCCAGCGTTACCGCGCTGACCGGGTCCACGGAGGAAGAGCAGTTTCATTGACCGCAGAGGAGCGCCTGGGCGTGGATGCTTGTCCGGGCGCCGTCTTGCCGCAGCGACGGGCGGATGTTGGAACGGAGGGCGGGACGTGATGCCGCAGACCGGCGTCGGAAGCCCGCGGCGGAATCAATAAAATGGGCGTATGAGCCAAGCGCTGCAGCCGGAATTCGACCACCGCGCGTTTTTGTTCCAGTTGACGACTGCTCCCGGCGTCTATCGCATGTACGGCGCCGGCGGCGAGCTGCTGTACGTCGGCAAGGCGCGCAATCTCAAGAAGCGGGTGGCCAGCTATTTCCTGCGCGCCAGCGGCGACCCGCGCATCGAGACGATGGTGGCGCAGATCCGCCGGATGGAGGTCACGGTCACCGCCACCGAGGATCAGGCGCTGCTGCTGGAGGCGACGCTGATCAAGGAGCAGCGGCCGCGCTACAACATCCAGTACCGCGACGACAAGAGCTACCCGTTGCTGCGCATCAGCCGCGATCATCCCCCCAGCGGACCGGCAGACGGCTCGCCGGATCCCGAACGTTTTCCGCGCATCGGCTTCTATCGCGGCGCGCGCGTGCGGCCGCATCGTTACTTCGGCCCGTTCCCGTCGGCCGCCGCGGTGCGCGAGACGGTGCAGACACTGCAGAAGCTGTTCCGACTGCGGCCGTGCAAGGACAGTTTCTTCGCCAACCGCCGGCGACCATGCTTGCAGTATCAGATCGGACGTTGCTCGGCGCCCTGCGTCGGCTTGATCGGCGAGGCGGACTACGCGCGCGACGTGGTGCGGGCGCAACGGCTGCTGGAAGGTCACGGCGAGGCGCTGGCGCGCGAGCTGGCCGACGAGATGGAGGCAGCGGCGACGGCGCTAAACTTCGAGCACGCCGCGCGCCTACGCGACCAGATCGCGGCGTTGCGTCGGCTGCAGGAGAGCCGCGCGATCAGCGGCGAGACCGGTGATCTCGACGCCGTCGCCATGGCTGCGCACCCGACGCGCAGCTGCGTGGTGGTGATGCGGGTGCGTGGCGGTCAGAACCTCGGCCATGCCAGCTATTTTCCGCGCCACCCGCGCGCGGTCGAGACGCCGGCGCTGTTGTCAGCGTTCCTCGGCCAGTACTACCTCGACTGGCCGCCGCCGGCAGAAGTGCTGGTGCCCGAGGTGCCCGACGAGGCCGACTGGCTAGCGGCAAGCCTCTCGATCCGCGCCGGCCAGCGCGTGCGCATCCGCCGCCCGCAGCGCGGGCTCAAGCTGCGCCTGCTCCGGATGGCGCAGCAAAACGCCGGGCAGGCGCTGTCGGCGCACCTGGCCGAATCGGTGACGCTGGAGCAGCGGCTCGAGGCGCTGCGCGAAGCGCTGGCCCTACCGTGCGTGCCGCGGCGCATCGAATGTTTCGACGTCAGCCACACCGCCGGCGAGCGAACGGTTGCTTCCTGCGTCGTGTTTGGCGAAGGGGGACCTTTGAAAAACGCCTATCGCCGCTTCAACATCGGCGGCGAAGGGCTGGCGCCGGGCGACGACTACGCGGCGCTGCGTCAGGCGGTCGGCCGGCGCTACGCAAGGGCGATGACCGGCGAGGGGGTGTTACCCGACCTGATCCTGATCGACGGCGGCCGCGGGCAGCTCGCGGCGGCCGTCGAGGCGCTGCGCGAGCTGGAGCTGGACCGGATTTCGCTGACGGCGGTGGCCAAGGGGCCGACGCGCCGTCCCGGTCTCGAGCAACTGTGGCTGCCGGGCCGTGCGCAGGCGCTGATGTTGCCGCCGGACTCGCCGGCGCTGCACCTGATCCAGCAGATCCGCGACGAAGCGCACCGCTTCGCGATCACCGGTCATCGCGGCCGGCGCGGGAAAGCGCGGCTTGAGTCCGAGCTCGAGCGTATCGAAGGTCTGGGTTCGGTGCGACGGCGTGCGGTGCTGCGCACGCTCGGTGGACTGCCGCAGGTCAAGCGTGCCGGGCTCGAGGAGCTGACTGCAGTTCCCGGGATCAGTCGTAAGCTGGCCGAGCGCATCTATGCCCGCTTCCACTAAGATTGTCTTCGATCCCAAACCGTACTGGCGCTCTTGAGCTGGAATCTGCCGCTGCTGTTGACCGCCGCGCGCATTGGCGTGATCCCGGCGATTCTGCTACTGATGCTGCAACCGAGCCTGCCGTTGCGGCATATTGCCGCGGTGTTGTTCGTGTTGGCTGCCGTCACCGACTGGCTCGATGGCTGGTTGGCGCGCCGCTGGAGCCAGACCACGCTGTTCGGCGCGTTTCTCGATCCGGTGGCCGACAAGCTGCTGGTGGCGGTCAGCCTGGTCATGTTGTTGCGCGATCGACCGACCGATCTTCTGGCACTGCTGGTGGCGGTGACCATCGGCCGTGAAATCACCGTGTCAGCACTGCGCGAGTGGTTGGCCGAAGTCGGCCAGCGGGCGCGGGTGGCGGTCAACCAGATCGGCAAGGTCAAGACCGCTGCGCAGATGAGCGCGATCGCACTGCTGCTTTGGGGCAGCCCGCTGTTCGGTCTGCCGGCCTATACACTGGGACTGTTGTTGCTGGTGCTGGCCGCGGTGCTGACGTTGTGGTCGATGCTGGTTTATTTGCGCGGGGCCTGGCCTTACCTGCGCGGTGCTTAGCCGCCGATCTGAGGTTGTGCGGCCTTTCTTTCGCGGTGACCCGAGGCCGGCCCTCGCGCTTCACGTTAGGCGTCATCAACGGAGAT